>DBQS01000018.1 GCA_002305355.1 Patescibacteria group bacterium UBA1388
TTTTTAAAGCCGCCATGATCGCAAAACCATGCTTAATCTGCTGTTTAATATCTGGTGATGCCTCCAACCTGTCAACTTCTTTCAGCGAAAACCAACCAATTTCATCCACTTCACTCCGATTTGGATTCAGCTTCAGTAGTTCCTGATGGGCAGGTTTGAGCAGATAAACCAAACCTAAATGCTGCTCACAACCCTTTGCCCAAGTATTAACTGGCCGATAATTATCTGGTGATTTAATTCTACGCCGATAATTTTCCAGGCATACCCAGTGCAAATTTGTCTCGATGGGCGATGGATAATACTCTGAATTTTTCCCTTGATAATGATAATAGGGATCAAAAGCAACCGCTGTCAGCCCAGTTTCTTCCTCAAATTCTCTTTCTGCTGCTTGGTGAGGTAACTCATCTTGGTCAACATGACCCCCAGGACAAAACCAAACACCAAGTTTTTTGTGCTTGATAAGAAGCACTTTCTTTTGGTAGATTAACATGCCAGCAGCAGTTAAACAGCGTTTAGCGGCGTAATCGAGTAATGAAGACATGACCAGATTGTAACATGAAAAAACAAGCCTTCACCAGAGTAATTGAGTAATTTATTTACTCTTTATCGATTGACATTTGACTGAATAATAGATATAATTGCATCAGTCTGTATCATCAGACATTTCCCCAAACAAAAAGGTGATAGATATGAAATTATTATTTTCTAAATTGGTGTGGGTGGGGTTTATTAGCTGCTGGCTGTTATTAAGTCTAGTCAGCCCGGTTAGTGCTGTGGATTACCAATCTCTTCCTGTCATGTATTATGATCACCAAAACTACCAATTGGTCTGGCAGTTGCCGATTAATAATTATTTTGATGTTCAGGGTGCTGACAATCAATTGGCAGGAGTGGCGGTAGATGCTACACCAACAACTGACGAGCAAGAGTCAGTCAGACTGAGCATTGATCCCCAAGAAGTGATCGACCACACTTCGTCTGTGGAGTTGTATAAACTTCAGGTTAAACAGAATAAAAATGATGATGAATTATCACACAAGACTGCTGATGCAACAGTTGCCAAAGTGGTACAAGCAAAATCAACCCCTCCTAGTGTGCCGGCTTCAAATTATGATCAGCTCTTTCAGCAGTATGCCGAGCAGTATGGCATTTCTAGCCAGATGTTAAAGGATATCGCCTACTGTGAATCTGGCTTTAATGAGAATGCGATTAACGGCGTTTATGGTGGTATGTTCCAGTTTGTGAGCAGTACCTGGCGAAGTAATCGTCTGGCAATGGGCTTGGATCCAGACCCCAACTTGAGATTTAATGCGGAAGAAGCGATTAAAACGGCTGCTTTCAAAATGTCACGTGATGGTTATGGTGCTTGGCCAGCTTGCGCTAAGAAAGCACTCTTGCTTGCTCAAAGCTAGTGCAGCGGTGGTTGACCTGTACAGTTTCAATTTAGATCAATAATTATCATCCTTTATGAAATGAGGGGTATAATACTTCAAACCATGAAGGAACTAGTTAAATACATTCAAGAACTTGATCGCCAAAAACTCACCAAGTTGGAAATTCAAGAGATCTGTCAAGCTGCTGGCTGGTCGAAGGCAGATATTTGGCAAGCTATAACTAAGGTTTACACATTGCCCCCACCACCGATCGCGCCGGCTGCAAAATTAAGCGCTCACTCCACCACGGCAACTGATCAGTCTGTTCTAGATAAAAAACCGCGTCAGGGATCTTTCAGCCTCTGGATCGCGTTTGAGTATATTTTGTTATTTATTAGTCTTTATGTGATGGCAATTTCCTTAGGCTTACTGTGGAGCGTTTTTGTGCGGCGCTGGTTTCCTGACTTAGAACTTGAACGATATAGCTCGTCATATCGTGAACATATTTCCATGATGCTGGGTAGCATGGCCGCACTCGTTGTTTCCTGGCCATTGTTTAGCTTATTCTTTTATGACATTAAGAAAAAGGAGATTTCTTCGCCGGGAATAAGGGATATTATCTCTCGCAAAATTCTCATCTATTTGACGCTTGTGGTCACTTTTGTAGTGATGACCGTCAATTTAATCATTGTTATTAATGCCTTTTTGTCTGGTTCCATTACTACACAATTTATCGCCCTAACAACGATTATTTTGAGTATTAGCGGCACGATCTTTTGGTATTATTTGGGGCAAGTTAGACAAGACCGAGCCTTACAACAAACATAAACCATGAAGCTAACAAAAATTGGTCTCACTCTCATTAGTTTACTGATCATCGTTTCAGTAGGTTATGCTTTTTCCATTACTGGTGGGCCCGCGGCACAGCGTCAGCGTCAAGCTGATGAGCGAAAACTGAATTACGTGAGAGATGTAGCTTATCAGGTTTTTGATTATTATTTTCAAAAAAATCAACTTCCTGAGTCACTCGAGAACATAAAATCAGGCAGAACAGGGATGGTTCAAGATGAATTTACGCTTGACCAACTCACCTACAAAATCTTATCTTACAATTCATTTGAAATTTGCACCGACTTTATAGCTGAAGTTCCAGGTGATAAAAAAACTAGTTATAGCGACGCCTGGGAAATCATCAATGCGCCGCACGCCGCGGGCAATGATTGTTTTACTTTTAGAGTGCATGATTAATGGCATAATCCAGCCGATAACTTTATCCTGGTTGGAATTTTCTGTGACCAATAAATTTGATTGAAAAAAGATGACCGCTACAACAAACTCATCTGCACACCAGCATTTTTCTGTGGAGTAAATGAAAAATCTACTGGACACTCAATTAACCTGTTCCATTTATTGCGAAACTTAACTTGGCCATTGCGTAATCCATGGTCATACAAATCCCTAGTCACACTTACATCCTGCAAACAATATTTTTCTAAAGCTTCCCAGTTTTGGGTTTGATAATACTTGATGGCATCTAACCCATTGCCGGACTTGCCAATACCTAGTGTTTCTTGCGCCACCGCATCCAAACCAATTCTATGACCAGCACTGTTTTTGATGCGCATCATCAAATCTAAAGTGGGAATTGAAGTGATCTCACC
>DBQS01000029.1 GCA_002305355.1 Patescibacteria group bacterium UBA1388
CATGGAGATTATTAACAGTAGTTTCAGTTGTGATTGGTTTGTTAGCTGGTTTTTGTTTGATATTTCTACCAAACAAAATTCGACCGTGGTATTTTTGGGGAACTCTAGCCCTACTTATGATATTTAATACCCGATATTTTCAAAATTATCAGTATGAAGACTTTGATCACGTGTATCAAAAATTTCCAAATTATATCCGTGAAAAGTCTAGCACAAACTTGTATGACTATTTACCAACTCAACTGAATTTTTTTCAAAAACGAGGATTTTATTTATATAAAAATTCAACCCATAGACATATCAAGGTCCCAAATTATGAATTACTGCCCGCTATTGACCACGACACCAAACTTATCACCGACAACCCAACCACCAAAGTCTTTTCCGCTCAAGTTGCTTCTCCATCTGCTATCACTTTAAATTTAGCTTACTATCATTTGTGGCAAGCTAACACTGCTGAAGGGCAACCACTTCCCACCTCTGCCAATACCAATGGTCTGGTAACAATCGATCTGCCCGCCGGTACTCATCTCATTACGCTCAAGCTTCAAGATACCCCAGTCAGAAAATGGTCAAAATTAATTTCTCTTAGTTCCGTGATCCTAATCTTGACCTACTTTGTGAATCAACCTTTTTTACAATCTCGCATGAAAAAACATAATACTGATTAAGGAAAACACAATTCAACGCTCTCATGAGCACGTTATTATTCATCATCTAAGCTATTAACCATATCATCATACATCGCCTGCGCCTGTTCATAGCTCACCACCCAACCTGTTTGACGAATGCTGGTATAAAATTTATTTCGGAAAAAGTCGCCATTTTTATCATATAGTTCTGGATATCCGCGATATCTTTTAATATTAAATCGATAAGCATTGAGCTGTTGATCAACTTTGTTAAGATAGCTGTTATTGTCTGTCACCTTTACCAAATGAATTAGTAATTTGACGTATTCCATTCCCCAATTGCTCCAAATTGCAGTTGAGCCATACTCTGGAGCAGCAATTCTGACGACAAAATGTAGTTGCCAGGGTCTTTCTTCGGGGGAATACTGCAACCCAAATGGCTGATCGATGGCATTCCGAATGATGTAGTCGATGCTTTTTACCAAATACTGTCTATCTTGCTCATCTTCTGGATCAAGCATCCCCACTTGATAAGCAATTAGCCAATCAGAGGAATATAATTTTTCTGCCATTCCTCTTTCACTTAAGTCTTCGATAAAATATCCCTTTTCTGGATACCAAAAATGATCAATAATTCTTTGTTTTAACTGCATCAGTCCCGATTGATCATTGGCTGTTAATCCTAATGCTTGCGCTAACTGCCAGGTTTTCCAATAAATAACATTATCATAGAAAGCACTCTCACGCTTCGCCATGTCTTTAGTTGATGAAAGCAGTATATCCTTCTTAATCAAACCTGTAGTATCATCATAGACAGCTTGTTGATAATTTTGCCAGTGCCTGATCAGGGATGCTTGATGTGCAGCGAGTAATTCCTGACTGGCAGCGGTGGTTTGCAAACTCATGATGGCTGACTCGCTTGCCACACTTGCTTTGTATGGGTATCTATCGAAAATTTCGTCCGTGGATCGCAAGGTTTGCAAGGCGTAAAGCAAACTAAACATCGTATCAGAAGCGGGAGCATGAATATTCAACATCACGACAGACTGAGGACTAATCGGGACAATCGTCGTTGCCAAATCATCGGCTTGCGCAAACACATTNNGGATCAAGGGTAGAATGATAAAAAATTCCGAGGGAACGGGGATAAAAAACACTATAGTGATCACCCGAAATTAAAAATGGCTGGTGAGGATTAAATCTTAGTGCATGGATTGCCGCAATAATGTCATCTACCGAGGCTTGAGGAGCCAGTTTTCCTCCGCGTACGGAACCAGTAAAAATGTGCCATCCCGATTTTATTAATGCCACCGTTTCAACTACTACACCATGAGAGACATATACCTGTTCGCTTGTATTGATATGAAACTGGTCGTCAATCATCGCTAAATCAGGGTATGGATCTTTAACGAGAGAAAACTTCACAAACGGATTGGTTAAATATGAAAACACAGCCGTGATAATCACCAGCACAAGCAATACCAATACTATCTTTTTATTAAAAGCTCGTCGTCTCCGTTGATGCAAGATGTTTTGGAATTGACTTTGAAAATTCTCCAGCCAACTTATAAGTGTAGATTTGAAACACAGGTACATGCTTTTCATTCTAACAGGATGATACATATTTAAACTCGCAAATCTTGGCTCTTTGAAGTTCGAAAGATTTTTCCATACAAGATTGGTATAATCAGCCTGCCTCGGTTGCTTTCGCTTGATAGGTGAAGCGTGGCATTGAGGAAGCGTCGCATAGTGGTCAATTGCAGCGGGTTGCTAACCCGCGCCCGTTTTTCGGGCCCGTGGGTTCAAATCCCACCGCTTCCGCAACAGTTGAAAAGTTCTGATAGACCCGTCTATTACCGCTAAATAGGTTGATGGGGCTTGCTAAATTTCCTTGAATTGAACATTTTTTGGTTTTACAGCCGTGTAAGTTCTTTCTTCTGAACTTATAGTGACTGATTTGTCTCATTTTTTATAAATTAGCCTGGAAGGTGTAAATGCATATGGGACACACTGGTTCCAGACCCACATGCTCCTCCCAACCAAATTGATTGACTGAGGTGATTGTTCGGTTGAATTGATTAAAGTTGAGTATCCTTCAATCCTGACGGCAAGCACGAAGTGCTTG
>DBQS01000034.1 GCA_002305355.1 Patescibacteria group bacterium UBA1388
ACCCCCGAATTCACCAGGTTTGTAACATCGCCATTGCTGCTTGTTATTGGCACCCCAGGCTTGGTGGGATTAGTTTTAGTCCCAATTTTTTTATCTAAGTCAAGTTTTCCATCGGCTTGAGAGCTTGAGTTTTTCCTCGATGTGGACTGAGTGTTCAATCTGTTTCCCATCTTTCTTCTTACTACTCTGGGTTCACCAAAGCCTATGCGTGGTTCGTCTGTAAATAACGACGGCAAATGAAGTTCGTAAGTGACTACCTCCCACTTTTCTTCGTCTTCTAAACCCCTTTCAATCGCATTTCTGACAGCTCTTAATTTGAGCAATTTTTCTGAGGGTGGAGCACCATTGATATATCCACACTCCATTTCTTCATTTTTAATTTGTGTATCAATGTTCGCAATTTGAATTCTTTTATTTTCTCCTCCAAATTGGCAGCTGGTGGTAATGCCAATAATCTCGGCAACTTGGTACACTTTATTATCAAATATGACGTTTCTTATTTTTATACCCGATTCACCTGATTGTTGATTAAAAGCATCAAAATCTACATCGGGTTCAATAATCCCAATTTCACTCAGTTTTTCATACAACACTTGTAGTGCAAAATTGTAGATTAATAATTTTTTGGCATCCCGATCCGCACCCTCTATGGGTAGGTGTAGGGTGTCAATTAACTCTTGGGTGAACGGAAGTCTACGTGTATTATCACCACCAAACTCAACTTTCCCAGAGCTATCGGGTTTGTCACCAAACTCCCGATGATAATTTTGTGGTGAAAATTCTGGATGTCCTACCATATTATTCCTTATCCAACCAAATTGGTTGATTGGTTAAATTAATTTAGAATACTTGTTGAATTAAACAAACGGCAATTGTAGTATGCAAATCCTGTGCGGTCAAGTTGGATTAAAGCGGCGTGTTGACGGTTGATAGTAACTCATATGTAGATTATCAAGCCAAATGGATTGGTTATTCAATAACGTGATTGAAAGTTGCGCTAAAATTAACATGCATGAAAATTTCTTCATATCCTCCGCTTGCAGTTCGGCAGATCTGCGCTAGAGTATAAGAATGTCTCGCCCCCGAGTTTTGGTTACTGGTGTGTTTGATGTGTTGCATGAGGAGCATGTGCGGTTTTTGATGGATGCAAAAAAACTAGGCACTCTTATTGTGGCGATAGAGAGTGATGGGAGAGTGCGCCAACTGAAAGGTCATACTCGACCTATCAATGCGGCGCCTGTGCGAATGCAAAATTTGATAGATTTGAATATTGCAGATGAAGTTATGGTACTGCCTGATAAATTTAGTCAAACCGCTCACCATCGTGCATTCCTTAAACTGATAAAACCGGACATTTTGGCAGTTTCGTCTCACACCAGTCATTTGGATAAAAAAGTAAAGTTGATGCAAGAGATCGGTGGTAGAGTAGAAGTGGTAAGAAAACATAATCCTAAAGTTTCAACTTCAAAACTCCTCGGGTTGGAAATTGATTAGTTGAAAACCTATTTTGAGAAATTCTTAAAAAAGAATAAATAGAAATGGCAAAATCAAAAAGCGTTTTTGTTTGTCAACAATGTGGACACGAGTATCCGCGATGGGAGGGGAGATGTGGAAATTGCGGCGCTTGGAACACTTTGGTTGAGGAGGTGAAAAGCGAGACAGCCAGCATTTCGAGCATTCATCAAGCTCAGTCAGTCAAAATTACCACTTTTCCGGAAGTTGTTCAGGGCAGCAGACCTCAAACTAGAATTTCTACTGGGATCGCAGAATTTGATAGAGTGCTGGGAGGATCAAATGGCAGCGCCATGGGTATGGTGGCAGGAGCGGTGATGCTAATTGGAGGAGAGCCGGGAGTAGGAAAATCAACCCTGCTGACGCAAATGGCTATTAAATCTCATTTTGAAAGCGTGTTATATGTAGCTGGTGAAGAAAGTCCTTCTCAAATATCACTTAGAATCAATCGAATATTGGAAAAAGAACAACAAAATTATAAATCAAAAAAACCTAAAAATAAACTTCCCAAATTGGAAAATTTAAAATTTTTGAGCAGTACCAACGTTGATGCGGTTGTGATGGCGATTGTTAAGCACAAACCGAAATTAGTGATTGTCGATAGTATCCAGACTATGAAGACCGATGATTTGCGTGGGGCAGCGGGCAGTGTGGGGCAAGTGCGCGAGTCTGCGGAAAGATTAACCGAGGTTGCAAAGCGATTGAACGTGCCATTATTTTTAGTGGGACATGTGACGAAGGAAGGGCAGTTAGCTGGTCCAAAAGTGCTTGAACACATTGTTGACTCAGTTTTGGAACTGACGGGTGAGCGGACGAGCGAGTTGCGGCTACTACGTGCAGTGAAGAACCGCTTTGGAGCAACGGACGAGGTGGGAGTGTTCCAGTTAACAGAATTTGGGTTTGATTCGGTCACAAACCCAACTGAGTTATTTTTAGAACACGCAGATCAGCCAGTATCGGGCTCAGTTACTGTCTGTGTCATGGAAGGTACTCGACCGCTGTTAGTAGAAATCCAGGCTTTGGCAGTTCGCTCCCAATTGGCGATGCCCAGGCGTGTGGGAAGGGGCGTCGATTTAGCCAAGATTCAAATTATTACCGCAGTATTACAGAAATATTCCCGCATCCCCTTGAACAACTATGACGTCTTTGTAAGTTTGGCTGGTGGTTATGTGACCAAAGAGCCTAGTATTGATTTAGGAGTGGCACTTGCTATTGCCAGTTCGATGGCAGGCAAGTCATTACCTGCGCACACGGTTTGTATTGGTGAAGTGGGACTGTTGGGAGAAATTAGAGGCGTAAGTTTTTTAGAGAGGCGAGTGAAAGAAGCGAAGCGACTAGGTTTCCCCAACATCATTGCCAAGCCCCAAAACACACAAGTGGAAGCGGTCATCAAAAAGTATGGTTTAAATAAGTAAAGAGAGGTCGAAATTTATTAATTTAACAATACTAATTTAGCGACAATTGACTGCCAACCACGCATTTCCGCCCATGATATGGGTTGCGAATTAATTTGACAGCAACTTTGGTTTTGCAATTATTTTTGAAAACGATTAATACTAGCCAAGCTGCAATGAACAGCCGATTTTTCGGTATTTGAAGCGGAGGTATTTTTTGAGTTGATGGCAAAGTTCGTGTCGCATCGTCGCCGAAGGGGAGCTCTCCTGCAGCAGCGAACTCAAGTGATCGGCAATCACCTTAATCAACCATCAATCAGCAAGTCGACTAATAATCACCGTTTGGACAACATTGCTCGATAGTAACTGGCGAGCGCCCATTAAGACAACACCGGAGAGTAATGGCTGGTGAATACTTGTTTAATCAATGATGATTCAACTTGTTTTCTTCGGGTTGGATTGTAAGTTGTTTGAAGATAACTTGGCCAGCAATCGAAAGTTCCACACACAAATCAATGTTCGCTGTTGACTCAAATCAGTTGATCGTCGATTCGTTTATTATCAAGACTTTTTGCTGGCATAACGTTCCCGGCTAACCTTGATCACTTTTTCCCGATTTTGATTGGAGCTTTTGGCGAGAGGTAATGTTTCCCCAGGAAAGGGATCAGTGATGGTATCATCGATGGCAATTTTATTGATAATTTGAAATCTTCCTAAAGAAACTAGCTCATCAGTTGTGTAACGATTGTTAAATTCTCTGGTGAAAACTTGGGCATCATCAGCGCCCATCACAAAACTGACTAAACTACCACAGTTACCAAAGATGGATTTTTGGACTTCCTCGGGAATTTGTGCCACGTACTGATTGGCCAAAATCAGGTTTAAGCGATATTTTCTTGCCTCAGATAAAACTTTCGTGAAAGACTCAGTTGCAAAATTTTGGAATTCATCCACGTAGAGATAAAAATCGCGGCGTTTTTCTTCCGGTCTATCTACTCTGGCCATGGCAGCCAATTGCAACTTAGTGATCATCATTGCGCCAAGTAGAGCGGCGTTGTCTTCACCCAACCTGCCTTGAGAGAGATTGATAAGCATGATTTTGCCAGAATCCATCGCGTCTTCAATACTAAAAGAACTTTTGCGCGCATTGACTACATCCCGAATGATAGGCGAAGATACAAACTGTCCCACTTTGTTTAAAATCGGGGCAATTGCTTCAGTGCGTTGGCGCTCATGCATGGCATCAAATTCAAATTCCCAAAACTTGGTTAAAATTTCATCATCAAGATTTTCCAAAACCTGCTGGCGAAAACGGGCGTTGGTGAGTAGTTCCACGATATCAGACAACCTTGCTTGTTCAGTTTTGAGCAAGGTGAGTAGAGCATTGCGCAAAATATATTCCAGACGCGGTCCCCAAGAATACCCATATAGTTTTTTGAATACTGCCACAATTCCAGAGGCAATCAATTCGCGGTGAGCCACATTTTCTCCTTCAAATAGATTAATCTTGACCGTTTTTTCCGGATCGGTGGGGTCAAAATAGATTACATCATTAATTCTTCGGGCTGGAATATAATCAAGCAAAATATTAATTAAGTCCCCGTGTGGATCAATCACGCACAAACCCTCGTTGTTTTTGAGATCATTAATCGCCATATTTGCTAAAAGAGTAGATTTACCGGTACCAGTTTTACCAATCACATATTGATGGCGACGCCGGTCGGGTTTAGTTAATCCATATACCACCGAGCGATTTTTATAAATCGTGCGAGCATAGACGTTTACGGAAGACTTTTGTTGGGCAGAGGATGATTTGTCTAAAATGGGCAAGTTTTCTGGGGGTTCTCCAAGCAACTTGGTGCCCCAAGCCAAGTTGGGAATTGCTGCTTGGTCGGCGGTGGGTAGATGGAACATCGAGGCCAACTCGTCTAAGGAAAATAGTTGACTGGCAAAGCTTTGCTGTCGTTGCCTGAGTTTTTTCCAAAATTGACCTGGCATAAACCTTACTTGCTTGAGTTGCAATTTATTGCCTTGAGGATTATTAAGTGATTGATAACTGCGACCAATAGTTTCTAGTACTAGTTTTGATCGGTTGCTGTTTTCGCTTTGTACAACCAGGCGAATAGTTGCCCTGAGTGCCGGAATGGCGGTTTTTTTGTCAATCAAGTGTTGTTGTGGATCTGCCTCCTCGGTGGCGAGATTTCTCCAGGCATCGGGTTGCGGTTTGATCACAAATTGGAGCAATGCTGCATCAGAAGACTTGAGTTGGGCCATGGTTTGCAAAGGAGGGCTGAGGGGATCTTGTTCGGAAAAATCGTGATAGGTTCTCAAAGGTAGCGTTTCGCGGTGGGCGAGCGACAGGTGACCCAGGCTACTTGGTTTACTTCTGTCAAAATAAGTCAAAGGATCCTCGGGGAGGGGAATAATGAGAATCCCTGGATAACTCGCTGCCAACAAACTTTGTATGTAGCTACTCAGTCTATTTGGGACGAAACATAGGAAATAGACTGTTTGCTGCCAAGTTAAGATTTCAAAACTTAATTGTTCATGATGTCTAAGTAAATAATCCCACCAATGATCGTGTAGCTTGGGTAAACCAGCAAAAACTTGACCAGCTGCCTCTGGAGTCAGTCGATTATTGCGCCCGATACGAATTTCCAGTAATTGATGGTCAGAAATCATGTTCTATGCAGTATAGCATTTTTCGAGGGAAGACTTGGGGTGGAGAAGTTGCCCACAACAAACTCACAATCCGATGATGAAAAAATACAATGTGGAAAAAAGTGTAAATCTCCTCAATAATCATAACTAAATAAATATTATAAGATATATAGAATATGGGTCATATAAAACTATAGGTTGACAAAAGGATCGTTTTCTAGTTATACTACCGGCAGAGTTGTCTAGCGAGTTAGCTGTTTCTTGAGTAAGTTGGGGATATTCAGACTCGTCAGTCAGCGAAAATAGATTGAAGATAATTATTAGTTCGTTGCGATAGGGGATATAAAGAGAAATCTAACAAAAAAAGCATCATTATCGCTGGACAGACCACGTATAACAATGCTTTTTCTTGAAGAGGTCCGCTTACAAAAAAACGAACGCTCAAGTGTGTATACATTACCAGCCTGGGTTCTGTATGTAAACTCAATCTATCTATTATCAAATACTGACAAAGACATCAAAAGGCATAAAGTGTTTTACGGAGGTTCGGCAGTTGGGCAGGCAGCCGAGCTTCCGTCAAACACTCTATATTTGTAATACTAGCCGAGTTTAATTGTTTCATTTGATCAAATTCGACTGCTGCCAATGAAAACCGCCAATCCCTCGCAATCACACTTGTTTCGCAACCAGCTCAAACCCACTCGAGAAATCCTGCTGGGACGGCGTGTTGTTGATTTTGGCCAGGGAGTGCTTAGATCCAAGTCTTTCTTAATTAATAGTGCTCAAGAAGTAGATGTTTTTCAAACTAGAGTAAGCCATGTTGCTGGTGAGATTGATGTGAAAAACAGTCATCATCGAAATTCCAGTCCCGCAACGCCAGCTTTTGAAAACGACCAGCCGAAACAAGCTTTGACTAGTGCTGACCAACAACAGGCAAAATATGTTGATAATCAGGAAAATTCTAACTTACGCCAACTAAGTAGTAAAATTAGCATGATTGAGAAAGCGGAGCAACTCGATGTCTTGCCTCACGCAAAGCAATTGGTGAATTCTCGATTTTGGAGTGTTGGTGGGAATAATCAAACAATCAGCACTTATCGTAAACAAATGTCTAGTTTGGGTGGACAAGCGCAAGATCAGAATCGCCATCATTCGGTTTTAGCCAGATTGACGTCACTTATTCAACCGATGATATTCCATCAGTTAGTGAATTTTCTGAAACGACCAGGGATACCAGATCTTCAAGCAAAACCGGGCGTATTGGCGGCATCAGATTGGTTGACAACAGTTGAGCAAATGGCAACAGTTGAACAGACAGCGTCATCAGATGCACTGATAGCAAAAGAGCAGCCCACCAAATCAGATCGTATTGCAACACCAAATTGGATTAAAACTCAAAATCAGTTTGACATGGCGAATGAACCAGATATGATTCTAGAAGCTCAAAGAATAAGTCAGCCTCGTCCAACTCAATCTATCTGGCGCGCTGTCGCGCGCCTCGGTGCCACTATGATCATGATTGTGGCTTTTACAATTGCCGCTGCCATCATTGTGCCAGAGCTTTATTACACCATTTTTGCTGGCAGCGCGGTAGAGGATGTGGCTAAACAAGCCCAAGAACAGCAGCTCGAGGACTCAAAGGAACAAGTTAAAGAACCATACTTGCCGGTCAAAAATTTAGAACTTCCCACAGGTGCGTGGGTGAGTATTCCTCGGATTGGTGTTTATTCAGAGCTGATCCCTTCTGAAAGCCCATCTGAAGCATTAGACAAGGGAACTTGGTTGGTGCCAGATTTTGGTCGACCAGGGGATGATAAGTTGCCAACGATTATCGCGGCTCACCGTTATGGGTGGGATTGGTGGTGGCAAAGCGATTATTGGAAATACAACTCATTTTATTTGTTGACAGAAACTCAACCCGGGGATAGGGTTGAGGTGATTTATGATCAGCGACGCTGGGTATACGAAATATACGCCGCTGAGGAAGGCGAACTCATTACCGATTATTCCGCTGATTTGATCTTGTATACTTGCAAACATTTAAACTCTCCCATTCGCCACTTCAGATATGCCAATCTGGTAGTTCCGGAATAANNGAGTAGTTCGGTTAAAAAGGTTGAGTTGGATGTCGGAGTTGGAGATGGAGACGCCAACGGTGATGGAGTGGGGGAAGCCAACGGTGTTGGGGTTGGAGAGGCCAGCGGTGTTGGAGTGGGCGAGATCAACGGTGATGGTGTGGGAGTAGGTGTAGGATTGGGTGATAGGGTACTGGTCGGTGTTGTTGGTGGAGGCGGAACCAGAGTTGATTCAGTTTCTTGGCCGTCTGCCACTTCAATAACTTGCAAAGATGGCCCATCTTGAGATTCATCCCTCAACAGAGCCAGCCATTGCATGGAAATTTCTGAAGCGGGGGGCTCGGCAAACGTGATGGTAAAGCCGGACTGATTAATATCAGATAAAGTGTGGGAAATTGCTCCTGATGTGTTGTTAAATGTGACGTGGATGTTGGGTATTTCTGGAAAAGGTTTAGAGAAACTAACTCGTGCTTTGGCAGTGTTTCCAGGAATGTTTAAGGATCCTGAAGTATCAGCATTAACTTTTACCGGTCCCTGGAACCAGGCCAATTGTCTGAAAACAGTCGGCACTTCAAAAAACAAAGATTTGAGGCCCGTAGTGGCGTCGTCTGCCCAAGAAATCAGCGTGGTAAGAATATCCACGCGCTCATCTAACATTGGTGTCGCAACCAATGAAGGAGTGGCAGTGGCTTCGGAAGCGACTTCAGCACTTGCAGTGGCAGGTGCCTCAATGACAGTGAGAGTGGTGTTGTAGTTATTGATGATAGTATCAGAGTAGAATTCTTGATCGATCGCATCGGTGGGCAAAGGTGTAGGTTGGTTTTGCAACTCAAACTG
>DBQS01000012.1 GCA_002305355.1 Patescibacteria group bacterium UBA1388
TTGCCGCCAAACCATTTCTTGATTGACCGCCGATTGAAGTAAAGGCTCCTGCTGCATAAATCAAATTTCCAGAAATTGCGATGGGACCAATCCTGTCATCAGCATTAGGATTCCAATCAGTTATTTGACCAGTCGTGGCATCAAATGCGGCGAGGTTGTGGCGAACTTCGCCACCTATGGACTCAAAAGCTCCTCCGGAAAAAATCGTACTATCGTGTTGCGCAAAAGAAAGAACTCTGTCATCAGCATTGGGATTCCAATCAGTTGCTTGACCAGTTATGATGTCAAAGGCGGCGATGTTGTGGCGAACTTCGCCACCAATTGAGGAGAAGTTGCCACCCACATAAAGTGTACTATCAGTGAGGAAGATAGAATCAACCCAACCATCAGGATCAGGATTCCAATCTGTAGCCAGACCGGTCGTTGTATCAATTGCTGCCAAACCATTTCTTAACTCACCCCCAATTGAATTAAAAGCACCAACTACATATAGAGTGTTATTGCTTATCTCAACCCCAAAAATTTCCCACTGCCACCCAGCAAATTCAGGATCAGGATTCCAATCTACAGCGAGACCAGTAGTGGCATCTAGCGCAATTATGCCATATATATCTTGTTCATCAGTCTGGACGCCGATATTGCCTACTACATAGATTACATCGTCAGTCAGTGCGAGGTCGTAAACAAATCCACTAATGTCGGAATTCCAATCTGTAGCCAGACCTGTCGTTGCGTCCAGTTCTGCTATGCCATTACGAGTTTCGCCACCGATGGTGGAGAAAGCTCCTCCTACGTAGATTTCATTACCCTCAGCCACAATTAGATAAACTCTATCATTAGGATCAGGATTCCAATCTGTAGCCAAACCGGTGGTTGCATCAATTGCCGCAAGATTAGCACGTGTTTCGCCACCGATGGAATCAAAGTTACCTCCGACATAAAGAGTGTCGCCCACAATAGTGAGGGAATATATTTCCGACCATTCATCTCCAGATGGATTTGGATTAAAAACAGGATCAACGGTATTATCACTGAGAATATGGGCAAGATTAAGTCTGGATTCTGTTCCCACTTGTGAAAATTTTCCGCCAATATACCACCCACCGGATCCGTCGCTAACAACTGTATTAATTTTTGAATCATACTCCCCGTATACGATTGGTAGATCTAAGTTTGGGTGGCCGCTTTCTACATCAAGCGCAGCGCCAAGACCAGTTGCTGGACCCACATAAGAAAAATCCCCCCCTACGTAGACGGTATTTTCTCCGTCATAAGCCACCTCAAATACGTAACCCTTGGTGATCCAAGCATCTTCATTAATGATGGGATCAGCTGCCATGATTACCGTCCAATTAAGGGCAAATAGCAATATTCCCCATACAATACTTAACCAGCGGCGAAGAAACTTAGATGAAATCATACACAACCAAATAAAACTTAATTCACTTCAAGTTCAGTTTAGCATATCTATAATCACCTCATCAACAAAAAATGATTCTGCAGCCAATTTTTTACACTCATTTTCTGTTCTTGAGAAATTATTCAAGCGGGCATATAATATGTGTAACTGAGGTGTAATCACACATTATGCACCATACTGTTCAAGCGATACTACGCGAAGATAAAAAATATCAAGCAAAGAAAAACTTGCTAGAGCAGGAATCGGCCAAAAAAGTTCAGGATTTACGCCAACAACTGGAAAAAGAATTGGTCAAACTCAAGTCTTCCCTGAAACATAAATCTTCCCTCGCGGGTCTTACTACGTCAGAACCTCAAAATTTAACAGATAATTTTGAGAAAGAGATTGCGCTTCATAAAGATCGAATTTTAAAGATTTTTCAAGATCAAAAAAGAGCAGTTAGTGCTCGAATCACAGAGATTCTTGCAAAAGAGAAATAAGTTAAAAGTCAAATTCTCATCCCAAAAGATGGGAATTTTTTTAAGTCATTATGTCAGTTGTTGCTTGTGAACTATATCGAATTGAGGTAGCGAAAGAATCCGTCTTGCCGTTACTCATCGAGCTGAAGTTGATGAAGGTTTTTGAACCGACTCGCCCTTTATTTGGTATTAAGCTAGATTTATATCAAGAAATTTTGCAGCAAGTGACTCAGAGCAGAGAAAAAACTGGACAAGCGGTGGATGTGTTACTCAAACACACTGAGCCTGATCAGACGACTTTACATCCGGTCATTACCCCAGAAATATCTTTACAACTCCAACAAAAAAGTGCTGAATATGAAAAAACAGTGGAGCATATTCTAAGTTTAGATAAAAGAATTTCTTCTATTGAGGCATCAATTGAAGAGGTAGCTGCCGAGCAGGCAAAGCTGGAGGTCGTCAAAAACGTAGAGGTGCCAATTTTTGCTGCCCAAGATTTGGTTAAAGGTAGAGTTTTGGTCGTGAATTCACGATATGTACCCACAGTCAGACGTTCGCTCTCAAAAGTGGAGGCAATTGAATACACCAAGCTAGCAGAGACAGCTGAAGCAACAGTGCTGGGAATTGTGTATCAAATAGGAGTGGAAGAAAGTATCGACCAGCTGTTGGCTCAACCTTTTTGTCAAGAAATTCCGCTCCCTGCATCGGTCACAGCCGATTCTCCTGCCCAGGCTTACGTGGCATGTGAAAGGCAAAGTCAGACCCTCTGTGATGAAAAACAGCAAGTCATTAACAAGATAAAAAAAATTTCGAAGTTGTATTTGGCAGACTTGGTGGCGAGGCATGATCTTTTGTTTTTACAAGAAGATAGTCTGAAAATGCTGGAATATGTTGGTTATACGCCTGGTTCGGACACTAATTTTAGGTCGTTGCCAGCAGAGGATTTGGCTAAATTAGAATCTCAGATGGATGACACGGCGTCATTAATAAGCGCTTTAACACAAGAAAAATATGTGCATGTTGATGGTTGGATTGATCCGTCGCAGGTAGAGTATGCTAACAAGAAACTGAATCAAGCAGGTATTGAGTATACAATTACAAAATTAAATTCCGCTGATGATCCTGAGGCGCGATCCGTTTTAAAAAACAAACCATTTTTTCAGCCGTTTGAGATAATTACTAATTTTATGGGTTCACCACACACGCGCGAGCTAGATCCCTCCCCTTACGTTGCGCCATTTTTTATTTTGTTTTTTGGATTTGCCTTGGGTGATGCGGGTTACGCATTATTGATGATCGGGGTAGTAGCTTATTTTTTAATGAAAAAAAACAATTACTCTGTGCAGATTCTCAACGCCCTCTATCTAATGCTCTATTGCGCGATCTCAACTTTAGCATTTGGAGTGGTGACTGGCAGTTGGTTTGGGATTGATTTAGTAGCAATAGGTTCGGTCGGTGCATTTCTTAATTCTCTAAAAGTACTAAATATTCAATCAAATATTCTGGTGTTGTTAGTTGCCTCTTTGGCAATCGGGTTTATCCATCAATTATTTGGCTTATTTTTAAGTGTTAAAAATACCTGGCAACAAGGCAGACGCAGAGAAGCTTTGACGGGTCCGGGAACATGGTTGTTGTTGTTAATGAGTATCGGATTGGCAATTATCGTGTGGGTAACACCTGCTTTATCAGGGTTAGCAAAGGCGATGCAGTGGGTTTTGATTGGGGTGGTAGTTGTGTTTGCGCTTGGTCAAGGAGAAGGTTCTGCTTGGTGGCTGAGGCCTTTCAAGGGTATGTTGAGTTTATTTAGTATCACCAGTTATTTATCGAATACACTCTCTTACGCCAGGTTGATTGCCTTGGCTCTGGCAACGGGTGTGATCGGGAGCGTTGTCAACATGATTGCCGTGATGGCAGGAGGAGATTTGCCGTTCCCCTTTTCGTTTATAATCGTGTTATTAGTGGCAATTATTGGTCATGCTTTCAATATAATTTTGAGTTTGATGAGTACTTTTATCAATGTTGCCCGCTTGCATTTGGTGGAGTTCTTCCCGAGGTTTTTTGAAGCAAAGGGGACTGGTTTATCGCCGGTCCACACCAATCCCGCCTATGCATTTTTTGCTGAAGATTTTTCCACCAAAGATATTAATTTTGATCAGTTGCAAGTTAGTAGTAATAAATATGTAGAAAAAGCGACTGCTTACTAGCGGTGGCTACAAGGAGAGGAAAACATGACACCAGGATTGGCTCTATCTTTATTGGGTGCCGCGATTAGCATCATCGGCGGCGGTTTAGGTACGGTTTTTGGAACTCTGCACGTGAGTAGCAGCGGAGCTGGCTTGGTTGCTAGCAAACCAAAGCTATTTGGTTTAGCCTTAGTATTATCTGCTTTACCTAGTAGTCAAGGTATTTATGGATTTTTAGGTTCAATTTTAATTTTGCAACAGACTGGGTTTTTAGCAGGATCTCCGGCTGAGTTGTCTTTGGAACAAGGTCTGGTGTTGCTCATTGCCTCTTTACCAGTAGCATTGTTAGGACTTTTTTCTGGTAATGGTCAGGGCAAGGTTTGCCAATCTGGTCTGAGGATTATTGCCAATAATTCAGTCAACGTTGGTCAAGCTGTGATCTTGGCTGTCCTGATGGAAAGTATGGCTGTCTTTGGCTTGCTTTTGACAATTTTGATCGTGAACGGCGCCTAACTTAATTAAAATTGTTGATTTGACGGTGAGGTAGATTGTTGTTTTAAACAAGTCAGCGAGGGTCGTCATTTGATAAAAAAAGGATGTCTATGCAACAACTTTTAGATCATGTTAAAGAAATTCGAAGAGAAAAAATAACAGCACTCAAAAATCAATTGGAGGAACAAGAACAGCTTGCTCTAGCCGATTTGCAATCGGAAGTTGCACATCTTCGTCTTGAAGTTGACCGTTTGGGAGAATCTACTGCTCAGCAGGCTAAATCTAAGCAACAGTATCAGCAAGAGACAGCTGTCAGGTTTGTCACAGAGCGTTATAAATTACAACTTCTTGAGGAGTTATGGCAGGATGTTGCTGATAAATACTTTGCGAAAACAGAGCATTTGAAAAATTGGCTAGCGCAGCAGTTAGAGGGGCTTGATGTATCTGCTGGAGAAATTTTTGTTGGTCCATCTTATAATTTTTTACTACAGGCATTGAAGAAAAACAAAAAACATTCAGAAAATAAGAATTTGAAAGTTAAAAAAGACGATCATATCAAGCAAGCAGGATTTATTTATCAAGGCGCAGATAAAATTATTGACGCCCGTTTATCGGTTTATTTAGAAGAAACTTTTCAAAATCACAAGAGTGAGCTATATGCGAGCGCATTTTTGAAACAAAAATAAAGTTTATGCTTTTAACACAACATAATTATGATTATTCCTCTGAACACATGTTTGGATGGTTGTCTGCGCAGTTGTCTGCCTTACCTGATTATGACGCGTTGTTGAAGATAACTGACACGACAGAATTAGAAGGTCGCGCGCAAGCATTGCAAAAATGGAATTTGTTTGCATCGGTGGATGATTGGCATCCTGGATGGACAACTCAACTTTTAGAAAAGCAGTACAGCGATTTATATGAATCTTTACCTGCCAAAGACGGTGTAGCTAGAGCATCATATATTAGAGATTATTTGTGGTTGCACCGTTCAATGCCATATTTGAGAAAGATTGCTCGCAAGAGTTTTTTACAAAGAAGGGTTGAGTTTGCTACAGATCAGGATTTTTTAATCCATGTTTTAACGGCAGTCGCAGCACAAGTGAATTTGCCTGAGAGTATTCAGTCAAGTTTTTTGCTAACTTTTGGGGAAGCGTTGCAAGCTGAACTTAATCTTACCAGTCTTGAAGCTGCCATCGATAAGGCGGTCTTACTAATCCAAGTGAATCATTTTTCTTCCTCAAAATCGGTGGGTATTAAACAATGGATTGTGCTGTTTACCATTTTGGAATGGATGAAGATTTGTGCTCGTTCTGCAAACTTACTATTACCAGAGCCAAACTGGAGCGACTGGTTCCCCAAAGATTTAGTGCCGACTGAGTTTGCAAATCCAGACAAAATTAAATCGTTACTCACTGCCCAATTAAAAAGCGGCACTGAATGGGTAATGCCAGATATGTTATTGGCAAATTTTAAAATTGATGAACTTGACTCCGTGGAGATAGAAAACCAGGCTAAGACGGCTTTATGTCAGTTTTTGAATCAAAGTGTTTATCACGAGGATTTGGAGCTGGATTTCTTAAAGTATATTTATCGTTTAAAAATGATTATCGAGACTGCGGGAGTTATTACCTCGCGAAGCATTCCTTCCAAAGAGGAAGTGCTGGCAGTCACGATCAACTATGATAATTAGTTAGTTTGATACGAAAGTGCCAAAGCAGGCAAAGTGATGAGATAAGAAATGTGAAAAATTTATGAATAATTCGAACCAACTTCATACGAGTGCTGATGTTCGTCAGGAAGCTGCCTTTTCAAACGAAACAGCCAACAAAAAATTGTTGGTGATTGGCGAGCAACAAACGATTCAATTTTTTACCTTAATTGGTGCTGTGGGTATGGAAGTTCACCCTGGAGATTCTCCGCAAGCTCAATTAGCACCAGTCATTAGTTATATTCGTGAACATGCTGATCAAATTGGGGGGATTTTAGTTCAGGTTAGTTTGGCAGAGCCATTGTCTGAGCGGTTAGATCGTATTAAGTCAATCGATATTCCAATCGTGAGATTACCCGTTCAAGGGGGAAAATCTCAAGTTGATTACCTTGAAAAATTAATGCAAAAGGCCATCGGTATGAAGTTGGAACAAAAAAAGTTATATGACTAAAAATATGGAAAAATCAAAATCTAGGTCGAACTTAGGAGTAAGATCAAAACCTGCTCGTCAACAAGCTACATCAGGTGATGCTAGCCAACCGCTCAAGATGGTAAAAAATCAAAACGGGGGTGATGTCAATACCTCAGATCAGACGCAGAATCGTCTGTCAATTAAGCCGGGAAAAATTGACTCTATTTCCGGACCGCTCGTGATTGCAGTTGACGTGGAGGGACTCAAACTTTACGACATGGTGAGTGTTGGTTACGCTAAGTTGATGGGTGAAGTGATCGAGCTGAGAGATAATCGCGCCTGGGTGCAAGTATATGAAGAAACTAGTGGGCTAAGTGTAAATGAGCCAGTTATTTCGCTCCAAAAACCACTTTCAGTTCAGTTGGGTCCGGGCATGTTGACTAGATTTTATGATGGTATTCAGCGGCCTCTCGATACGATCTTTGAATTGTCAGGTACATTTATTCAAAAAGGGATTAGTGTTCCTCCGCTTAATCAGGAAAAAGCATGGCAATTTACTGCCGCCAAAAAAGTTGGCGACCAAGTTGTAGCGGGAGATATCATCGGTCAGGTGCCAGAAACCAGCTTGATTACTCACTACGTGATGGTCCCACCTGGCGTTGAAGGAAAAATTATTAAAATTGCTGATGGTAAATATCAGATCGATCAAACGGTAGCGGTGGTGGTTGATGATCAGCAAAAAGAAGTGCCATTGAAAATGTATCAATACTGGCCGATCAGACAAGGCAGACCATATCAAAAAAAATTGCAATCTAACGTACCGCTTACTACGGGTCAAAGAGTTTTAGATACATTTTTTCCGATTCTAAAAGGTGGTACAGCAGCGACTCCAGGACCATTTGGCAGCGGTAAAACTGTTACTCAGCAACAGCTTGCCAAATGGTGTGATGCGCAAATTATTATTTATATTGGTTGTGGAGAACGTGGTAATGAGATGACTGATGTTTTAAAAGAGTTTCCGCATTTGAAGGATCCCAAATCAGGTAAGCCGCTGATGGAAAGAACTGTATTGATCGCAAACACTTCCAATATGCCGATTGCTGCCCGGGAGGCTTCAATTTACACAGGCATCACCATTGCCGAATACTATCGTGATATGGGCTATGATGTGGCATTAATGGCAGATTCTACTTCACGTTGGGCAGAAGCCCTGCGGGAAATTTCTGGGAGATTGGAAGAAATGCCCGGTGAGGAAGGATATCCGGCTTACTTGGCGGGTCGGATTGCTCAATTTTATGAACGGGCGGGGGTTGTGCTCTGTGCTGGTGGAGGTCAATCCAGTGAACGGGAAGAAATTAAAACTGAAGATAGTAAACAAGATCAAACAGCGGCAAAGTCTAGCCGTCCGAAAAAGTCAACTCAACTTACTAAATCACGACAAGGGAGCGTAACGGTGGTAGGTGCAGTATCTCCTCCTGGCGGTGATTTATCTGAACCAGTTTCGCAAAGTAGTTTGCGGGTGACGAAAGTTTATTGGGCACTTGATAGCTCGTTGGCTTACGCGCGCCATTACCCAGCCATCCATTGGTTGCAAAGTTACTCTTTATATAGTGAAGAAGTGGATGATTACAACCGTAATAATTTTGATTATGAGTATCCTGAACTCAGACGCAAATTTATGGGCATGTTACAGGAAGAAGCAAAGTTGCAGGAGATTATTAGGATTGTGGGTATGGATTCACTTTCTAATCAGGAAAGGATATTGTTGGAGACTACTAAATCATTACGCGAAGATTACTTGCAACAAAATGCTTTTGATGAAGTGGACACTTATACCTCAAAAGATAAACAACTAGCAATGTTAAGAGCCATTTGGGGATTTTATGAGGCTTGCTTGGGTTTTGCCGAGCGTAATAGCGAGCGCTTAGTGAGTGATGTGCTTGATATGGAGTTAAAAAATGAGCTTGCTAAGATGAAGTATGTGAGTGAACAAGAATTGGACAAAATTGTTTCTCTGCCAAAACAATTTCATGATGAGGTGCGACGCATTGAACAAGCAGGTGAAGATGGCGAGCCGGAAAAACCACCACTCCATATGAGCATCTCTCATCTTGATACTGATATAGACCAAGCTAACGGAGGGGAGTAAGACATGCCAGCACTTACATGGTATACAAATATTACAGAACTGTATGGACCGCTACTCATTGTTGAGTCTGTAGAGTCTCCAACCTATGAAGAATTGGTGACCATTGAGTTGGGTGATGGTAGTCAGCGTCAGGGAAGAGTGTTAGAAGCGCACCGAGGTAAGGCAGTGGTACAGGTTTTTGGATCGACTACTGGTTTAGATTTGGAAAAAACTAAAGTGCGGTTTTTGGGTAAAACGGCGCAAATGAGTGTCACCAAACAACTGTTGGGTAGAACATTATCTGGTTTGGGAGAAGTAATTGATGATGGACCAGCGGTGATTGGGGAGGAAGAGCGAGATATCAACGGCAGTGCCACCAACCCTTTTGCGCGCAAAGTGCCGAGTGATTTTATTCAAACAGGCATTTCCACAATTGATGTATTGAATACTTTGATTAGAGGACAAAAATTGCCTATCTTTTCACTATCTGGGTTACCACACAACAAAGTTGCTGCTCAAATTGCGCGTCAAGCAACAGTAGTTAGTCATCAACAATCTGAATCAGTCTCATCCCGGTCATCATCCTCCAAATCGGCAGCAGATGATTTTGCAATTGTGTTTGGTGCGATGGGCGTGACTTCTGCAGAGGCACATTACTTTCGTCGGGAATTGGAGGATACGGGCGCTTTAGGGAGATCGGTTTTATTTCTTAATCAAGCAGACGATCCGGTTATTGAAAGAATTCTCTTGCCTCGGATGGCACTTACTACCGCTGAATATTTGGCGTTTACACATCATATGCACGTTTTAGTGATCTTGACAGATATGACTAACTACGCCAATGCCTTACGGGAAATTTCTGCTGCTCGGAAGGAAATTCCCGGTCGTAGGGGATATCCAGGATACATGTACACAGATCTGGCTAGCCTTTATGAGAGGGCAGGTTGTGTGGAAGGTTCTGATGGATCAATTACTCAAATTCCTATCTTGACGATGCCAGACGATGATAAAACTCATCCCATTCCTGATTTAACAGGTTACATTACGGAAGGCCAAATTGCTTTTGCTCGTGAACTCCATCATAAAGATATGTATCCACCAGTAGATGTGTTAGCTTCACTTTCACGATTGAAAGTCTCAGAAGAAAAGACGCGAGACGACCACCATGCGATGGCAAACCAGCTTTTTGCCGCTTATGCAAAGGGCAAAGAAGTACGAGAATTAGCGCAGATTTTGGGAGAAGCATCGTTAAGTGTGGTTGATAATCAATACTTAGTCTTTGCGAAGAGCTTTGAAGAAAGATTTATTTGTCAGGGAGAAAATGAAAACCGGCAAATTTTTGACTCACTTCAGATCGGGTGGGAGTTGTTAAAGATTTTACCGCAGACAGAGCTAAAAAGAATTAAGCCAGACATAATTGCTAAGTACATGAAATAACCATGTCTTCTCAACAACCCATTGCCACCCGTCAAGAACTATTGAAGCTCAAGACAAAGCTAAAAAATACGAGGCGGGGTAGAAATTTACTCAAAGATAAGCGTGACAGTTTGATGACTCATTTTTTTGATACGATGCGCCAGGCGATTGAGTTGCGGAAGAATTTTGAAGAAAAATACCTCCTTGCGTTTGCCCAGTTTCAACATGCATCAGCCAAAATAGACGCGATATATTTGGAGACTCTGAAGGAAACAGTGACGGTTGAGTTAAGATTGGATCTACATGTTAAAAATATCATGAGTGTCAAGATTCCCCATCTAGATAGTCGGGTGTATGGAGATCCAGTGCAATACAGTCTTCTGGAAACAAATGCTCAGCTTGATCAGAGCTTGCACTCATTAAGAGAGTTGATACCAGATATTTTGAAGTTAATTGAGTATGAGTATGCAGCATTACTCTTGGCAAGAGAAATTGAAAAGACCAGAAGAAGGGTGAACTCGCTTGATTACGTGGTTATTCCAGAAATGGCGAACTACCGGAAGATTATTAGTTCCAAATTAGAGGAACAAGCTCGAGATGCCACGATTGCGTTAATGAAAGTTAAGTCTCAAATGAAGTAACAGTTCGGCGTTTGTCAGGCTGGAGTGAGAATTTGTGACAATGTGAATCAAAAATTGTAATTTATTAATAAAATTAAGAGTGAATTTCAAATTTTTCAAGTAATTTTTGGTTGCCTTGGATTTGGTACTGCAATAGTTCAGAATAAAGACCTTCTTTTTTCGCCAAAGATTGAGGATTGCCTTGATCCACGATCTGACCATTATCCAATACCAGTATCCGATCCACATTTTGAATAGTAGAAAATCGATGAGCGATGATCAACACTAATTTGTTTTGCATTAACTTTTCTAATGCGTCTTGAACTAATTTTTCACTTTTTGCATCAAGAGAACTGGTAGCTTCGTCTAGTATCAATATTGGTGCATCCATCAAAATTGCTCGAGCTATTTGAATTCTTTGTTTTTGACCACCAGATAGTTTGATTCCCTTCTCGCCTATGGGCTGGTCAATACCGGCTTTAAATGTTTTGACAAAATCATACGCATTTGCTTTTTTAAGTGCTTTAATTACTTGTTCATCTGTTGCATTTGGTGATCCATAAGCAACATTATCCCTGATGGTTGTTGAGAATAATTCGCTGTCTTGAAAGACAAGCGAGATGGCGGACCTGATTTGTTGATGGGATAAAGTTTGATAATTTTTGCCATTAAATAAAATGTTTCCTTGAGTAGGGTTGTAGAATTTTAAAATCAGATTGACGATGGTTGTTTTGCCTGCTCCACTATGACCGACCAGAGCAACCGTTTCACTTTTATCCAATTTGAAGGAAATATCAGATAGTACTTTCTCACTATTTTCATACTCAAATGAAATATGACGAAACTCAATGGAAGGCAGTTTGGTGGGAGGACGCAAGTGTTTCTGAGGCATTTTTTCAGTAGATTCAAGTGCTAGAATTTCAAAATACTCTTTGCTTCCCGTCTCTGCACGTTTGATACGTTCAATCACAAAACTCATTGAAAAAAGCGGCCGACGTAGCTGGTTTAATAATTGCAAAATTAATACCAGTTCACCAAAGCTCATGGTGGAAGAAAATGTTTGACGAAATAGAATCACAAAAATGATGATAATAATGACTTCTAAAGCTGTATTTCTTAGAAAATTAATGACGTGATAAGTGGTAGATTGTTGATCATAAATTCCCACGCTTGTTTGTAACTGATCTGACACATAACGGTATTCATGGTGTTGACGGTTAAAACTTCTCACTAACTTGATATTGCTGATCACTTCTTGAATTCTGCCTCTGGATAAATCTTCAATTTTTGTACGCATTACCTCAAACTTACCCCACTTTTGAGTTGAGTAATAACTAAGAATGAGGAATAAGGGAAAAGTAATCGTGGCCAGACCAGCGATCAAAAGATTGTAGTATGCCATCACTCCCAAAGTGAAAATGGTTTGAATTAATGCCGGAACAATAAAGTTACTTAGTGCGCCCAAAAAATCTTGAAGCGAAATAATGCCTCTGGATAATTGATTAATAATTTTGCCGGAAATTTGGGAGTCAAAATATTTTTGAGGAAGAGTAAGAATCTTTTGATAAAATTTTTCCGTCAGATAACGGCCAATGCGGCCCGATGTGTAATCTCCTAAGCGCATACTGATGCTATCAATGAGTGTGCTCGCAATGCCTAAGCCAAACATCAGTCCTAATAATTGATATGCTTTGACAACATCGCCACTGTTGTTGACCAATTGTTGTTCAGCTTGGTCAACAACTTGCTTAAACAAAACAGGACTCAAAATTTGCAGCACGGCGGAAATGAGAATGAGAACACTCAGAATCCATACTAACTTATGGTATGGCTTGCTAATGGCAATAATTTTTAAAATATGATTCATAGTGTCTTCCCCAAACACGATCGATCAGAGATCAAGTGCGCTAGCTTCCAAAGATAAATCCCATACAGGGTGAGGTTGAGCCCCAAACCGAAATTTATATTCTTCATCTCCTCTTAAAAAATCATACCTTGACCGACCTAAACGGATTGCTTCTTGAATGGTGTGAGCCGTCAGTAAGTTGCCAGTGCTTAACTCTTTAAATTTTTTTGGATCGAAGCCAGAATTATAAAGCAAGTATTGATTATGGTAATCAAAAACTAGCATTGTGGCGGCTCTCTCATTTCTAATTTTTAAAAAGTAAAGTTTTAACCACCCTCTTTTAGCTAAAGTAGGTAGTAATTGGCGGAAGAATTTAAGATGGCGATGATCCCAGAAGTCATGCTTGTCAGCAGATGATAATTTATGTAGCCGAATAAAATCATTGGTGGCACGCTGAGTGTCTTCAGCAGAGGTAATTAATTCAAACTCATGCTCTACTTCTGCCAATCTTCTTTGTTTGCGTTTAATTTCATGGCGTTGTTTACGTTTCAGAGAATTGAGATAATCGTCCCAACTTTTTGGTAATTCAATCGCTGGTGAAACATCTTGTTGAGTCTGTTTTAATTTTGGGAAAAGCTTTTTTAGCCACTCGATTGTTTCAGATTGCTCAGGTAAGCTGCATAAATACAACTTATTCCAAAATAAGTGTGCTTGTAATTGCTGCGCCAATTTGGCATAAACTTCCTGAAGATAGTTTTGTGAAATAATCACATCTAAATAATCAGAGACATTAACACATCCTACAAAAGATAATACTTGTCGATGGTTGTCAGGATGTACAAAAAAAGGTGCTATACCAACTAAATGATTATCTTTTTCTACATCTCGAAAAGTGACAATTTGCAATTTGCCACTGCCTAAACTTTTCCACCAAATATGCAAAAATTGAGGTGTTTGAAAAATGTAATTGCTCGGTGAATTATCAAGCAAGTTTAGCCACTCTCCTGCCAACGAGGAAAAACAACTTGGATCTGATGAGACTTGGACTTTCAGCATTGTGGCCTAAATTGATTATTCTAGAGTTTCAAGCGTTCTTATTTAATACTGGTACTATTTACAACTTTTTAAATTGCAACTTTTCGAATATGGGCAATCCATTATACTAGCATGGTTGCTTGATTACATCATAATGAGCATAATATAAGAGTAATATGTCTCCAAAAAAACTCGCTTCCATTACTACTAAAACAGGTGACGAGGGTCAGTCAGGATTAATTACTGGTGAGCGATTAGCAAAAGATGCGATAGTCTTTGAGGTTATTGGCACTTTAGATGAGCTTAATTCTTGGTTAGGTTTGTTGGTTGCGAAAATGCCTCTCAAAGATCAGCGCCAGGTATTGATGCATGCCCAACGGCAACTATTTATCATCAGTGGGATGATGGCTGGATCCAAGCGAGTGAAGTTTCAAGCTGCTCATATAAAAACGCTCGAGACCCAAATTAGTGTTTTGCACCGCCAGCTCAGTGATGATTGGCATACCAAATTTGTTTATCCTGGAGGCACAGTTTTGGGTGGTGAATTGGACATTGCACGCACCGTCTGCCGGCGCGTCGAGCGCCGGCTAGTCAGTTATCGCCACCAGGCAACTTTTCCAGCGCCAATTTTGAAGTATCTTAATCGGTTATCAGACTATCTTTATATGTTGCGTTGCTTCGTTAATGATCAAGTCGATCATCAAGAGCAATATTTTGAGGCTGAAAAATAAAACCTGTTCACGTTGATGACGTTTACATTTTTAATCCGTTCATTTGTGAGATTTTTTATCTATTTAAACTTGTTGTAAAGATGGCGAATGTTTTGAAATGATGCTCGCGTGGTGCCGATTTAACGCCACTAGATCTTTATTGAGTAAATTATGCCTATAAATAAATGCTACAAATAAATCCCGCGGGGAATTAAAACACTCCCTTTTAGTTCTATCAGCATTTTAGAAGTTTTATCGAGCGTTTGAGGTCTGGTGGTTAGTACTGAAACTTGCGAATCAACCCCACCACCCTGCCCTGAATTTGGACATTGGTAGCATAAATGGGACTCATATTGGCATTGGCGGGTTCGAGTCTTACCCGTGTCACTTCTTTATAAAAGCGTTTTAAAGTAGCCAAACCGTTATCAAGCAACGCCACCACAATATCGCCATCGCTGACGTTTTGTGTTTCTTCGATTACCACGTAGTCGCCGTCTTGAATGTGATCTTCAATCATCGATTCACCTTTGACTTGCAAGACATAAGATCGCTTTTGGCCACTAATCATTTCGGGAGAGACTTTAAAAGTTGCATTGGGGTCGGTTAATGGCTCAATTGGTTGGCCAGCAGCAATGAATCCTAAGATAGGTAAATCAACGCTATCAGACAACCTTAAGAAAGTCCGGTCAGTCAGTTCAATGCCGCGGACCGCGCCATCATGTTTTTTTATCACCTTTTTACGTTCAAGAGCCTGCAAATGTTCATGAACTGTAGCTAAAGAGGAAACACCAATTGACTCGGCAATTTCTTTTAAAGTAGGAGAAAACCCATTTTTTTGCACGTATTGGGCAATAAAATCTACAATTTGTCTTTGTCGTTTATAAAGTGTAACTGCCATAAGTCCTTCGCATTTTTTTGCTTACTATTATTAGTTCGGGCGTATCATACCCGAATTATCCACAGGATACCCGAAGTGGACACGAAAAAGCAACTAGATCTTATTATATCAATAAAATATAAACATGTGTATATTTTGTGCTCAACAAATCATGACAAGTTTCGTAACAAAATAGTGCAAAAAATTAAAAAACAGCTCAAATGAGAGCTCTACCTGTCATAGCATTTGGTTTAGGTAAGCCCATTAAATGGAGCATGGTGGGTGCAACATCTGCCAAGATTCCAGACGGCAACATAATCGGTTTGTTGGCGTATTGTTTGCCAATCACAATAAATGGTACAGGATAGGTAGAGTGTTCAGTATCTACTTCACCTGTTTTTTCATTAATCATTTCTTCAACATTGCCATGGTCAGCAGTGATTAAAATAATGCCATTATGTTTCAGTACGGTTTCAACAATTTCTCCAGTGACTTGATCTACAATTTCACAAGCTTTAATAGCTGCTTCTAAATTTCCTGTGTGCCCCACCATGTCGCCATTACAAATATTACAGATTACGACGTCAATACTTTTTGCATTGATTTTTTTCATCATCTCATCGCCAATTTCACGAGCGCTCATTTCTGGTGCTTGATCATAAGATTTAACACCCTTGGATGGTAAAATAATTCTTTCTTCTCCAGGGAAAAGTTCTTCTTGCTGACCGTTCATATAATAAGTGACAAACCTCTCCTTTTCTGTTTCAGTGATTCTTAATTGTCTTAAACCACTGCCAGCTAAAATTTTACCAAGTGGCTCCCTGACAAATTGAGGAGGGAAAGCAACATCCACAGGCAATGTATCTTCATATCTTGTCATTGTGACAAAATAAAGGTTGTTCAATATTCTTTTTCTTTGAAAAGTTTTAATTTTTTGTTGTGGTTGAATGTTGGTTTTGTCGTATTTTTCAGTGTAGGGATCAAAAGCAGCGTTGGTGATACCTTGTTCAAAGTCAGGCATTACGAAAGCGCGTGTTAATTCACGGGGGCGATCAATGCGATAGTTAAAAAAAATGACAGCATCATTATCGCTAATTGTGCGGTGGGTGCCGTCTTCTTCACAAATGGAAATTGGTTCTAAAAACTCGTCCGTTAATCCTTTTTCATATTGTTGTTTCATGGCACCCACCGCATCTACAATACATTGGTTACCATTGCCCATGATTAATGCATCGTAAGCCTTTTCAATTCTATCCCAACGCTTGTCACGATCCATGCCAAAGTAACGACCCATTAAGGTTGCGATCTTACCCAGACCTGTTTTTTGACAATGTTCCATCAGTTGTTGGATGTAATTAATGCCTGATCGAGGTGGCGAGTCACGGCCATCAGTAAAGCCGTGAATATATACTGATTGCACTGCCTGTTGTTTACAAAAGTTTAGCAAAGCATAGAGATGTTCAATATTAGAATGCACCCCTCCGGCACCAATCAATCCCATTAAATGTAATGTTGAGTTGTATTGTTTAACGTGCTTGACCGCATTTAAAAAAGCAGGATTATTGTTGAATGAACCATCAGCAATTGCCATGTTGATGCGGGGTAAATCTTGATAAACAATGTGGCCAGCACCGATATTGAGATGGCCAGTTTCAGTATTGCCGTCTTCTCCTTGCGGTAATCCCACTGCTTGACCACTCGCTTCGAGCTGCGTATGGGGATAAGACAACCAATATTTGTCCATGTTGGGCGTCTTGGCGCGATAAATAGCATTGCCCGCATTATTGGGTCCAATACCCCAACCATCAAGAATTAATAACACGGTTGGTTTGGGACCAGTATATGGCTTCATGCCTGCGTTAGTGTCAAGTGGTTTACTAGCCACAATTGGTTTTAAGGCAGGCACAGGAGCTTGCGACGGTGGCAATGGATTTTGATCTGAATCAGGAGAATTAGACTGGGTTGTGGCTTGATTTGCTAGCGGTTGCTGATTATTTATTTGATCAACTGCGGATGGAGGATTATTTACAGGATGATAGTCAGGTCTCACCTCCGCTTGCGCCGCCGCCGTTGTAGATAATTCTGGTTCAGTGATTGTTAATGGAGAGGGCAAATCATGAGGATGATCAGTGACTGGCTTGGACGGCGGCGGCACCTCTTTAGCAATTCTAGAGGGAGCAGTATCCTGAGGCTGGTTGGCATCAATGGGGTTGGTTTGATCAACAACTTGCGAAGCTGAAGACTGCGTTGCCTGCTTCGTTGGTGTTTGTTTTGATTTAAAAATTCCGAGTAGATTGATCATGATGCTTTGTTTTTCAAGTTTTGCAATGAGTTAACCGCTGCTCTGATTTTGTGATGTTGATGTTGATTCCACCATTGGTTGCGATGTTGCTGCTACCACCGTTGATGCTTTTGTCGAGGTTTGAGCCGGAGCTAAAGATTGCTCAGGAGCTGAAGATTGGTCAGGAGCTAAAGTTTGGGCAGAAGATAAATTTTGAGCGGTTGCTGAATTTTGGGCTGCCAATGCCTGTGTTGGTGCGGGGGGATTAACTTTTGTTCTTGCTTGATTAATTTCCTGCTCAATTTGTGATAAACGGTTATATTTGGCAATTCTTTCCCCCCGATTAGGAGGACCAAATTTTGCATATTCTGACCCCGCGCCCACTGCAAAATCAGCAATAAAATCATCATTAGTTTCTCCACTGCGGTGCGACATGACTGTTTGCCAACCTGATTTTTTTGCCATTTGGATGACAGAAATTGTTTCAGTAACAGTACCAACTTGATTAGGTTTGATTAAAATTGTATTGCAATATTTATTTTCTATTGCCTGCTGCAGTTTTTTTAAATTAGTTACTAAAAAGCTGTCTCCAACAATTTTGGTAGTCTCTCCGATGCGAGCGGTGACTGCTTTCCACTGGTCTAAATCATCTTCTTGAAAAGGATCTTCCAAATAAAAAACATTGTATAAATCGCGAATCTTTTGATAATATTCCAACAATTCTTTGCCAGAAAAAGGCTGAGAGCGGTCTTTTAAGGTGTATTTACCATTTCGATAAAGTTGTGAAGCCGCTACATCAATTCCGAAAAATAGATCTTGAGTAAAAGTGTAAGGAGTGGCCTTAATAGTTTCAACCAAAATTTCAAAGACATCACTGTTGCTATATAAATTTGGCGTGAATCCCCCCACCAAACCAACAGAGTGAATGGCACCTTTAATTACCAGTACCTCTTCCAGTTTGTGGTAGATGGTAACAGCCAAATTGAGCGAATCGGCGTATGACATGTGGCTGGCCGGTACTATTTGAAATTCTTGAATATCCAAATTGTCTGCACCGTGATCGCCGCCGTTAATGACGGTGTAAATGCAGTTAGGAATCACTACTTCAGGGGTAAGCTGATATTTTTGTTGAATATAATAATAGAGTGGATAATTTTGACTTAAAGCACCGGCTTTGAGTGCGGCTTGAGAAACACTAAGCGTAGTGTTGGCGCCCAGCTTGGATTTGTTATCGGTGCCATCCATGTGCAATAAAATCTGGTCAATTTCTTCTTGATTGGTGGGATCTTTACCGATTAATTGTGGTGCAATGTAAGAATTAATATAATTAACTGCTGTCAGTACACCTTTTCCTAACATGCGATTAATATCATTATCTCGAAGCTCCTTGGCTTCATACTTACCAATTGATGTCCCTGTTGGCACAGAAGTGGCCACAATCCCACCATTATCCATCCACATCGTACAGTCAATGGTAGGCACACCTCTTGAATCCAATATTTCTCTGGCAAATACGCCTTTAATAGTGGCCATTAATAACTTTCCCAATGATTTTTAAATTTTTTTCTTTCGGCTTCAATAACAGTCGTTTTGGCAATTGAAAATGCCGGTGGTGAGATTGTAATGCCATCATAACCAAAATCGACCGCTTCTTCCACTAGCTGACGATTAAATCTTGAGAGCTGAAGTCTTAATTGTAAATGTTGGTTGGTAAAAGATAGTTCGTCACTGTTCGCTTTAAATTTGGCAGCCAGACCCATGAGTTTGGTTAAGCTTTGGTCATCAAACGTATATCGGTCAAATAAATAATGATTACTTTGATCTACGCCGTATACTAAAGTTTGTAATTCTTCAATATTAATTGCCAATCCAGTCAAATGATGCGTGGGGTAAGCAGCTAAATTAAGAATATTGTCTGGTGTGTCTAATTGCCACCATAACTCAAATGTAGGGAAATGAGATAAGCCAGCCTCATAAATTTGATTAATCAGCAAACTTAATTCCTGGGGAGATCTGATCATAGTGAGTTGCAGACCAAGCATGATGTTGGTTTGATTAAGGAGAGCTTTAATAACTTCCAAATCAAGTTCGAATAGAGCTGGTTCTACCAAATATTTCATTCCCCCCCGCATACCTAAACTTGGGTTAGGTTCAGCTTGTTCGTGTTGAGCTCCATATCTCATTTTACTCATTACTCTCGAGTTAAGACTCATAGTTTGGTAAACAATTGGCCGGTGTGGCATTAGCTCATGAAATTGTTTTACTGAAGAAACTAGATGCCTGATCAAGGTTTCACGGAGTCGACTATGGCATATTTGCTGGGGATGAATGCCAAAGTCTAGATAAGCATATTGACTATCAAAAACTCCGATACCATCAGCCGCATGGGGAAGTGAGTTAATTTGGTGTGGATTACCGACAGCAAGATAAATTTTGGTGATTGTTTTTTGTTGTATCGTCTGCGGCTCTTTAGAAATATCATCTTCATCATAGTGGGTAATGATAAAGCCGTTGTGTGTTAATTCCCAATCAAGTTTAAAATGTGATAATTGTTGATGTTTTAGATGCGAGACAATTTTTGCGAGTTGCACGCATTGTTCATCTGTTAGATTAGGTGAAAGTTGGGCTTGATGATCAAGCGGTCGGCTAGTAAGTTGATCACGGCTACGTTGAAAATACCTAGTTTGAGTTTTAACTTCTCTAAATACGACGTTATCAGTGCGAACGTCAACTACGTATTGGTCAGCATGATCTTCAAACAACTCGCTCGCAGGAGCGCCTTTGATAGCGGAAATGAAAATTTGAGATTTATTACCAGACTGAGGGTGGTAACTATAACATTTCCCGCTTACCAGCGCGAGGGATTGCTCCTGCATGATGATCGCCGTGGGAATGATGTGTAATTCTTCGACTGAACTGGCTAAATCAATCTCATGTTCTAGCCAGTGGAGCCAATACTGTTTTAACGATTCAAAAAGATTGCTGTCTCCTTGAATGTGTTCAAAGCGTGTTACGTCAAGCGAGCTCTCTTTTGATCCGGGAAGTATTCTCACTAATCCCCTTTTAAGTTGGGAATGATAAAGATTGTATAATTTTTGAGAAAACCAATTTGGAAATTCACGATTTAATACTTGATTGGCGATTGCCTGTTTGGCGTGGTAACGATTGGCTGGGTCAGACCAATTGATGTTTTGACAAATGTTTTTAACGTTTATTGCTATCTGCAAATCGTCACTGAGTTTTTCTAACGTTAAGCGGGGAATAATCAGAGATTTAGGGAGAGGGACAGCAAGTTGATTAAGTTTAGCTAACTCAGTTCCTAATGTGCCAATTTCACTTGATGAAGTTTTGCGTAATTCATTTAATTCTAAAATGACTGGGGCAGACATACCTCTATCATAACTCAACTGATTGAAGGAACAAAGAGAAAAAACCAATTTATGCCGTGAGAGTATTATTGGCAGCTTTGTCTTTAAGCTTGGGTAGCAGTACCTCCAGACAGTATTTTTTGGCTAATTGATGGTAAGGAAACGGTAATTCCTGCTCTGTCAATTGGAATCGACCCATTAAAGGCAAAGCATTGGTCTGCAAAATTGCTGCTTCATTCAAATGACCCAAGCCATGGTTGGTTAGTTGTTTATCAATCAGCCATCCACGTAAATATGCTAAATCCTTAGCAAATGCAAAACCCTCAGGATTTGATGTATCAATGTGACCGCGCATTACACGATATGTAGTCATCCAAGCCCCACTCATGACTTTGTCCATTTGCTGTTGCACTGCCTCATTTTCAAAATCAATGGCAGTCTGTGGATCTATTTTTAGTACCACATGTAATCTTCGCTCAACTTGGTCTGTAAAAATCTCAGCAAATGATGCGCCAGTTTCCGCTTTTTTAATTGCTAAAGTATAGAAGGGCAAAGGAATTCCGCTCTCATCTCCAAATAATTCTCTGGCTAGAGTCTCATCATTTCTTTTTGCCAAACCCTCATATAGAGTTTCATCATCAACTTTGAGTGAACCACCACCAACCACATATTTAAGTCCATTCATGCTTTGTCTTACGTGAGCCTCTATTTCATGAGCAAGTAACATCACCAATTCTTTACCAGTAGTTTTTTTACCTTCTGGAATGTAGATGGTCATAGGTTCAGCAGACTTATCCCTAACATCGGTACTAGTAACCTGACTGCTAATTAATACTTCAAATCCTTGGGGATTATTTTCAGATCTTATTACCCCGTATTGTTGCAACATCCAATCGTAAGCTTCTTTCTGAGCAGCTGCATCAGCGATAAAATTGGTAAGTAGTTCCTGATCATCTTGGCTTAAAAGTGCTTGATTTTCAACTAAATTATTTTCACTGTCCTGGCATTTTTCTTGGTACAACTTTTCTGCCACACCCACTAGAAAGTGGTTAGTGCCAGTATACTTAGTCGTCATGCCCTTTTTTATTTGCTTTTCATCTCTATTTCGAATTCCCTCAAATATGTCGATTGAAGCAATGTCATCTTTAATTTTGAAATAGAGGACGGTGCGAGCGAGGCGATCTTGTTCTGATGTAGTCGGAAAAACTCGAACTTGATGTAGCATTTCTTCAAGCTGTTGTCTGATTTCTTGAGGATTCATGTCCAGATTTGCAACCCCAGGATAATCAAATTGAGGATTGTATTCTTGGCCTGCCTGATAGGACTCCATAAAAATTGCTTTTTCTCGATTAATTGATTCTCTAGAGGCTGTCACAAACTCGACCGGATTCCAGGATCGAGTTATTTTTTGAAGTTTTTCAGCTATTATGAGCAATTTTTTTGGGAATAATTCAGGATTAAGTTCAAGAGGTTGTTCAGCCTCATCTGTTATCTTTTTATTTTCTAGCAACGCCTCCACCTGAGGCGAAACTTTTTCTGCTGGTGATTCTTGTTGGCGGAGATCTTTTTCTAGCATCCACACAATCAGGTTCAAGCGAAATACTGACTAATTATAACAGCTTGATTGTTAAAACTATTTCAACCTATTTCAACTCCTGTTTGAATTTATCCACAAACGGGATCGGGCTGGGGTCAATGCCTTCCAACATGCTTAAGTAGAAGCTCGCAAAGCCAACGAGGGCAATTAATTCAAAAGCTTGGGTAAGGGGCGTGGTTGCTTTCAAATCAACAGCGAGTGTTTCAATGTGATTTTCCTCAACAATTTGTTGAGTGAGTGTCATCCGTTTTTGATTGCGATCGTGATAAAGTTGGGAATTAAAAAACACAAAAATATGAGTTGATGAATTACTTTTTGGAAAGCGCAATCCTTCCATGAGGTGATGATTTAACTCTGGAATGACTTTGTAATCGGCAAAAGCTTTGGCGTTTTCATTGGTTTGGTTAGCAATCACATGACCGGCACCTTCTAAAAAGTCAGCAATTACATAAACTGGCTTTTTATCAAAAATACTGTAAGCCAAAATTTTTGCAGGATTGTTATCTTGATTGACGCTCACATTTGATTGTGCAACCGTCTTTTTGATCGCGGCGGAAACTTGATCAACCTCATCTTGGGTGAGAGTTAATAAACCCGCTTTTGACAGCAGCGCGATCATGCCAAATACGGCGTAACCAAGTGCCATGCGTGGTTGGCCAGACGGATTGTGAGTGGGATTAATTTGGTAGTATGGCCAATCATTCTCTTTGGCCATCTCTATTAGGGTACCGCCTGAAGCGATGACCATCACTTGCGCTTTGGTATTAAGAGTTGCCTTGCCACAGGCAACGACTTCTTCAGTAGTGCCGGAATAGCTGGAGAGGATGATTAAAGTTTCTTCTGAGACGTACTTAGGCAGGGTGTAATTACGCACAATATCGATTGGTACAGGTAGCTGGTTTTTATACAAATGCTTGATCACGTCGGCGCCGAGTGCAGATCCACCCATGCCGCAAATTACTACATGTTTAATGGGAGTAGCGGGTTGAAATTTAATTTTTTGGGTTTCTTTCCAGGCTTGTTCTACCTGAAGGTGTAACTCCTCAATTGAACCCAGCATGTTGGACTGGTCTAATTTCGTAATTACTTGAGACGAATCTAAAACTGTGGTCAAATTTGGCATGCGTGCCTTTCTTTTAGAAATTGTATTAGCTAATTTAGTATTTTTGACAAAAATCTTTCTTTTGCATCAATGTTAATAATCTTGGTGACTCAATAAATAATCTTGGGTGACTTAATGAATAAACTTAGTGACTTAAACCAGCTCTTTTGCATCCTACATTGATTACAAGTAATTTTTATTCCTCTGCTTTTGTACCTCCTCTAGATATGATGAACGTAACAAGTTGGTTGGTTTTTTCTTGAAGAATTTGTTCGTTATCAGCTTCCACGTTCAATCGCAATACAGGCTGGGTGTTTGAAGGTCTCACATTAGCCCACCAATTTTGATACCAAATCGAGACCCCATCTAGCCAATCGATGTTTGCTGCGTCCTTGAAGTGCTTAGCCACTGCTTTCATCATCTCGTCTTTGTTTGCAACGTTGAAGTTCATCTCAGGATTGCTTGGGTACTTGTCATACTCTGCGACTAATTTAGAAAGTGATTTCTTTTGTTTGCTCATCAGCTCCATAACCGTGAGTGCAGCTACCATGCCACTATCAGATCCATAATTTTCTCTAAAGAAATAATGCCCAGAGTGTTCGCCAGCAAAGATCGCATCCTTTTCTTCCATGACCTGTTTGATGATACTGTAGCCTACTCGCACCCGGGTGGGTTGACCACCATTTTTGACGATAGTTTCGGGTACAATTCTGCCACAAATAGCGTTGTATAGCACTGCACTACCAGGATACTTCTCTAATAATTGGGCAGCGACCATGGCAGTGGTGAGTGTGCCTGACAAAAAGCGGCCATTTTCATCAAACAAAAACATGCGGTCACCATCGCCGTCAAACATAATACCTAGGTCAGCTTTTTTTTCCTTAATCGTGTTAATGATCACGGGATGCGTTTCGGGTAATAACGGATTAGCCAGGTGATTAGGGAAAGTGCCGTCTGGCTCAAAGTAAAGTGGAATTACATCCAATGGCAACTTTTCGGCTACCTTTGGAAAAGTAGTACCTGCCATGCCATTGCCGGCATCTACCACTACTCTGAGCGGTTTAATGTGTGAAGCATCAATTAATGACAAGACGTGATCTCGCCAATCTTCTAAAATATCGGCATGACTTATCCTGCCAAATTTAGAAGCTGAGTTAAATTTGTGATCGGAAGTGACAAGGTCTCGTAGTGCGTAAAAACCTGTCTCTCCACTTACGCTTTGCGTGCCGCCGCGAAGGGTAACTTTGAAGCCATTGTATTGGGGTGGATTATGAGAAGCGGTGATCATAATGGCCAGGTCAACATCTAAGTTCGCGGCGGCGTATGGCGCCATATCAGTGGTCATCATGCCCAAATCAATCACATCTACACTTTGGCTATTGAACCCCTTGGCAAGCGCGGCAAACCAAGCCTGGCCACTTGTTCTCATGTCGCGGCCAATTGCAACCACCTGGGGTTTAAATTGGGTGGCAAATCCTTGGGCAAGTCTTTCCACTCCTTCATTATCGAGTTGTTCATCAACAACTGCTCGAATGTCATAGTCCTTAAAGATGCTCGGATCAATTTTCATTTTCCTCCCGCCGTTGAAGCTTATTACTATTTCAAACTTGTTTCCACTCTCATCAGAATCTACAAGGAAAGTAGCCAAAGATCAAGCTCCTGATCAAGCGTGAATGGCCCGCGAGATGTTTTTTGACGATAATCAATTTCTAATAATCTTTGATGTGCCAACAGTAATTGGTGAATTTCAAAGCGCTGGGCTTGAAGACGCAGTTTGGATACCATAAAAGGCGCTCCTTTTACTTGCCCGTCATCTTTGGCGGCAATGAGCAACCTAATTTGTCTAGCCAACATCGCGGATAAAAATCCGACTCCCTCTTCTTGCTTTAAAAATTGTAGTTTTTCTAATTGATCTTGGACGTCATGATTGCCCAGTCCATCAAGCCATGGAAAAAGCTGATTACTTGTTTTAAAAAGCTTTACTTTTGCCGAGGGGAACTTATTTAACATGGTTTTAGTAAGTGCCCGTTTTTCCCACAAAATTACGGGAGTATGGGATTGAGAAACTAGCTTGATAAAAGAGCTTTTTTTATTTGAATTGGGTAAAGAATGAAGTTCATCGATGATTATGAGTCGCTCTTCACCATATAGTGATTGACTGCCAAGTAGTTGTTCAAGCGAGGCTTCGCTAAGATCTTTAGCAGCGACACGCTCAATTTTAATATTTTGCTGTTGTGCCTCCCCTATTGCCGCCACCAACGCCAATCTCGATTTAATGATTTGATCACCGTGAAAAATGGTCAACATATCGTTATCCTGCTACGTTTTGCAACTGGGCAAACAGATAACCGAGAAAAATTAAACTAATATAAAGTAATAGGTGTAAAGCAGCATTGATAGCTTTTTCGGTTGGAGAAGCACGATGTGGCAAATGGAGCAAAATAGCCATTTTTTGCCAAAAAGTATGATGCTGCTTAATTTTAAATAATGACATGCTTTAAGTATAACAGTTTTTTTATTCTCTATTAACAAGGGGCAAGATGAGATCCATGTCTTTTTAACCAGCCACGATGCAATTTGTATGCAGGATCATATTTTTCCACAAGTTGCCAAAAAGCGTGAGAATGATTCATTTCTTGGCGATGGCTTAATTCGTGGATAACTACATAGTCAATTACGTCTGGCGGGCAATGGACTAGCCGCCAATTGAAATTCAGGTTGCCCTTACTACTACAACTTCCCCAGCGGCTACTTTGTTCTTTAAGGGTAATTCGCCCGTAAGTGAGGTGCATTTTTTTTGCTAATTCTGCAGTACGTGGAAAAACATAAGCTCTGGCAGTTTTTTTTAAAAACCGATCAAGCTGTTTTTGAAAAATTTGATGCCACTTGCCGTCAATCAGGTCAGGGTTAGTGGGATTAAGGATCATCACGTCTCGCAAAATATGAATACCAATTGGCAGTTGGTGATCATCTTGTATTTCTAGTTGATATGTCTTGCCAAAGAGCTGAATGTTAGTTGGAATTTGGTTTTTATCACTTATTGCTGGTAATTGCGCTAGTTGGCTGCTGATCCAGTCTTGATTTTGATTAATGAAATGTTTAATTTGCCACTGAGGAGTCCATCGAGGAGTGGTGACTTGCAACTTACCGTTAGGTAACACCCGCAATTTAAGACTTTTAGCTCGATTGTGAACTTTGTGTTCAAAATTATAATCAGACATGATCAACACAAATTATAAGCCACCTAAAAATTGGCGGATACTTGAGGAGATGAGAGTGTAGTCCAGATTTCCTAAAAAATGAATTATTTGTTGATAATAGATGATAATAAGCGTACCTACCGTTAGCTCTAGATATCTGGAGACTCTTTCCTGACCTTTGCTGATGCGAATCGCAAAAATGATACTGATCAACGTCGTAATCATCAGAGCGATCGACTCTGTCAGTAAGAGTTTGATTTTTAAATCAGTAACCGCTTGGTTGGCAAAATCAGTCTGCAAAGCGGGATAGTCAACTAAAATAAATTTTGTTGCTGACCACAAGTTGTGGAGAGAAATTATTCCCAGGAGGATAATGACGGCTTTTTCCCATGCTAAGGTAAAATGGTGAAATATTCTTTGTAGATGATCAAGAGTATCTGTCGACTGTTGCTGTTTTTCATGAGAACGATCAGGATTACTCATTGGCTGATTATTGGCTGAAGGGTTAGAATTACCAATTACATTGGGGTCAGAACTATTGACCGACCCGATTGTATCGGGTGGTTTTGTCACAATGGAGGGAGCTGAAGTGGCGCTAACCATCATCCCATCTTAACCGACTTTGATTTGGAAATAAAGAATTGACCTACTGAACCACAGTTTTTGAACGGTGATTTTGTTTGAATGATCAATGAGAACTGAGTGAAAATTTAGTTTGCTAATGAGTAAGCTTGGTCAAGCAGTGTACAATATGGTCGATAATATCAATTATTGTGGTTAAGAATCAAGCCGAGGTGCTGGAACTGGTAGACAGGCTGGACTTAGAATCCAGTGCCCTTCAAAAGGCGTGCAGGTTCGATCCCTGTCCTCGGCACAAAACACTAAAATATTTCAAACTCAATGTAAACTAATTTTAAGTTACAAAAAAATCCCGCTTGGCGGGATTCTTTCGTCTCAGAACGACATTCCGGTGAGGAAGTGACCTTCTGAGGTGACAACACTATATCAAATATGTAACAAGATGTCAATAGTAATCAATATAAAACTATATAGATCGAACAACTCTTCTCTGGTAGAGTAGCACTATAATCACCTAGATGTAATTATCTGGACATATTGCAGTTTTAAAATGGAAACGGTGGATGGGTTGAGTTTACAAATCAGTTTGCAGCTGAGTTTGTTTTGGTAACTGTTGACGAGTCAACTGCTTGATCATCTTCGACAAATTCCAACAAGTTGGCGTCTGATTTTTCTGTTCTGCCCTTCTCTCGATCATCAAACCTCATTTCTGCCATCCACTGATTAACGCTTTCAGCCCAACTACCGTTGCTACTGGGGGTGTATTTAGTCATAATTTGTTCTGGCGTGGTTAGACCTTGATCAATATAATTTTTCTTGAGAATTCTAGCAGCGGCCTCGAAATTTTCTTCGTACGAATTAAAGCCCCAGGTTCCTTTGGCGTGGACACCCAGACCCAAACAATTGTATGAATCTGGAGGAATGACTTTACAAAGGTTGCTTTCTTGCATCGCAATTGCTGCCAATAAGCGAAAATCAATGCCGTTGCGGTCGGCGATTTCTATAAGCGTGGAAGCGAAATTATCTTCATCTACCAATGGCGATTGATGTCTCTCTAAAAAATTTTGTACCAAGGGTATTCTCGCATCCGCTGTTTCTCCTAAGACCACAGTTTCGGCAGGCAGTGCCGAGGTGGCTAGTGGAGCTGAAATGTGGACTAGTTCATCATTGGTGGCGAGTGATTTGGTTGTGAAAGGTTTCAACCAAAATATAGACAAACCAATCATTGCGAGCAAGACCATCATGGCTATATATAACCACACCAAACCATAGGCGATTTTTTTCATGTCATCCCTCAGCATCAGTATAGCAAAGTTTATACTTTTTGCATCGATCGAGTCGGGTGCATTTCTGGACAATCCTCAAGAAACATGCTATCCTACAAGGAGATGATAAGAAAGAAAATTATCGGCTACACCAGCAAAATATTGTTTACTGCCAGTTGTTTTTTATGGCTAAACATGGTGATGGTGCCAAAACCAGCCCTAGCCCAGTCGGTTCATAAATTGGGAGTTCATCTTTTGGAGACAAATGAGTTGGCTGCTGCCAAACAATTGGTTGCCACTGATCAGTCAGTGGATGAGTGGCATTTTGTGACGATCCCTTATACACTTGACGATGTTGAACACCCTCAAGAATGGCAGCAATTCTTTGATACCGCAAAAGCGCTCCGAATTATTCCGATCGTAAGGTTGGCTACTCAATTTGAGGATGGGTCATGGCAGATTCCTAGCAGAAAAGAAGTGACCACCCTGATTAATTCTTTGGAGAGTTTGGCATGGCCAACTGATGAGAAGCACATTATCATTTTTAATGAAGTGAACCATGCTCCAGAGTGGGGCGGCCGGCTGGATCCGGCTGAGTACGCCAGAACGCTTCGTTTCGCTGCCGATTGGGCACATTCTGAAAACGCCGGCTTTATCGTCCTGCCGGCCGCCATGGATTTGGCTGCTCCCAATGGCAAAACAACCACTGAAGCTTTTACCTACTTGGCTGCCATGTTGGCCGAAGAACCAGGTATCTTTAATTATGTGGATGCATGGAATTCTCACTCTTACCCCAACCCCGCATTCAGTTCTTCACCACAAAAATTAGGTCAAAATTCTTTGCGTGGTTATCAAAATGAGCTGGCTTTCTTGGGCGGATATTTAGATCAAAATCTTGATGTTTACATCACTGAGACGGGCTGGGTTGACAATCCCCAAACTACTCGCAACTTGACTGAGTATTATGAATATGCAATTAAGAATATTTGGTCTGATGAGAGAATAAAAGCCGTTACACCCTTTGTGTTGAAAGGTGATCCTGGTCCTTTTAGTAGTTTTAGTTTTCTTACTGGAAATGATCAACCTACCCACCAATATCGATCTTTGCAAACTGCTTTACGACGGCTCAATGATGATCACAATTTTGTTGCTCTTACCACCCCGCTTTATCCAACAAATTGATATAATTTGATTTAATAATGTCTACTAAGAGTGAGAATTTGATCAAAATATGTTAGTCGTATCTTCTCCACACTTTTTGGGGAAACTGTTCTCTAGCCTGTGTTTTGCCTGTGAATAACTTCATAGTTTTAGAAGAAATCTCAGAACTCAATCTTTGAGGCAAGATTTCAGTTGGAATTGTCTGCAGTAGAGCATGGGCGTCTTGTGAAAATTCGGGAATTCTAATTGAATTCGCAATTTGAATAATTCTTATAACTGCCATTCGTAAAAATCCAGCATTTTCTTTGCCATTACTGGTTTTGAAATCAACTGCTTCTGAGATTTGACGAATATAGTCAAGGAGTCTTCTCAGCTCAGGCACTCTTTGTGAAGTCTCTTGATTATAAATTTGAGCGATTATTTCGTTGGGACTTGGAATAGTTGCTTTTGTTCCATCTTTGAGAGTAATGGTTTTAAATTCTAAAAATTGATACTCACCAAATGTTTGAGATGGAGAGATATCTCGCCCACTGTGTTTGGTATCAAGTTCTAGTTGTTTTTGATCAGCTGCAGGGCTGATGCCATAATCAGTTATTTGTGGGTGGTTTTCAGTTGTGTCTATCATAGCTGTTAAACTAATACTTACTTCATCATATATGTATGATAATCTGAAATACGGGAGGATCAAGCATGAAAGTAGCTATTGTTAGTGATAGTCACGACCATTGGCAGAATTTGAAACAGGCCATCGCTGGGGCAAATCAAGCCGGTTGCACCGCCCTACTCCACGCTGGCGACCTCATTGCCCCCATAGGAGTACAGATGCTAGCAGAATTTCGAGGTCAAGTGCATTATGTATGGGGTAACAACGAAGGTGAAAAACTTGGGATTAGTCGAGCGATTGATAAGCTGCCCAATGTCATTCTGCATGGCAGGGAAATGAGTCTAGAACTTGACGAGAGAAAAATTTATATGAATCACTATCCCCACATTAGTCAAATGGCTGCTGCCACCGGTGAGTATGATGTGGCAATTTACGGTCATGATCACCTGTATTTTGAAGAAAAAAAAGATCATACCTTATTGCTCAATCCAGGAGAATTGTGTGGCTATCGCACAAAGCAGGCTACATTCATGATGCTTGATCTTAAAACGCTACAGGTTGAGAAACATTCTTTAGAATAATTGGTAGATGCTATGAAGTTAGACTCGCTCCCACTTAGGTTGAATCGAGGCTAATTCCTCAATTGCATCAATACTCAAAATTCGGGTATGTTTTTTATGTCTTCAATGATGTGGTGTCTTTCCAATGATTTCATTTCAATGCTGGTTGTCTCTCTAGTCAGTCCCACAAAGTTAGCGATGTCATTGTGTGTGAGTGGAAAAGGAATGGTGATATAGCCATTTTCTCGTTTGCCAAAACGTTGTGCCAGGATTAACAAGGTAGTAGCCAACTTGCCTTTGGCATTACTAAAAGTAAGTGATTCCATCCGATCATTAAAAATAGAAATTCCATATCTTACCCGCTTCAGTAGGTTGAGCATAAATTGTGGCTTATCCAACATGAAGTCAACTGTTTCTGAAAATGGTGCGCAGTATGCCTCTACTTGAGTTAAAGCTTCGTAATAATAGGTGTTTTTCTTGTTTTCCAAGGTGAGAATTAAAAATAACAAAGATTCTGGTTGAAAAATGTTTAAAGTGAGTTCCTTACCTTCACGGGAGATAGTAGATTGACGCACAAAGCCCGTCTTTATAAAAAATATTCCGGGCACAATTTCTTCGGGTCTGACAATCCTTTCTCGTTTCCTATAAGTTCTTAAAGGGTATCTAGAAAAGTATCTTTTGAGCTGAGAAGTGATAGAAGAACTCATTTATAACTGAAATTATAGCCCGAATAATCTGTTATGCAAATTACAAAATAATTGTAAGAAAGATTACTGACGTGAAGCGGAAACGGGGACAATAATGTGCCTATTAGTAAATATAAAGAAAGGAAAAATAACATGCATAAAGTTATTTTTAGTGCGGCTACAGC
>DBQS01000015.1:0-1237 GCA_002305355.1 Patescibacteria group bacterium UBA1388
AACTGCTATTCCTGTCAAGGCGGCTCCCATAACACGCAAAAGCTCTCTTCTTGAGATGGGCTCTGATAATTTTTGAGATGTTCCTTCTATCCTATTCATATTAATCCTATCAATGTTGCTACCTAAATTTCTCAATACTCATCACTACTATTACTATTATAGGTTATCATGTGGTTAGCTGTCAACCTTGTTTTTTGTTAGCTCTGTCAATCCACCAACTGCCTGCGCATCATTGAGTTGGTCTTCAGGATTATAGTTTGACTCATCATTGGTTTGATTAAATGTACGTTGGTTAGATAATTGCGTTAGACCTCTCACCCCCAACAAGATACCTATCATTATTAGAATCTCTGACATCAAGTTTTGAGGGTGTTTTTCCTTATAATCTCGAGAGTTTTTTTTAGATATGTCTTGATAAATTGCCTGGATCAATTCGGATAACCCCTCACCTGAATCAGTTTGCACAAATTCCTGATCGAGCGGATTAGTTGACTGCAAGCCTTCTTGCGAACTAGATCGATGAAATCTTTGATTAACCAATCCTGTCAGCGCTAATCCGGCAACACCTTGCAATAATGCTCGACGGGTACAATAAAAATTTGACAATTTGGTCTTGTCATCAACTTCTACGGTATTCATCAATCTCTCCTATTCCCTCAATTTTGCTAATTATTGAGTTCGTCTAAAAAATCGTAGCGACCAGGTATAAAAAATTGTTGGCAACCAATTTTGCCACTTAATCTATAGCTCACCAAGATTGGACAAATTTCATCGACTTTCATAACTAAATCACTTACTTGGGTCTCCAAACTCCTGCGTCCAGTTTCATCAAGTAGTTCTAGCGGATATTTGTGTTCTTCATTACCATACTTGCCTTGAATCACAATTTGTACATAGTCGCATCGTGCATCCACTATACATCCTCCAAGCTGTGCTAATGCATTTAACCTTCTTTTTTTAAAAAACAGGTATTCAATTGGATCATGTTCAACAAAAAACTCGGGAGAAGTTATTCTATTAAAATAGGATATTGCCAAAGCAGATACTATCTCCCACCATTTCCTCAACCTACTCGTTTCAGATTCCTTGGCAGGCTGTTGCGAAACTCTTTCTGGTGATTGCATGGGACATCAGACTATTTACTCAAACCAAGTCGCTCGATAAGCTTGCGATATCTATCTTCGCTTCTGTCCAACAAAAAATTGAGCAAGCGACGTCTTTTGGCGACTTGCTTGAG
>DBQS01000015.1:1348-2603 GCA_002305355.1 Patescibacteria group bacterium UBA1388
TAAAGCGTATCCCTTGTTGGGTTCGTGTGGCCAAAGCGGCCAACCAACCCACAAAGTAACCATTAATAATTATTAGAGGCCGTATTATACCCTACTCATCCTCTTTTTTGTAGGCAACGATTTTATCGCCCACCTGAAAGTCTAGACGACGATTTTTAAAAGTAAACCCAGCTTCATTTTTTGTATTGACGGCCTGAATTTCTTCTTTGCCGTGCATCATGGTCTTGATAACCGGATTGGCAATAATCTCATCTTCTCTATACAAATGCAACCAATCACTCTTTTTAATTTGACCAGTTTTCACTTTGATACCGGCAATTCGCTCGCCACGCATTTCAAAAACCTGCATGATTTCTGCCTCACCAGTAGTCACTTCATCAATGGTGCTATCCATCAACTTTAACATTTGTTTTTGCAAATCTTCAATCAATTTGTAGATCACGTCATAAGTTTTAATCTTAACGCCTGTGTCTTTGGCCAACTGTTTCACTTGGCGCGGCACATCAATATTAAAAGCAATGATCATCGCATCACTCGCTTCCGCCAAATCAATTTCATGTTCCGTAACTGGTCCCACTCCTGAAGAAATCAATTGCACACTATCCTGATCAACTGTTTGAATAATTGCCTCCAAAGTACCCTTCACATCAGCTTTAATAATCAGGTTTAATTTTTTCTGTTCATCCGCAAACACGGAAAAATCTAAATCAGCGAAAGGATCAACCTCTTGACTTGCAATTTCATCCTCAGTTGAAGAGGTCTCGATGCTGTCATAATTGGCATTCTGATCATGCACGATTTCGCCGATGTCTGGCACGTCTTTGAAACCTACGATCTCAGCTGGGCTACCAGGTTGAGCTTCCCGTAACATTTTGCCATTTTCATCGGAAAGCATGCGAATTCTACCTTGAGCAGTTTCGGTGGTAATATCTTGTTTGGGCTTGAGCGTACCTTGTTTCACAATCACGCTTGCCACAGGACCACGGCGAGTATCTTTGGCGGATTCAATCACCACTGCCTCTAAAGGAGCATCTGGATCGGCGGTGAATTCTTTTAGCTCAGCAGTAACGATTAACGTTTCTAAAAGCTGATCAACGCCCTGACCTGTTTTGGCTGATAACTCAATAACCTCAATATCTCCGCCAAAACCATGCACTAGGATATCGTGTTCGGCAAGTTGGGATTTTGCAACATCTGGCATGGCGTTTTTGACATCAATCTTATTGATTGCGACCACCAACTCTACATCAGCTTC
>DBQS01000015.1:2707-3718 GCA_002305355.1 Patescibacteria group bacterium UBA1388
ATGTGTTGGGTAATGCCACCAGCTTCCTTAGCTTGCACACGACTGTGACGAATATAATCAAGCAGTGACGTTTTGCCGTGATCAACATGACCCATGATGGTGATGATTGGTGGTCTTTTTTGAACTGCCATGATACGTAAAACCTTCAATTAATTTCTAACCTTGTTCTGTTAACCTATTTTTATCTTGTTCCGCCATATCCTTCTCAAATTTTGCAACTCGTTTCTGTAGAATTGCTTTTTGCTCATCAGAGACCTCTTCAAAAGCTTGCCACTTTTCAGCAAATCTAGAAAGATCGGTGAGAGTGGTTAATTTGTGTTCAACCAACAAGTTTCTAGTTTCCTCATCAATACCTTTGAAGGTATCAATTTCATACTCTTCTTCACCTGTGACTTCAGACTCAACTTTACCCGCAGCTGATTTGACGGTAATTTTGTAACCGGTGAGTTTGGCAGCTAAACGCACATTTTGCCCGCCCCGACCAATAGCCAAAGACAATTGATCATCTGGAACAATCACAACTGCTTTCTTTTTGTCTTCGTTAATTTCCACGGTAAGATTCTCTGCTGGCGCCAATGCTGCCTTCAACAACATTTGCGCGTCCTCAGTGTAAGGGATAATATCAAGTTTTTCGTTATTGAGCTCACGAATCACTTCCTGAACCCGCACGCCCCGTTGACCCACACAGGAACCAACTGGATCGACTCCTTCTTGAGATGAAGATACTGCCAACTTAGTGCGAACACCCGCTTCTCGTGCAATCAAGGCAATTTTGACCGCACCTGAAGAAACTTCTGGTACTTCACGTTCAAATAATTTTGCAACCAGTTCTTTGTCAGCTCTGGACACAATGATCACTTTACCACGATGTGTTTCTCTGATGGTTTTAATCAAAACTGATACACGAGAGTTCATGCGGTAAAACTCGCCCCGCATCTGCTCCTCTGGAGGCATGTATCCCTGGCCACGACCAATGTCTAGTACGACTGTCCGGCCATCCATCCGTAAAAC
>DBQS01000015.1:3854-49837 GCA_002305355.1 Patescibacteria group bacterium UBA1388
TATTGCTTGCGATAAGCCGAAACGAGTGCTTGCTCAATCGCGTCATAAATTGAATCGACGGGAATTTTGCGCTCATTTGCAATTTGATTGATGGCAGCAGCAAACTCAGTTCTGACAACCCGTGAATTTGAATCTTGCATGTTTCCCTTTTATAACTGTTTGCTTGATAGTCAAAGTGACTTCAATAAGTGATACCCATTTTTTGTAATGCAGTGAAAAAAAGAGGCACTCTCATCTCAAGGCCTCTCTCACCACACCAGACTTGATTATACTGCAAAAATTACATCTCTGCAATGTTCGTGTTATTGTAATAAAAAAGATTTAGCAACAAAAATGCTTTAATAATCAATATGAGATGTTAATTTAACGATGATTAGGTGTCATCGGATTATAAGTACTAATAAATCCACAATTAGTAACACAAACTGGAACTTCTGCGGCTGAATTGAGGTTGAAAGCTCTGAGCTGTGTGGTACCTGTTTGGTTGTCAAGCATTCTGTAGACAAACCAGTTGCCATCAGCAGTAAACTCAAACTGACCAGGATTAGAAAAAGGAACATCAAAATTGGAAATTTTTGCGGGAAAAGTGATGATAGCAGATTCATCTGCTGTTGCTGGAAACTCTGGTCCTTCTGCTGTAGCCGAGGCGGTAGCTTGTTCTGGCGGTTGATCGGTTGCCTGACTTGCCTCATTGACTGACGCCAATTTTTTGAGCTGTACTAAACCGTTGCCGCTCGCATCAAGCTCTTGGTATTCCAAAATATAGAGTTGGCCTGTGGTGGGGTGAACGATGACCTTGGAAGTAAACCATCCGGGAGTTGATACCACTTCGTCACTTAATTGAGTACCTTGTACTGCATCATAAATAAGCAAATGTGTTTCTAAACCAGTGGGATTGGTCACACCTAAAACGGCGCCGCTGGTGGCGGCAGGGTCACTCGCCAACGCCAACAGCTGCTGTGAATTACTCGAAATTGAGGTCTGGTCTGACGAAATATTTTGGTCAGACATGTCAATGGTGGCATCAACTGCAGATGATTGCGTGATGGCGGAATCAGTTAATTCTGAGTTTTGGCTGGGATCTGATGTAAAATTTTGTTCAACATCTTGCAACTCTGAGCGAGCTGTTTCAGATTGAGCTGATTTTTCAATTTTGTAGAAAAATACCTGGTCATTTATCATCCCCACCGGCAACAAATCAGGCAGAGCTTTAAATGGAGCATCTTTAATTAAAATCACTGGAACTGACTGGCTAGTGAGTATTAAATCGGCACTTCTGGAACCAACTTGTCCATAATCTAAAGTAAACTGTTCATTACCATACTTGACCCGCTGATCCACATCACTAGTGATAACTTGACCTGCCAAAGAAATTTCTGTTCTTGTAAGTTGATCGGCTTGTGAGGCAGCATGCTCAGTGATGACGGCAGTCGTACCAGATGACCAGTAAGCCACAAATCCTGGAATAATTTCCCAAGGATTGGATAATTCCGCTTGATGATGATCAACTTGGTTGGTGTATTTATCAACAAACAGTGCTTGTGGTTGGCTGGCAGCAATTGTCACGGGTAGGTACCTTCCATCTGGCGACCAATTACCGGCGGTCAACTCCGCGCTCTCGCTGGCGGACAGAGCATACAATTCAGCTGAAGTGCTCGCATTGAGATCAAAACTCATGACTTTGATCTGATCGAGAGTTTCATCTAAGAACGAATAGACTACCACGCCCATCGTGGCAGCTTGTTGAGTAACTAAATTATTAAGTTCTGCAGAAGGAGAGGCCGCCGCCGGTTCCGGCACCGGGCTTAGTGGCTCTGGTTCTGCTTGTTGCTCCATCCAGTACTGATAAACTGCATAGCCGGCGGCGGCCATCAATACCACCAATACCGAAATACCAATAATCATTGGCCATCTTTTTGAAGCCAGTTGGGCATTCGCTGTACTTTGTTCGTGCTGCGCCACAGGCGCAGCACCGCTCGTGATTAAATTTGGAAAATAATCCTGTAATTGTTGATCTGTCCACCCTACAGCTTTCAATTCTTGAAAAATCGCTTGGTCGGACTTGCCAACCGCTCGTGACTGATTAATAAAATCTTGGGGTTCGGGCATTGCTACTAAGTTTAAAGTTTTTTAAGACTGATTACAACCAAGGTTTTTGATTTTTTCAAGTTGCAGCAGTACCAAGGTATTTCTTTCCAGGTCCCAATCTCTATCCTCAATTGCAATCTTAATTTTCCTCCATTTTTTTCATTTATCAAACGATCATCTCCTCCCAGTTTCCCTAGCCCTAACTGACAAAATAAGTTCTCAAAGCCGGACCTAACTCGAATCATCGCCTTGACACTTATAGGCTTTCAGCTTAGTCTACTTGTTATGATGAGAACTTCCGAAAGTTTGACCATTACAACCCCAGATATTCCGTCAACTGATCAGCTCCCCAGTAGAAATTCATCAGTTAATTCACTTTCAGAAGTTGGCTTTGATCCCCAAAACCGCCTGCCAATAGACTTATCAGAGTTGATAGACCAGCTCAATTTACACAAGCATGAATGGGTCATCACCACCCTTTCCGAGCTGCTGACTTTAGACGTAACTCAAACTATTGAGCAAATCACCAGTATTAAAAATCAATATCTAAATCCATCATTTGATCGCCCGCTACCAACGTCCTGGCAAGAACTTTTCGCTTCTACAGAATGGCTGGTGTTTATCCAGTGGCAACCGCTTGATGAACAAGGCGAGGTTAATCAGCATATTGTAAAACTGAGTGATATTGTCGCGATTGATAATGACCCGCTTCAATTGACTACATCTTCAGGCGAAGTGATATCTAGCAACCATCAAATCGCGATTAAAATCGGCCGCTTGCCCGCTGGCAAAGAGTTACTCACCGGTAAAGAATCAACCTAATTGATTTAGGCTCAGACATTTTCATTTACTTCAACAAGAAAAAATCTGCCGCTAGAATCTCAATCTGACACAATTGGTAGCTATAATCCCACTCGTTGCAACTCCTGTGCTGCCTGCTTCTGTTCAATTGTCAATTTCTCAGGCACTGACACAATCAGTCGCACATAAAGGTCACCTTTACCAGATCCCTGCAAGCGCGGTACGCCCTCACCACGTAGTCTAATCATGGTGTGAGAAGCAGTGCCTGGTCTGATCTTTAATTTCAAAGAATTATCAATCGTTTTCACTTCGGTGCTACCACCTAAAATCGCCTTCGAATAAGGAATTTTTTGATCAACAAATAAATCGTAGCCATCACGCTTGAAACGGTCGTGAGTGCGTACATTGATCGTGACATCAAAGTCATCAAACCTAATTCTGGTGCCATCATTGGCACCAGCTGGTACTTTAATTTTTTTACGCTTACCTTCAATATCCACTTCTTTGGTCGTCCCTTTAATCGCTTCCATGAAATCTATCTGCAGCGAATAACGGGGTCGTTGCTGACGGGCCCTGCTAAAACCACCACCAAAAAACTGTTCAAAAATCTCAAACGGGTCATCAAAATCAAAATTCATGTTGGGACTACCACCCGTGGTGTAGGTGTAAGTAAATGGTCCCTGTCTAAAGCCACCACCAAATGGATTGCCGCCCATACCGCCTGCCGGATCAAAAGCCGAGTGACCAAATTGGTCATAAGAAGCTCTTTTTTGCTTGTCAGAAAGCACTTGATAAGCCTCGTTAATTTCCTTAAACTTCTTCTCTGCCTCTGCCTTGTTATCGGGGTTTTTGTCTGGATGCCACTGGAGTGCTTTCTTGCGGTAAGCAGATTTGATATCTGCATCTGTAGCACTCTTGGTCACACCCAAAATATCGTAGTAATCTCTTTTTGTTGCCATCTTGAACCAATTTCCAAATTTCTGAATTTTTGTGAATTTACACCAAATTAACAAGCACTCATTTTAACACTAGCCGCACCAATTGTTAAGCACTCATCTTTGGTGATTGCTAACGCGTCTTCTTGTAACAAACATTACTGTAACCACCATTCCAAGCGTGAGCGAAGAAATGATAATTCCATAATGAAATAATTTTGGAGAATACCACATTACAATCCGATTAAAACCAGCATCAATCGGGAATTGCCTTTGCTGCAAATAATTTGTAATCGGCACCTCCCGACCATTAACTTTTGCACGCCAGTTGTGGTCATACCTATCTGCTATAACTATCTGAGCTGACTCGGCATTATTTTCTATCTCAAATTCCAACTGATTAGGATTTTCATGTAAATTTTTGATTTGTAAATGATTGCCATGTTCATCTCTAAACCTACTCTGGACGTTGCTGATTTCATACAACCGCCACACTCCTTGCTCATCAATTAATTTGGCGGGCATCACTTCATCATAAGAGGGAAACCAGGTGTCAACCAAATAATAACGTACTGCCCAAGTTTGCAATGCAGGGTCTGCCACGTCAATTTGCGGTAAATCGTTGATGCTGGCGTCTTGCCCTTCACCAGCAAATATTTGATGCATCGCCAAAGGTAAGAGTGTTGTGTACCCATGAATTAACGGCACTTGCTGAGTGATATTCCAGTTGGGCGTCAAACCATCTCGCATTCTTATGAGATGATTAAATTCCTTCAATTCTTGCTGATCTACATAAGAATCGCTGAATGGAGCGCGCACAGTTAAAGCATCCCAGTAAGCACCAAAATCTGCATAAGGTGAGTTGTAGTTTCTAGTCAGCATTCGATAATTATCCAAATCGGCTTGAGCTAACAATTTTTCAATGTCTAATTGTTCTCCTTGTCGATAAACTTGATGAGGAGCAAAAAAGAAATGACCCTGAGTATTAAAGCTCATTTCCAAAAAAAGGAGACCAATCAATAACCAAGCTCGTTTGTTATGAAATGACCAGACAGCAAAAAGTAATATGACGCTATTCACAAAAAGATTGCTGAGTACATTTTGCAAAATCACCTTATCTCTGGCCAGAGTGTGAAAAACACTGCTTGAAAGTTTAAGGTTCAAAATTTCATCAACTTCGTACCACACCAATTCAAAATTTAAACGAGTCAAAACCATCATTAACAAAATTATTACAGCTAAAAAACCACAGAATTTCATTAGTGTACGCACAAATTTTCTAGAAAGCTGTAGGTTGTCCAAACAGACTGCAATCCATAATGCACCCAACAATGAAGGTACCATCAAAACTGTACTCAACCCTCTGGTAATACCGAATAAAGGAATTTGTTTAAGCAAATAAAATAATGGCAGATTATCTCCCAAAGCGATTAAAAAACTAATCAAAATTAGTAAGCCAAACAGCCAATCAAGCGCAGTTTTTTTGCTCTTCACTAATTTGTAACTTATCACCACCAGCCCTAACCAAGTCAAGTAAATCATCACGTTGGGAGGTTTATTCCAAGAAGGACCCCACTTTATGCCTTCAACAGGATTATCATATAAATATGGTAGAAATAATTTGACTAATTCGGAGAACTCTAAAGAACCTGCGGCAGCCTGATGATCAGCCTGAATACTTCGCGTAGAATTTGCCACTTCTTCTAAAAAAGGCATCCAGACGAATGCGGTTAAACCAACGGTTAGAATACCCGCCATCAACCACAACTTCAACCAATGCCACCAATCCTTCTTTTTAGGAAGATGCACATAATTGAAATATATGGATAACAAAATCGCAATCGGTACGGTATACAAAACATGTTGAGGATACCCACCAAGTAGTTGCGCAGCAATTGCCAACACCAAACTCAAGACTCCCCATTTTTTTTGAATGTTAAGACCTGCCCAAATTACAACCGGCATCCAACTTAAAGATTGAAAAGTTGATATATTATTGGCTGCACCCGCTAGTTGAGGAGAAAATGTCCAAATTGTAGCCGCGATCACAGCCGCAGTCTTGGAACGCACAAATTTTTTCGATAAATAATACATTCCTACAAAACTAATCAAGAAATGCAACGTAATATTAACGTTGAGAGCAATTGCAGCCGGAAAAACCATAAACAATAGCGTACTTGGATAAAAAATGGACTGGTTGATATCTCCCACCCATGAAATACCAGCAAATAAGTAGGGGTTCCAAAGGGGCAGCACGCCTTTGAGCAGCCACTGACTTGTGTACAATTTGCCCGGTACCATTAATGAATAGTTATCTCCAAAAAAAAGCGTGCTGCCCAAGAAAAACTGCCAGCATCGCATCATCACCAAAACGCCGCCCACGATGATCACCCTCGCCACTTGAGAGTGAGATTTATAAGCAAAGAAGGACATCATCTGATTGAAGGATCGACTTCTCATCAACAACCATTCTTTTGTTGGTGGATTCATTTGTCCCAGTATAACTCTAAAATATGTCCAGCTAACACAGTAAATTTTGAAACAATTTAAGATAATTTTGTCTCTTCAACGTGAATCCTGTTGAATGATATTTTTTTATGCTAGTGTATCTTTATCACCCCAAAACACCTATAATTATCATCAACATGCTTAATCCTCTAGATGAAGAATTGCTTGAGCCATTGGCGCGAGAATTTCGGTTTCAAGCTGGACTCAATCACATCCCCAAAGATACACCAATCGATATCGTTGATCTAGGCTGCGGCCCTAAAATGAGGTTTTTTCATCGGGCGGTTAGGTCCGGAGTTAAGGTGAAAACTTACACCGGTATTGATCCTTTGGTGAAAAAAACCGAAATAAGAAAATTACCCACCAACACCAAAATTTTAGTCAAGAAAATGAAAAAGTCTATTCCGCTGCCAGCTCATCGTGCCGATCTTGTTGTGGGCTTTGCTTTCCTAGAGCACATTTCTCACCCAGCAGAAATTTTGCGCGATACGTTGCGGGTATTGCGCCCAAGTGGTTTGGCAGTATTCACTACTCCTACACCCAAGGCTAAAAATATCTTAGAAACATTATCCTATAAATTAAAAATTATCTCTCGCCGCGAAATTGAAGAACACAAAAATTACTTTGATAAAAATTCGCTATTAAAAATGCTGAAACCTGTCCGCGCTAACTGCCAAATTCAACACCACTACTTTGAGTTTGGTTGCAACAATTTGTTGGTGATTAGAAAAAATCAACAGCTAGCGAACATACCACAGCATTAAGTTAATCAGACGATTAATCAAACGACCAATCTCTGACCAATTTGCTTCGAACCAAATACCAATCTATTGAAAACGGTGCTTAAAAATCACACCCAATGCTTCAAAACCATCCATCCAAGTGATTTTCTTCCCTTCCGCGTGCGTTCTGCCCACATAGCTAATCGGCACCTCATAAATTCTCACTCCTCGCCGCAAAAGTTTACAGGTAATTTCCGGCTCAATGTCAAACGCATTCGCCTTCAGATCCAACTCTCTAAAGACCTTTGTAGGAATCACTTTATAACACGTTTCCATGTCTGACAGGGTGGTGTTGTACAAAATATTGACCACAAAATTGAGCATCGAGTTTCCCAACCGGTGCCAAAATAACAGATTAAGATGCGGGCCCAAAAAGCGTGAACCGTACACCACTACCGCTTTTCTTTTTTGAATGGGATCTAAAAGAGCTGGAATATCTTCAGGATCGTACTCCAAATCGGCATCTTGGATGAGCACGTAGTCCTTGGTGGCTTTTTCTAAACCAAACCGAATCGCACTCCCCTTGCCCCCATTCTCTTTTTTGAAGTATCTAATTTTTTTACTTTTGACTTTCTTGATTCTCTGAGCAGATTTATCCGTAGACCCATCATTGACCACAATCACTTCCTTGACGAGCGGTTGCTTGACCAGTCTTTGCAGCACATCACCCACTGTATCCTCTTCATTGAAAACCGGCATGATGACTGAGGGGGTTGTTTTGTGCATCTTAGTCATGCATCATAACTTATGACAAACAAAATCTCAAAATGAAAATAGATGGTTGTAGTTTCTGTGATTAAGGGCAAGTAAACAATCTTAAGACTATATTATCTTTATCAAGTGTTCCTGAATATGGTTCCGCTAAGCCGAGTTGAGTACCCTGAAAACCTTGTTTATCAGGTCCATGCGACGCTACGACACGAAGATACTTACCTTCATAACCCTCACAACCTACCACCCCTTCTCCACAATAATAATAATCCATATAAAAGTAAGGACTTCCCCAAGGGTCAAGCGGCAACTCATCTATGTAAGGGCCATTCCACCCTTGTTGACTATCATCAGCTACAAGTGGAATTTTGTCATCAATTGGAGAATAAGATTCATTTTTACATTCGTTCAATGATGTTTTAATATATGACGACTCTGTATCCAGCTCGTATTGCCTCACCGCCTTGGCGATCCTGTTTAAATCTGCCTGCGCTTTCGCCACCCGAGCTCTTTTAATTGAGGTCTGCGCTACCATCGCCACCGCGATAAACAAAATGGCAATAATCGCCACCACCACTAAGAGTTCCATTAAGGTGAAACCAGCTTTTTTATTCTCAGTAATGGATAAATGAACAAGACTCATAGAGTGTTGCCTAACACAACTCAGCTAATCGTAACACAACCGAGGGCCAAAAGTCACGAAAAAGCCCTGGCTTACAGCCAGGGCTCTATAACCCTTTTCATTTCGCAACAAAGCGTACATTTTGTCGATAATACTCACTTAACAGCACACGATCGACCACTCCTCAAACAACCGTCGCTACTCATTCACCACTTCACCTTCCTCCACTTCACCGTTGTCTTTTGACTTCTTGGAGGATTTACCATCACCAGTGGCCTGATCTGATTTGGTCGAGTCTGTCGAGCCCGCACCTGCGCCTCCGGCGGCATCTGCTCCTGGTTGTGCACCCTGTTGCTGCATCACTTCACCGATCTTTTGCGCAGACTTAAACATCTTGTCAGTGGCCTCATCAAGCTGCTCTTTGGTGGCGTTGTCTTGTTCTGCCAACTCTTTCAGTTTAGTGACGTTTTCTTCAATCTCTTTTCTATCTTCCTCTTTCAGCTTGTCACCGTACTCTTTGAGTTGCTTCTCAATTTCAAAGGCTACACTGCTGGCGTGATTGCGGGCTTCCACCAATTCTTTCTTGGCTTTGTCCTCAGCACTGTGTTTTTCGGCATCTGCCTTCATTTTTTCCACTTCCTCTTCAGACAAGTTGGTGGAGTTCTGAATGGTAATTTTCTGCTCTTTACCCGTCTTTTTATCTGCCGCCGTTACGTGCAGAATGCCGTTTGAGTCAATGTCAAATGTCACTTCTACCTGTGGTACACCGCGCGGAGCAGGCGGAATCCCATCCAAAATAAACCTGCCAAGCGATTTGTTATCAGCTGCCATTTCGCGTTCACCCTGCAACACATTGATTTCCACCTGAGTTTGATTATCAGCCGCCGTGGAAAAAATTTGTGATTTTTGGGTCGGAATGGTGGTATTGCGCTCAATTAAAGCGGTTCTTACTCCACCAAGCGTTTCTAATCCCAGAGTGAGTGGGGTCACATCTAATAAAACTACATCAGATACATCGCCCCCAATTACACCAGCCTGGATTGCCGCGCCAATCGCCACCACTTCGTCTGGATTAACACCCTTGTGCGGTTCTTTGCCAAAAAACTTTTCAACTTCCTGCTGAACTTTGGGCATGCGGGTCATGCCGCCGACTAACACAATGTCAGAAATATCTTTGGTATCCACCTTGGCATCTTTCAAAGCTTTTTTGACTGGCTCAAACGTCTTTTTGATCAAGTCATCCACTAGCTCTTCCAACTTGGAACGAGTTAAGGTTAAAGTTAAATGCAGTGGTTGACCTTCATCACCCTGAGTGATAAATGGCTGATTAATTTCGGTGCTTTGAGTGCTTGATAACTCAATCTTGGCTTTTTCCGCGGAATCTTTAACCCGCTGCATCGCTTGTGGATCTTTTGATAAATCTTTGCCCGTCTCTTTTTTAAACTCTTCTAAAATCCACTCAATGATTTTGCTGTCAAAATCATCTCCACCAAGGAAGGTGTCGCCATTAGTGGCCTTAACTTCAAACACGCCATCGCCAATTTCTAAAATAGAAATATCGAAAGTACCACCTCCGAGGTCGTAAACAGCAATCGCTTGGCTACCTTTTTTATCTAAACCATATGCCAACGCAGCGGCAGTGGGCTCATTCACAATCCGCTCCACCTTCAAGCCAGCAATCTCACCAGCCTGTTTGGTTGCTTGGCGTTGTGAATCATCAAAATAGGCTGGCACCGTAATCACCGCTCGGTTTACAGTACCACCTAAATAACTCTCAGCGTCAGCTTTGGCTTTACCCAAAATATGAGCTGATATTTCCTGGGGCGTAAATTCTTTATTTCCAATTTTTACGACGGCCATGCCATCTTTCCCAGCTACTACTGGGTAGGCAACATGCTTAATGGCATTCTTCACTGCGGCACTATTTAACTTCTGGCCCATAAAGCGCTTCACCGAATTAACGGTTTTTTCGCTGTTCATCACCATTTGGCGCTTGGCGGTATCACCCACCAAAATGTCGTCACCCTTAAAAGCTACAATAGAAGGAAAAGTATTTCTGCCCTCACTACTAGGAATAATCTTGGGTGATCCACCCTCCATCACGGCTACCGCCGAATTGGTTGTACCTAAATCAATGCCAATAATTTTGCCTTGGTTTTTATTATCTGCCATGTTGCCTTTCTTTAACTGACTTAAAACGTTTACAAACTTCAGGCTGCCACTTTAACACATAATTGGCAGTTATGTCAATAGACTGCTAATTAATTTTCGACCAATTTATCCTTTATTTTTTAATCGATAAATCAAGTATTTAATTTCCTGCCCACAATTACTTTCGCGTGTTGAATCACTTCATCACCTAACCGATAGCCTTGACGCAACTCTTTTGTGACAACACCTTGCTCGGGCTTAATGCCATCTTCAACTTCAACACACTCCATCGTTTCCACATCAAATGGTTGACCTACTACTTCAATCGGCTTTAAGCCGTGTTGTTCTAAAACCTTCGCTAGCTTTTCTAAGACCATGTTTAAACCTGGGTCATTAAGCTGAACGGCAGCCATATTTAATTGTTCTAATGGTTCTAATAATTCGGCAACAAAAATTTTTGCAACAGTTTGATAAATTTTTTGGCGTTCTTCCTCGGTGCGTCTGCTTAAATTTTGGTAATCTGCCTGCGCCCTCGCCACAGCCTGTTCTGATTGTTGATTTTTCTCTCTTGCCTTTTCTAGATCCCGCTCTAACTCCTCAATTTTTTTCTCTAACCTAGCTATTTCTGACGATTTTTTATCCTTTTCTTCAACTTGGTCATCAACCGTTTTGGCGGGTGACTGATGTTTTTTTTGATCAGACATAACAGTATTCCTAAAATTTTGAAAAACTACTCAACCATTTCCTGAACCAAAGACCTGACGTATTTCATCATTGGAATGATGTATGGATAATCAAACCTACTTGATCCAATCACCCCAATTCTGCAACTTTGACCTTGAGCTGAGAAATCGGTAAAAATCATTCCTACAGGCTCTAAATTTTTATTACCCATTTCTTGGCCATAGATAACATGAATTGGATTTTCACTAGTCGCACTGGAAAATATTTCATCTAAAGCAGAAATTTCCTCAATCAATTGCAACACTTGCCGTGTCACCTGAATATCATAAAACTCAGGCATGCTTAACAAATTGGCGTATCCAGCATGATACACCCGGTTGTGATTCATCATTGAAATGCCTAATGCATGAGATTTTTCGGCCATCACTTTGGATATTTCGCTGAGCAATTGGTCAATTTCCCGCCTAGTGTGCCAAATTTTTTCCTTGGCAGAAACTTCATCTGCTACTGACAACTCTTTTTCTTTCATCAACTCGTTCACATACAGCTTTAAGGCTTGAGGAGTGGGAATTCTGCCTGCACTGCTGTGCTCTTTGCGCAAATATCCCTGTTTGGTGAGTTGGACCATTTCGTTACGAATCGTAGCCGGTGAAACACCAATTGCATATTTGCGATCGATGGTGTCTGACCCAACCGACTCGGCAGTATCAATAAATTCTTGAATAACCGCCCGTAAAATTTGCACTTGTCTCGCTGATAGATCAATCATGGCTGCCTTGTGTTCTGCCCGCATGTGTGCTGAGCGTAAGATTAAGACTTAATGCCTACAATTAGCAATGATAGCTCCTGTGTGCTAAGTTGTCAATTAGACTGTACCGGTAGCTAAATCTTGGCTATCAACTAAGTTTATCATTCCGATCATTCCGGAAAGTATCGTGCGACATTCAGTTTTAACCTTAACAAATACATTTGAATCAATGCATTAATGGACTAGTTGACATAAAAAATCCAAAATAAAATTTCAGAAAGAAAATTTACTCAGCAACAGCAACAAAAATTGTGCTAGGCTAAAGTCATGCGGAGTAGACACAAAACACGAGTGATGTTTTTCAAACAAACGAAGAACTTGCTTGTGTTGGTACTGATTGGGGTGAGTTTGGCAGGAATTGTCCTCAATTTGAATAACGTTCAAAATCTCTACTCTCGAGCGACTGCCGAAAAAGCCAATCTGGTAATTGATACCAATAAAGTAATTGGCCAACTCAATAAACCATGGCGAAACTTAGCGCAAGGAGGTGAAGACCATGCCTGGAGATTAGCTCCTCTCTCAAACCAAATTGCCACACTACATCCCGAGTATATTCGGATTGATCATGTCTTTGATTTTTATGACATTGTGAGTGGTAGTTCCGGAAATTTGCAGTTTAATTACAGCAAGCTTGATTTGGTTTTGGATGATATTGCGGGTGTAGGTGCTAAACCCTATATTTCATTATCTTACATGCCCATCAATATCAGCACAGGTAGTATTGTTGATCCACCAATTAATTTCGTTGATTGGCAAGTAGCGGTTCAAAATTTGGTTCAACATGTGAGTGGCACCAAAGGATTGAGGGATGTGTACTACGAAGTCTGGAATGAACCAGACCTTTTTGGCGGGTGGAAGTATTATGGCAACGATCGCAATTATTTAAACTTGTACACTGCTGCTGCTCAAGGAGCGCGCAACGCTAGAAATGTGCAACCTTTCAAATTAGGTGGACCCGCGACGACTGCCCTCTACACCAATTGGTTGGATGCCTTGGCAGAACATGTGATTACCAATAATTTGCAATTAGATTTTATTTCTTGGCACCGCTACACAACCGATTTATCTCAATTTCGGACTGATATGATCACTGCTCAAAATTGGGTTCACAAATATCCACAACTGGAACCAACCTTGGAATTTCACATTACTGAATGGGGTCACGATAGTGAATTGAGTAGTGGTTATGATTCTAATTACGCCGCCGCCCATACGGCGGCGGCGGCGATTGAAATGAACGCTGTCATCGAAAAAGCCTTCGTCTTCGAAATTCAGGATGGTAAATCTCCCGAAGGCGAATCACATTGGGGCAGGTGGGGCATGTTTACACACCAAGATTTTGGCGCGCAGCCCAAACCAAGATTTAGAGCTTTACAATTGTTGGAACGACTCGGCGATGAGCGGGTGCAGTTGTTTGGTAAGGGCACTTACGTCAAAGCTCTCGCCAGCAAATCAGCCTCCAACACATTTCAAGTCGCCCTGGCAAACTTCGACGCTTGGGGACTCAACACCGAGGCAGTGCCGGTCACTTTTACTGCCCTTGAACCTGGAAATTACCAAATTACTCACTGGTTTTTAACAAAACAGCCTCGCACTTTTCATGAACCAGTCGATGAATTAGGTGAGTTGAAAACTGTGGTACAGATGGGGAAACATGAAGTAGCGGTGGTGGAAATTAAGAAGCAGTAAGATCAAACTGCTTTTCCCAATGCTGAATATGATCGATCATCTTTTGCTCATAGTCTGGAAGGTGTGCTAGATAAATCTATAGATTATTTTTCGTAGTTTTTTATAAACCATGCTTTGAAGTTTTTAAATGAAAAACGAATTATCGTAATGAATCCAAGTACAATTACCAGAAGAATGTTGCCGACAAAAACAAAAGCTGTAGGAGCAAAAAATAATACTCCCAACTCAGCATCAGACTTGAACAATAGCCACCAAAGGAATATTCCTAGATATAGCGAAGAAAAAAGATTGAAATATAACACATTGTAAAACTTCTTGCTTTTTAACTTTAAGATCTTATAAAGCACCTTCATTGACAGCCACACTAATCCTGCCATCACCAGGAGAAGAGGTGCATTCCACATCGCATAATTAAGTAATATTTCCATTTATGATTTCCTATAAATATCTGGTCATCATCGATACGTTATTTTTTTGATAGGTTAGATAAAATCTTAATTGAGTCTAGAAAATTTTGTTTTGAAAACTTCGTTGCGTGCTGATGAATTACTTTTTGATCAAACTTGATTTTGTTGAATCTGTCGATCGCCGCCATCAACCCCGTTGCGCTCAAATCATCAAATAACACCCCGGTTTTACTATCAATGACCGTTTCTTTTGGTCCGCCAGAGTTGTGAGCAATCACCGGCACGCCGTAACCCATCGCCTCAACTGGCACCATCCCAAAATCTTCATCCTCCACTGGATAAAGCAAAGCCTTTGCTCCTGCATAAAGTTTTGCCAACTGTTCATCATCAACTGATCCCAAAAACTCAATTTGCTCACTCGCAATTGATTCCAGCCGAGCTCTCATCTGCCCATCACCCACCACTTTGAGAGGTAGCTTAAGTTGGTTGCAGGCCTCAAGCGCAATTTCTGGGTGCTTGGCAAACGCCAGGCGATTGACATATAGGTAATAAGGTTTCTGACTTGCCTGTTGATCAGTCAACTTAGGTGGTACATTAATCGGCGGATAAATTATCACTGCATCCCGTCTATAAAATTTGGCAATGCGGCGTTTAGTTTCCTGAGAATTAGCGACAAACTGATCAACTCTCTGCGCAACTTGAAAATCAACTACTCTTAAATAGTGATTCATTAAGGTGCCAATCCACCGGGTGATGGGGTTGCTTTTCCAGTCACTCATCGTATTGTAGCCATATAGTGAGCGAGCAGGCGTGTGGCAGTAGCAAATGTGTTGGCCATTTGGTACCAGCACCGCTTTGGCAAAGTAAGCGTTCGAAGACGAAATAACCATGTCATAGCCCGACAAATCCAACGACTCGAAAAAGTGAGGCGCAAAAATTCGCAAAGGTGAATATAGCTGTTTATAAAAGGGAATTTTCGTTATCCAAGTCTGCCGAATATCCCAATCAGCAAATTTCTGCCAGTGAATTCCCAGAGCTTCGCGATCAACAAAAGCTGTGTATATGGGGGCCGCAGGAAATAATTCATGCAACACTTCGAGTACTCGCTCAGCCCCGCCATACTCGCGTAAATAATCATGAACTAAGGCAATTTTGGGATTTTTTTTTAATTCAGCCATACGAGAATTATATTCTATTTAAAAAAGCGCGCTCTGAACACCAACCTCAAACTCATCTTTGGGCAACATACCAATTAGAGAATCAAATTGTAATTTTTCAAACAGTTTGGCTGCTGCCTCTTTGTCATATGCCGTCACCCGGCAATCTTCCAAAGAAAAATCCGTCTTTACATGGCGATCAATCGTAGCCAACTGTTGAGATAAGTAGGCATTCTTCTTATCAGCTACCAATTTATCTAGTAGCGCCCCCTTAATAAGGGGATCACTCAAATTGGGATTTTTGACCAACTGTTCAACGCGTTGATAAACACCATCGAGTGATTGATATTCGACAATGAGTTTTTGGGCGGTTTTTTTACCAATCCCCTTCACACCTGGAATATTGTCTGATGCATCACCCATTAAAGCTTTCAAATCAATAATTTGCTGCGGAGCAACTCCGAGCAACTTCTGGACTGCTAAAGGATCAAATTCTTGATCGCCATTGCCCCGACCTCTAGCAGGCATCCAAACATGGATCTCATCATCAACCAACTGCAGTAAATCTTTATCACTCGTGACAATCGTAGCTTGATTGGTAGGGTTCTCACTTAATTCTTGTGTAATTGAGCCAATTAAATCATCGGCTTCAACGCCCGCTTCTTCAAACTGGGGGATGTTTAAGGTGGAAACAACTTCTTTCACGATTTCAATTTGCGGCCGCAGGTCATCGGGCATAGCTGGGCGATTGGCCTTATAATCCTTGAAAGTTTCCGATCTTTTGGTGGGTGCTTTGTGATCAAATGCCACTGCCAAATATTCTGGTTCTAAATTTCGAATTGCAGTTAATAAAATTCTTGAAAATCCATAAACAGCATTGACCAAAGTGCCGTCAGTAGTACTTAGAGGGGGGAAAGCATGATAAGCTCGATAAATAATTCCATGTCCATCTACAATCACAAATCGGTGATGAGCAGCACTCATAATTGGAGTTTAAACCTTTTGATACTTTTTTTGTGCCTTGGACATACCCATAATTTTTTGGAATTCATCACCATCAAGGGTTTCTACTTCAAGTAATTTTTCTGATACAGCTACTAATTGTTTTTTGTATTTTTTCAATAATCGCTGGGCAGCCTGCAAACCTTCATCAATAATTTTGCCAGTTTCTGCGTCAACCTGCTCCTGCAAATTATCTGAAATTTTCAATGGCTCACCTGTTACCCGTGAATAAGCCATGTCGTACTGAGGAGTGAAGTTCATCGGTCCTAATGCACTCATTCCATACTCCATCACCATCGCTCTCGCAATTCTAGTGGCCCGATCAATATCGCTACTTGCTCCCGCAGTGAGTTCGTTGAACATCATGATTTCAGCTGCTCTCCCACCCAATAATACTGCAATTTCATCAAGAAGTTCAGACTTAGTGACTTGAAGTTTATCTCTTTCAGGGGGAGTGAGGGTAAAACCTAGCGCCCGACCCCGTGATACGATCGAGATACGGTGTACCGGATCTGAGTGAGGAGAAACGTGAGCAATAATCGCATGACCAGCCTCATGATAGGCAGTCATTCTTCTTTCTTCAACATCGTGCAAGCGTTTTTTACTTGGCCCAAGTTTCACCTTGAGGGAAGCTTCCTCGATGTCATCCATCGTTATGTTTGAACGGTTATCCCGGGCAACAGCAATGGCAGCTTCATTAAGCATATTCTCAATATCTGCTCCGGAGAAGCCAACCGTGCGGCGAGCAACTTTTTCCCAGTCCAAACTTTTTTCAAATGGTTTGTTTTTGGCATGTATGGACAAAATATATTTCCGCTCCTCTAAATCTGGTAGGTTTACAGTCACCCGACGATCAAATCTCCCAGGACGAACCAAAGCTGGATCTAGCATGTCGCCGCGATTGGTGGCGGCCATGACGATCACATTGTCATTGGGTGTAAAACCATCCATCTCTACTAAAATTTGATTTAAAGTTTGCTCACGTTCGTCATGGCCGCCAAAGCTACCTTGACCACGCACTCTGCCAATTGCATCAATTTCATCAATAAAAATAATTGATGGTGCCAACTTTTTAGCAGTGCTAAATAAATCCCGCGCTCTTGATGCGCCCACTCCAACTAGCATTTCCATAAATTCACTACCCGCAATAGACAAAAACTGCACGTTGGCTTCACCCGCGACCGCTCTCGCTAACAACGTCTTTCCTGTTCCAGACGGACCAACCAACAACACGCCTTTAGGAGTGCGCGCGCCAACTTTAATGTATTTCTTAGGAGATTTCAAAAAATCAACAATCTCTTCTAATTCCTTTTTTGCTTCATCCATGCCACCCACATTTTTAAACGTCACATTTTGCTTGCCCTTGATGAAAAGTTTAGCTTTACTGCGACCAATACCCATAATTCCATCTTGACCACCTCTAGCTTGTCTGAACAAAAAGAAAAATAAACCTGCTAATAACAAAATTGGCAATAAAACGATCACTAATTCCCAAATCATCGCTCCAACGGTCAAGTTTTCTACTTGCACATCAACTGCGCCTAAATCAATGCCAGCTGCATCGAAAATCTCCACCAGCTGCTGATTATTTTCTTTCCGAGCTACCCTATTGACTTCATCTTTATATATCAGTCTTAAGTCATTACCAGCCACTTCAATTTTCTCAACTTTTTCCTCGCGTACGTCCGCCACCATTTGAGAAAGCGTAATTTTTTCGGCTGAATTTGATTGCACTAATGAAATGATAAATGGTAAAAACAACAATCCAATAAATAAATACAACAAGCCTTTGTTCATCAATTGATTGAGGTTGATCTTGACTGATAAAACTTTAATCTCGCGCTGTTTGGGGCGCTTGCCATTGGGTTGGCCTTTTGACTTTAGTGTCTGTCCTGACTGATCAGGCTGGGTCGATTTTTTATCGGTTGGTTGTTGTGATTGAGAATTGGTGGAATTGGGTGCGTCTGCCATATAATTATTATTAACTACTTATTTCTTTTCTTAATTTTTTTGTCTAGAACATCATCAATAATGACACAAAGTAAAAAATTCTAACATAATTAGCAACTTACTATATATCAAACGAATGTATTCTATCACGCCTGGCAGCGGAATCCAAAGAGATTACAATGAAAGGAGTCTACTGTCAAACTGTAAATGCAGGAGGACAATGAACGATCTTTTGCTTGTCAACGCACTTTACTACCTATTGCCTCATCTGATGACTGCTCAACGGTTAGCAACGCCGGCGGATCGCCCGCAGCCAGCAACATACCCTGACTTTCTACCCCACGAATCACTCTTGGTTCTAGGTTAGCAAGATAAATCACTGTCCGGCCAGCTATTTCCTCGGGTGGGTACCACTCCCTAATGCCAGACACAATTGTCCGCTCACCGTACTCTTCGCCTGCATCAACCGTCAATTTGAGTAGTCTATCCGCCCCCTTCACCACCTCTGCGGTGAGCACTTTCGCCGTCACAATATCTAATTTTAGAAAGTCATCATAAGTAATTGAGTTTTTCATAAATTCCTCTCAAAATACATATTGAGCAATATACTCAGTACAAAAAATCATGCAAGTAACATGGGTATATACAAGTACGCAACGACTAGTTTAAACCATGACATGCTTGTTTGCTTATGATTTTTATAAAGAAATAATATCGTCGTAATTTGTTGAGCGTTGAAAATGGGAATTCGATATCTATAAAAGACTAATCTTATTATCAAAGCCAAAATAATAGAAACTGGCATTGATACATATGTTTGTGTTGTAAACGCTAAAAAGAGAAAAAAAAGAATTGGAATACCAACCAATAGTGGTATAAGAAGCATCATTGAATCAACAGACGTCGATAGTTTCTGGTTTACTGCCATTGTCTCAGCCCCATTTTTTGTCTAACTTCCTCAACAGTTTCCACAGCAATTTGTCGCGCCTTGTCTGCCCCCTCAGCAATCACTCGATCAACATAACCTGGATCAGCCTCCAACTCTCTCCGCTTCTGCTGAATTGGCTCTAACTGCTCATAAATCGCCACCGCCAAGTCCTGCTTCAACTCCCCATACCGAATACCTGCACCTTGATAATCAGCCTCGTACTTATTCCGTTTATCTTCACCTTCAAATAATTCAACTAAACTCAATAAATTCGCCACCCCCTCTGATTCTGCTCCCGACTGATCAACAAAACGCCTGCTTTTCTGATCGTCACCGACCACCTCAACTTTCCCTTGACCACTATCTGTGGGCGCGGCGGACAATCTATGCTGAATCGTTTCCAAATCATCTGTCAAGTTAATGTAACTGCCCTCCACACTTTTGCTCATCTTGCCTTCTCCGGTTAGTGAAGGCACGTAATCACCCTCTGTCTTAAAAGAAACTGGTTCGGGAAAATCTGTGCCATAATCCTGATTCATCCGTCGCGCAATCTCCCGCGCTGCTTCCAAGTGCGGCTCCTGATCTTTGCCAACCGGCACCAGTCCGGCTTTGTACAACAAAATATCAGCCGCCATTAAGATGGGGTAATTCAACAAAGCCATCGTGTTGTGCTGCGGATACTGTTTGACCTTATCCTTGAAAGTAGGTAAGTGTTGCATTTTGCCAATCGTGGTCACCGCCGATAAATAGAAAGCCAACTCTAAATGTTGGTTCACCTCCGATTGTTGAAAAATGATCGATCGCTCCGGATCCAAGCCAACTGCCAAATAATCAATAATCACCTCGCGTCTGTTTCGGCGCAATTCTTCAACATCGTACGGAGTAGTAATCGTATGCACATCAGCCACCATGTACAAAGTTTGGTACTGTTCATCTGCTTGGAGCGCCAACATGCCCTTAACTGCACCCAAGTAATTACCCAAGTGCAACCGACCAGTGGCGCGAATACCAGAAAGGACGCGTTTAGTAGGATTCATAGCCCTATATGATACCAGGCTTAATTAGGACTGAGAAGTGGATTAATGGAATTGCTACTTTTTTTTCTTTCCTAGTTCGTCAATTCCTTTATTTCCCACTTTTATTCCAGTGTCAATTATTGCACGCAGTTCTTCAGCGGCTGCTCTCATTTCCTCAGGGGTTCTTGCATTATTAATCGTATCTTTAAGCCTACTCAATCTACTTTCGCAATCATTTGCTGTAGCTCTTAAATCTTCAACTTGTCTAGACTCTTTTCCTCCTGGCATATTTAAAGCTCCTCTATTTCAATATTCGGCTGCATCTCGGGCGCCTCTATTAATTTTAAATACTTTTCAGTGGTAGTAATCCGTTTATGACCAACCAACTGCGAGATGTAAACTAAAGGTGTACCAGCTTTGAGCTGTTCAACAATAAAAGTGTGACGTAAGTCATTCACTTTAGCATCTTTGATACCCGCCAACCGGAAATATCGATCAATTGCCGTCCGAATATTGCGTACCAAAAAAGGACGACAAGTCTTGGTTAAAAACAATGTTTTCTCGCGAGCTCGGGGGCGAATCGTTAAATAATCCATGATTGATTGTTTGGCAGCAGCATTGAGGGGTACTCTCCTCCCAGATCTGGAATTTTGCGGTCTGATTGTGACCACGTTCCGGTCAAAATCAATATCCTCAATCTGCAAAGCTGCCAATTCGCTGATTCTCATCCCAGTTTGTAATAGCATTTCCACCACCGCCGACATTCTGGCGTCGCCGCGGCATGCATCCCGCAGGGCACGATATTCTGTTTTGCTTAAAATTCGTGGTGGAGCTTGATCATACTTGGGATGACTGACTATATCCGCTGGATTATCATTAATCATTCCCTGACTATTCAGATAACGAAAAAAAGCCTTAATTGAATTAATTTTGCGGGAAATTGATTTTCCGGTATATCGTCTTGTCTTTAGAATATTTTTAAAGTCTTCAATGTCCTCATTAGTCACTTCTGCAATCAACTGCTTGCTTTTATCCTGATTAAGAAATTCTGCCAATTGTTCAATGTCTTTACTGTAGGCAATCACGGTGGCGTGAGCTTTGCCAGAATTTTCTAAGTACTCTACAAATTGTTGATGCGCATCGGTCAAAGACTCGTTCATAACCAACTACTTTCTAATTTTTTAAAAGTATAATGCCTGTCTTGAATGCTACAATGGAGCTAATTAGATCGCTTCTTCTGTGTCTTATAGTAACATATCGTAGGACTGAATGCAATGCGCTCCTTTCTCTCACATCCTGTCATAATTTTGCTATTTATAGTATTGGCCATAGTGTTCTACATTTCACTTGATCAAAGCAGCCAGAGAGCAGTAAATTCAAAACAAGAAATTCAGCAGCTAGAAAATGAAATAGCTCACACTCAAAATGAGGTGAATAAACTTGAGAGCGAGCTCAAAATTGCCGAACATCCCATCACCGTGGAAAAAGTCATCCGCGACCAATTATTGATGCAAAAAGAAAATGAGTATGTTTTTCAATTGCCAGAAATTGAAGTTATTGAAAAAAAAACTACTCCAGAAATTGAACGCACACCTTGGGAAGAGTGGCAAGAAGTGCTGTTCTAACACAATGCGAGCGCGAACTATTTACAACTTTAAAATATTATCTGCGATTCACTCTTGCCGCATAATTGAAGGCGCGAAAGTATTTTTGCCAACCTCGATCGGTGGAGTGGTATTGGTTGGAATACACAAAATAATCAATCAAGCATTCTTTCACCCTCATCAACTCTTTGAGTCTTGAGCCCTCATCCACATGCTGCTGTGTTGTCAAATCAATCAGTTCCAGAGCACGAACTAACGCATGATTGACGAACTTTGGTTGATTCTTTTCCCGCCACTTAATCATCCGCTCTACTTCGCTACCAATATGAGCCATTTGCTCAACAAAGCTCAATTCGTTCCATTTTCCAGACGACAATTGTTGATGTTGCATCAAAAACTACTTTTTAACCACTAACTCGTTTACTATTCTTCTAATTTGTTTTTGAATTTTAACGTCATCAACCCCTCTAGAGTTGTTTCCCTGTGAAGGACGTAAATTAATCATTGAGTCAAATTCAAGCCAATCATCAGTACTAAAAAGTTCAGGATACAGGTTAATTCCCCACAATGATTGCTGTTTGGAGCCAGCTTGCAGTAATGCCACTTCTTCATCCGCATGCAACTCACCGTTGATTGCCATCACTCGCCGATCAATATCTACAACTGCCTTCACTATATCTCCAAATACCTGAGCAGCTTCTTCTTCCAACTCATGAAGGCTAATTCGTTTATCAATAATTTTGACCATATTAATGGCATTCTAGCATGAAAAATTGTTATCTAAACTGAGTTGGTTTGAAAAAAAGGTCTCCATCACTTTTCTAAGTAAAAAAATCAATAATCTACAAAAAATAAATCCCATTTGAAGGGATTTATTTTTGTTTAATGTTGCGGGACTAGGAGTCGAACCTAGCCTGTGAGATTATGAGCCTCACGTGCACCGTACACTATCCCGCGCGAAACAGAAAGTAATTATAACCCCATGTCCTATCTAGAGTCAATTTTAATCACAATTTGAAGACATGCACAGTCACTCAAAAAATCGGTTAATATTTCAACAATCCAATTACGCAAGAATCTTTCCCCGTAACACTTACTCAATTTACATATTTACGTTGAAGAAACCAAAAACCCAACTCATATCCGTCGATTTTATTACGCACTAAGTTATATCCGAAAAATTCGAAATTATTATAAGGGTTCCAATAAGGCTACTGCATACGGCTTAAGATAAACGTTACTCACGAAATGAGCATTGTTCTGTTGTTGCACGTCTTCCTTTTTAAATACTGCTTTACCCGGCTCTTGAAAGAGTTGCCACATTTTGCCCTCAGATAAAAACTCATTTGTATTGATGGCTTTCTTTTGAGAAGACAGATTAACAAGAAAAAATTTTTCATTACCCTCTTGATCAGTAAATTTATAACCGTATTGTTTAGGAAAATGAAATTTTTGGTCATCAATGATGATTTCTTGGACGCCAACATTCGGTAAGTTTAATTGATCCATTGTGATTGCATCTCCAACAGCCCTACCGAACAATGAAAGAATATGTCCGGCAGCTGAATATTCATGCGAATCTTTCCAAATCAATGCCCAGTGTGTATCGCTAATTAAACTATGAACGCATGCTATTTCAATTTGATCATTCGCCAATAAAGTAATTGCTTGGTTTAAAACAAACAATCCATGCGCCCAAGTTCCTGCTGCAGCAGTAGATTTTTCTGCAATATTAAATTCTGTTAACCAAAGCTTTTTATTATCACCTAAAGTATTTACAGTCATAGGATCTATTTCTTTGAAATCGTAAAAGGGTGATCCTAAATATTGGGAGAAGCTTTCTTGGCTGACATCGAACCTATCACGCACGCAATATTTCAGAATACCGCAATTTTCATCAAGAGAAGAAATACCTCTACTTTTATAATAATAATGAACAGAAGCATTACTCGCTTTAATATCTCTGACCTGACTATTCCACTCCTCACCAGTCATAAAATTGTCGATCATACTTGCTTGAGAATTAAAATTACGCTTATTTAATGCAGCAACATAAGATACTTCCACTTTTGGAAATTCTGTTCTTAATCTTGATATCCATTCATTAGATAGCTGGACATATTTTTGTAAAGATGGATTTGGAAGTTGGTTGGCATTGCGCTGAAAATATAGTTCATTGCCCAATTCAACATATCTGATGGGAATACCTTGATTTTCAAATTCTTTTAAATAAGCAATTTCTGTTTCTAAACTACTAGAAGTCATATTTAGGACAAAAATTGGTGCCATATCTAATGTGTGTAGAAGCGTGGCTGTGTTTTCAATACTATGATGAGTTTGATTATACTTAGGAATGGGAAAAAGAAGATCTGGCTGCGGATGATTGATCAAAGCTTTTAAGGATTCAATATCTATTAATCCACCCCTAGACCAATCCCAATAATTAGCGACAGTTCCACCGGGTATTCGTAAATAGCGAATTCCCAAGCCTTTTATCTTAAGCAACAGTTCTGGATCTCGATAATCATTTGCTGTTAAATGCAATTGATTTAAATTAGCACAAAAATTAAGCTGAGACTTTTTTTTGGGAAACTGCCCATGTTTCTGCTGGCCGTAGTATTTAATAAAGATATTGAAATCATAAAGATCAACCTTACCATTATGATTAAGATCGGCCACTAGCGCCGATCGCCCACTTTGACCATAATAGTCAATAAAGATATTAAAATCCAGTAAATCAACTTTTCCATTGCGGTCAAAATCTCCTGGTAAAAGTAATTCAGCATCAACTTTGGGTATAATTAAAAAAAAGCAGCCAAGAAAAATAAACAATATTAAACTAAAGTGTTCAATTCGAGTTTTAATGTTCATTAAAAAAATTATAGCATTTACCATAGTTTTTTTTGTTAACCTCAATATTTTGTCAACTGTTTGTTATAATACAAGACTATCGAGCCAGGGTAGCTCAGTTGGTTAGAGCATCGGATTCATAAACCGAAGGTCGTGAGTTCAAATCTCACCCCTGGTACTTGACATTCCTTCAAATAACCATTTCTGACTTCATCTTCTTTTTTTAAATTTAAACATCCTGCTAAAAATTATTTGAAACTAAGCTTGAGTAGATAACGCAGAGAATTCTTTCTCCCAGTTTACTCTGTCTGTTGACATAATAAACAATCGATCATAACCTTGAGTGATGGTTGACCAAACTGCGTTTAGTTTTCCAACTTCAAACTTACCCATTGAAATTACTATCAAAGGTAAAATTAATAGTGACGAACAAGCGAAAACTCTATCCCCAACAATTTCCATGCAACAAACCCACTCTGATCATCTTCAAGTCGTAACTGAGCCTCGAACCCAAGTCTTACTGGATACTGACGCTGCGCTCACCACTCTAGCAAATGTCACACTCCAAGTTAAAACCGCCGATTGCTTACCTATTTTGATATATCATCCATTGTCAATCATCGGCGTAGTGCACGCTGGTAGAAAAGGAACTAAGCAAAAAATTTTGCAGAAAACTTTGAAATACATAAATCAACATTTTGATATTAAGAATAAGCTGGAAATATTTTTTGGGCCATGTATTTGTTCAGCTTGTTATCAGGTCGATCGTGTCACTGATTTGCATTATGATTTGATCAATGAAAACATGAAACAAATCCTGTCATTATTTAATTCTTCACAAGCTAATATTTGGTTGTCACATCAGTGTACCTGTCACCAACCGGAAAAATATTATTCCTACCGGCGGGAAGGTGAAGGCGTGCAAATGAATACTTGCAGCATCCGATTAACTGAGTAATGTGTTCCTCAAAAGAAACTGACAAAAACTGGTAATTTTTAAATTGTTACACTTAGGGTGAAGAACCATTGACGAAAGTTAGGTGTCTGTAATCAGCGTTGGTATTTGAAATCATTTTTGGTGAAGTTTGTCATAATTGTTTGAGTTTGATTAATCGAAAATTATAATAATCCAACGGCTATCAGAGGTTGTTAACCCTCGGAGAATCACTGCAGATTGGCAAATAACAATTAATTTGTTAGACAAATACAGGGGACCCCGCCGCAGGCGGGGTCCCCTTCCATTTTATTTCTCTATTAAATCAAACCATCTACATCATGCCACCCATACCACCCATCTCTGCCCCAGCTGGATTAGCTGGTTTTGGCTCAGGCTTATCAGTAATTAAACACTCGGTAGTCAGAATCATCGAAGACACGGATGATGCATTCTTCAACGCTTCAATCGCTACCTTGGCAGGCTCAATAATCCCTGCTTTCACCATATCACCGTACTTGTTAGTCATCACATCAAATCCATAAGACCTATCATCCTTAGATTTGACCTTATAGATCACTTCGCCATCATTGACGCCAGCATTTTTAGCTAACATCCTCAGTGGCTCTTCTACCACCTGCTTAATCAAGTCGATTCCCATCTGCTCATCATGGTCTCCTGCCTTGAGTGAATCCAAAGCCTTTGCGGCTTGAATATAGGTCACACCTCCTCCGGGGATAATTCCCTCTTCAATAGCGGCTCGGAGTGCTTCTTTAGCATCTTTTACTCTCTCTTGGAGATTTTTCATCTCTACTTCTGTGGAAGCACCGACTTGAATGACGGCCACACCGCCTGTTAACTTAGCTTTTCGCTCCTGCAACTTCTCTTTGTCAAAGTCAGAGCTAGAAGCCTCAATTTGTGCTTCAATTTGCGCTACTCTGGCATCGATATCTGATTGAGTCCCTTTCCCACCAACAATGACTGTTTCGTCCTTGCTGGAACGTACTGAATCGGCACGACCCAAATCTTCAACACTGGTATCTTTTAGCTGTCTGCCAGTTTCCGAAGAAACAAGATTGGCGCCAGTCAATACCGCGATATCTTGCAACATCTCTTTCTTCCGATCTCCAAAACCAGGAGCTTTGACCGCTAATACGTTGAATGAACCACGTAGCTTATTTACAACCAAAGTGGTCAAGGCTTCACCATCAACGTCATCGGCAATGATCACCAAATCTTTGCTCACTCTCATAAAGTTTTCCAACATGGGCAGCAATTCCTGCAAATTGGAAATTTTTTGGTCGGTAACCAACAAGTAAGGATTCTTAATTTCTGCTTCCATGTTGTCTGCGTCAGTCACAAAGTAGGGTGAAGCATAACCTTTATCCAAAATCATGCCTTGCTTGTGATCGATGGTAATATCGAGCGTTTTCCCTTCTTCAACTTCAACCACCCCATCTTTACCAACTAAACGGAGAGCTTCAGCAATCTTCTGACCAATCACTTCGTTTTGAGCGGAAATAGTAGCCACTTTTTCCCAGTCTTCTTCTTTAACTGGTTTAGCCAGGCGACGAATTTCCTTAACGACTGCATCAACCGCCCGATCAATGCCGCGTTTCATAATCATGGGATTAACTCCAGAAGTCACGTACTTCATACCTTTGCCAGCAATATGCTGCACCAGTAAAGTGGCGGTTGTAGTTCCATCACCAGCATTGTTATTGGTTTTCTCAGCTGCTTCTTTCACCAACTGTGCACCCATGTTTTCAAATTTATCCTCTAAGGAAATTTCTTTGGCGACACTTACACCGTCGTGAATAACTGAGGGTGCTCCCCAAGACTTATCAATCGCCACATTCCTGCCCTTAGGACCGAGTGTGATGGTAACGGCTGCGGCAAGCTTGTCAATTCCAGATAACATTTTCTGGCGGGCTTCATTGCTGTAAATAATTTGTTTTGCTGACATAAGATCCTTTATTTATTGATTTACTAAAATTGTACAAATCTGAAAAATTTCTCAAATTTTTTTGGTGCTATTTCTTATTAATAACTGCCAACACATCTTCAAACTTTAAAAACTGGTACTCAATCTCACCTACCTTAAAATCGTTCCCACCCCATTTTTTGTAAATGACTTGATCACCTTTTTTAACTGGACATTTCACCTCTACACCATCTTCATGAATCGCATCTCCGCAGGCCAAAACAGAACCGTATTGAGGCTTTTCATCATGAGAATCTGGCAAATAAATTCCAGAGGCTGTCTTTTTTTCGGCAGCGGCTGGTTCTACCAACACATATCCTGGTAAAGGCTGGACTTGTTTAATAGAAAGAGTGAGCATAAAACTCCTTTGCTTTATTTAAAAACTACTACTGTTTTCAAATTTTCAACCCACTTTACCAATCAACTTACGCTGATTAGCAATCCATGCGGTTGTTTGCTACAAGCAGAGAGTGTAGTAGACTGCTAATTTTTTGTCAACCGGGATTTTTCTAGCATCTTATTGAAAAGTGCCTAAATTCTCAGTCATTGCGACGTATTAGAGCATTGGTCAAAAAAAACTATTTACTCTGGATTTAGGACATCAGAGCTACGCTCAGCATTCACTGCAAATTCTTGTTCCCCATTGGAGTTATTCTCTTGATTGTCTGCGTTTTCCGGTCGTTCAATATCGTGCTTTACCAGAATCTCATCCTTACCATCGCCTTTTTGTAAAATTACTTTCGATAATAAAAATCCTTCGCAATTCAACCCCCTGTCTTCAAAGTAGGAATTGAGTTCATGTTGCACAAAACTTTCAGCTTGACTGCGATTCTTTTTAATTTGATCAAGTGTCAACCCTGCAAAAACACTCGCAATCCGGCTCCGTGACACTGGTCTGACAACTTTTGAAACCACATTCTCACCTAAATTTTCCCAAAGTTCTGGCGCATTGGCCCGATCTATTCTAAATAAAATTGAACCTTCCACTGAAATATCTTTCCCATCATGGGTGGTGGTAGTAATGGGTGTGTCTCCCAAGGCTTCTGGATTACGGGAGTAATCAAACCCCGCTTGAATAGAATATTCTAAAATTTGGGCATTGAACATCTTGGCCACTTGCCAAAATGGAATTTTAAAATGCAATCCTGGACCCCAAACTTGAGGCAGCACACCTCTGCCGCGATCATAAACACAAGCTACATGACCAGGTTGGACTGAGATAAAAAATCCTCCCACAACTTCGTCAACTAAAAAAGAAACTACCAGTTTATCAAACTCCATATGCGTTCTTATCTTTAACTACACAATATATTCTACTCTAGAAAATCAGAAATTGGTATCTTAAGCCGTTTACCTTGACTATTCATTTTTGATCATTTGGTTTCCACCACAATCGTTTGGCCCTCTCGAGTATTCTGTTTAACTTTTTTTTCTTTGTATTCATTAAATCTTTTCCGAATCGCCCGCACACTCACCAAGATGATGCTAAAGCAAAGGGTAGTGATGATAAACAGTTTCTTGCCTGCGGGCAAACCCATGAAAATTAGGAATGACACGAATGGTAATACAAGTTGCATTCGCACCACTTGGCTGCGAGATACCTGATAGGGGGAAAGATACATTGAAAGTGATTCCAGTACAAAAATTAAAATTGACTGAATCATGTTTAAAAATAAACTGGAGTGAGTTAAATCATATTTATTCCTAAAAACTAGATTAAAAGGCTGGTCGACTTCTGGCATAAAATTGTAGATTAAGTGCGTGTCATCTCCTGATAAACCTGTTGCGAAAATTCTCCACAACATCAGGGCAATCATGACTTGAATAAACAAACCAAACATTTCTGAAAAAACAATTCGGCTGTTCCGCCGCATTAATTTCTTTTTTTCTTCTTCAATCATCACTGGTTCACCGCGGTATTGTTCTACAAGCGCCTTGACTTCTTTTTCAATTTTTCGCCGTTCAGCTTCACTTCTCATTCCAGACAAAGAAAGGGGTAACATTAAAATCCTGATCAAGATAGTTAGCAAAATTACCGCCACACCCATGTCGGCATTGCCAGCCGTGACAATATCAATTAACCAATAGAAAAACACTAATATATTGAGGAATGGCTGGTACACGAGTTGCGTAAAAAGGGACATAGTCCTACTAACCTGTCAACTTTTGCTTCTCAGATAGTATACCTTGCACAATGTTGGTTGTGTCGCGCAAAGCGGTGACTAGTTCCTTAGATAACTCCAAGCTTTCCAAGTCAAGGTTCATCTCTTCCAGAGTTTGATTGGAATCTTCGATAAAAGACTCAAAAGCAGCGCTCATCATCTCACCATTTTCTTCAACCCACCTGCGCCTGGATTGTTCTGGCAAAATTAAAATTTGTTCTAAAACCTTTTCCACCTGCCTCATTTCACGCGCTTTGAGAAAAAGGTTGAATTTAGCAGATTTCGTGCGGGATTTTGATAAAAAATGAATCGGTTGATCTTCGTCCATGCTGTCATTATATAACACAACACAATATTCGATTTTATCTTATACAGATCACCCACATTTTGTTGTTTATTGTAAGTTCTGCACTGGAAAAAGTTCTTAAAAAAACTCTCTCCAAAGATCAATTTCTAGAAGAATGTGTAAACCCAAATTTCACTTCTAAATAACTTACATCCCTGGAAAATTAGGCTTTATTGGTCACAATGCTAGTCAATTTATTAACACAAAACATTACTCTTCTCCTCGCCAGTATTTTACCCCCTCAAGTATAATACGGGTCGTTATGCGTAGAATTATTGCCTCACAAGTTTCTAATGAATCGATTGTCATCGCTGCCGTTGAGTGCCTACGAAAGGGCGGCTTGGTGATTTTTCCCACCGAAACTACTTATGGAGCAGGTGTTGATGCCACTAATCAAGGAGCAGTTGACAAATTATTAGCTTATAAATCTCGGCGCGAGGGCAAACCGTTGTCAATCGCTGTCACCAATCAGCAGATGGCAGAACAGTATGTTGCCCTTAATGAGCAGGCACGTACTTTATATCGACAATTTTTACCTGGACCTATGACAGTGATTTCAAAAGACCTGAAAAAAGTCGCCTCAGGGGTTGCTTCGGAATTTGGGACTTTGGGAGTGAGAATCCCAGATTATGAGTTGGTGCAAAAAATCATCGCTAATTTGAGTATACCAATTACCGCGACTTCAGCTAATGCTTCTGGCAAACCTCGACCATACAACATCGATCATTTATTAAAAAATCTTTCTGCCAAACAACAAACATTGATTGATTTGATCATCGATGCGGGCGAGTTACCACCTAACCCACCATCAACAGTTATCGACACGACTTTGTCCGTGCCGGTTACTTTGCGTGGAGGTTCAGCCGTTTTGCTCGAACGCGAGCAATCAACAGAGCAACTCAAATCGGTGACTCCAACAGAAACCAAGCAAATTGCCGGCCGGTTACTATTGAAAAAATGGGAAAAAATCAAATCATCTGGTCTTGTCATAGGTCTCAGCGGTGAATTGGGTGTAGGAAAAACTGTGTTTACGAGCGGAGTGGCCGAGTTTCTACAAATTGACGAACCCATCACTTCGCCTACGTACCATTATCTGGCTTCATATCAATTTAACCGGCATGGATACAAAGGGATGCTGCACCATTTGGATTTGTGGAAAATCCAGTCAGAGACTGAGTTGGAAAGATTAAATATTGAGCGAATCTTACACTCAGGTTCAGTGGTTATCATCGAATGGTGGTCGCAAGTAGAGGCATGGCTTTTACCATTAATCAAAAAAAGTGGCTTAGCAATGATGGTTGTAACGATAAGTGAGACTGACAACTTAGTTGGCAAAGTAACCGACAAATTGGTAAGCAACCCAACCGGCAAATCGACCAATAAGTTGGTAGGAAAATCGATTAATAAATTAACCAGTGAGTCGACTAGCAAATTGACAAGTAACTCAACCAATAAGTCGACCAAAAAATTAATTGACAAATCTACTGATTATTCTTCCGGCAAGTCCGTCGAAAATTTATACATTGTGTCAGAAGATAATCCTTCCGAAATGTTTTCATCCAACCGCCAAATTACCATTCAAGAAATATGAACTTGACTGGGCAGCCGATAACAACCGACATATGAAAAAACCAAAATTAATCACAAATAAATTACCAACTGTGCTGGCGATTGACACTTCCTGTGATGACACTAGCGTGGCAATCACTCAGGGTTGGGTGGTGCTCGCCAACGTGATCGCTTCCCAGACTGAGCTGCACCAAAAATATGGGGGCGTTTTCCCAACTGTGGCCAAACTGGCGCACCGGGAAAATATTCAGCCTACAATAGATTTGGCTCTGAAGCGCGCTCGACTCAGCTCGAAAGATATTAACTTGATCGCTGTCACCCAAGGCCCTGGTTTGGCACCGGCTTTGGAGGTGGGCATTCTTGCAGCTCAACAACTAGCCGATCAATATCGACTCCCTTTGATACCAGTCAACCATCTGGAAGGACATTTATTGTCTCCTTTAGCAGTTAGAAAAAGTCGAGGTCCAAATTTCAATCAGCAGTTTGCTCATCACCTGCCAGCTTTAAGTATCATCGTTTCTGGCGGACACACCCAATTTGTGTTGGTAGAAAAAATTGGCAGTTATCAAGTTTTAGGTCAAACCTTAGATGATGCCGCTGGGGAATGTTTAGACAAAATCGGCCGAATGCTTAATTTGGGTTATCCCGCCGGACCAATCATTGAAGAATTTGCAAAAAAAGGCAACGCAAAGGCATATCAATTTCCCTTACCATTAACCACGACCAAAGATTTCAATCTTAGTTTTTCTGGCCTCAAAACTTTTGCGAAAAATAAATTAGCTGAACTGACTGATAACGGGCAAAAAGTCCTCTCCCAACAACAAGTCTACGATTTTGCTGCCAGCGCACAATATGGCGTGTTTAGGCATGTAACCTACAAATTAACCAAAATTCTGGAAACACATCAAGTCAAGGAAATCTGGTTAGGCGGTGGAGTGGCGGCCAATATTGAACTCAGAAAAATGATTCGAAAAACTATAAAACCATTAAAATTAAAAGTGCCCTACTCAAAAAAACTCTGTATGGATAATGCTGCCATGATTGGAATTGTGGCAGGTAGCCAGTTACCGATGATTGGCCAACAACACACAACCATCGATCGGCAGCCGCGGCTGGTACTCACTAACACGGCTAATAAATAACTACTTGCCGGTTGCTGCTGCTTCAAATTCAGCCAATTTTTTCTCAGCTAACTGATCACGATATTCAGCAACTGTTTGGCCAGTTTTTTGTTGATAAATTTCTTCAATCTTTTTCGCTTGTTCGGCAGCTTCTAAATTTTCTAGCTGTGCTAGTTCAGCCTCTCCAACTGTGGCTTCAACATGCTGCATTACCTCTTCCAAAATACTACTCGATATTTTACCGGAGGTAAAAGCCGCTGCTTGATCCGACACCCCGGCGGCAATTAATTGGTCATGAAATTTTTGAATAGCTTGATGATATGGCATAGTCTCCTATTGTTTGTGAATAAATTTCAATAATAACTGAAGCTTTTCTGGACTCAAATGTGGCTCTCCACCCCCAAGCTCGACGATAATACTCTTCACCTCCTTTGGCACTGTATTTCCAGAGGATGCATTATTCACCGCCTCCATCAGATTTATTATGTCTTGTTTTGATAAAGTCCAATATCTAGCACCAAACTCTGCTGGCGACCGGCCTTCAGTCAGGAATTGCTGCGATATATGCACAAGTTTATCACCAGGCTGAAGACTTCCCATATCTGCACCATTGTTAAGAGATCTAACCGCGTTCTTGACTACATTCACCATATCATCAGTTGCCCCGTCAGGATTAACCTGCTCGATCATTTTCCATAAATTGCTGTTTTCGGGGACTTCTGTGTAGCCAATGAGAGGGTTAGTAACTTCCGGATTAACTCCTGTCGTGTTCCCCGAAATTGATTCTGAATTGGTGTCTGTAGTATCCAAATTCCGCGGTTCAGTACCAGCAGTCGTGGCATCCCCTTCTCCCCCCACTGCCTCTGCTTCTGGAAAAATGGGTGAATCAGTATCAATTCCCTTAGAAGCTTCTAGTGGGGCCTCACTTGATGGCAAATTGGGCGATAGATTTGGCCCATCACTGGGAGGGTTTGGCACTTGTCCATTTTCTCTGAGTACATCTGCGGCTGTTGCTCCACTCACTCCACCCCCAACTTGCTGTTCATCCGGAGTTGGGATCGACCCTTCACCCGATGAGGGACTTGGTGGAGAAATATCCGGTTGCACTATTGGTGAGTCAGGTAATTTCCCTGCTCCTTCAAGCGCGTCTACTGCGGATTTTGGAGATTCTGGTTTATTTCCAAAAAAATTGTTAATTTTACCCCAAAAGCCTTTGCTATCCGCGGGTGGATTAGTTGTACCAACATCAACGTCCGACTGTACCGGAGAACTTTCATCTCCAGTCAATTTGACACTACTTCCCTGGTTAACTTCGCCGGCCATGTTGTCAACATCAACACTAGAAGGAGATATAATTCCAGATTCATCGGTCATATTAGGCTCGCTGTTTGTAGAAAGTTGATCAACTGGATTATCAGGACTGTCTCCCATCGCAAATAAGGTCCCGCCAAGAATCCCTACAATAAAAGCCGTTCGGTTACTTGGTTTACTAATCCAATCTACACCCTTCAACAATAATCGGCCAATTGTTTTGAGGGAAGCCAACTTAGACTTATCCATTGAAATGGCTGCATGTTCAATTGGCACAATTAACGCGGGATTAGCTACCATCAGTAAAACCGACATTCTGAGAGCAGTCGCCGTGTCTTGACCGGCGAGTGCCCGCACTGCTTCACCAATTGTTAAACCAGCTGCACCAGCTAGTAAAGTGCCAAGCAGTTCCTTCTGTTTAGCAGATAATCTTGAGCTACTGATTTGTTCCTGAGCTTCTCTTAATAAAAATTCTGGTTTAATCTCACCTGAAAGTAGCTCAAAATCCTCAAGATTATCTTGACCGTTCAATTCCAAATTCTCCGCATCTTTACCTTTGGCAGGTTTTAAATCTAAATCTGGATTTTCTCTCGGGTCTAGTTGGTATTGATCAGGATTTTTCGGTAGTAGATTGTAGTCACCAGCATCGGGGAAAATCTTCCATTTTCCAGTCTTCGCTACCGCTCTACGGATGCTCGCAATTAAAGCATTTGCTCGTGAAACAACACGCTTGCCTCGCTCTGGTGTGGAATTTTCTGGTCCAGCTTCAGTTTGACCTGCTTCTCCTGTCCCGTCAGTACCAGCGCCAGTTTCTATTGTTGGATTTTGCTGGTCATTAACTTCCGAAGGTTCTTCCTCCGGACGCACGATACTGGATCCATCACCTTCAACTGAAGCTACTACCTCATCAGTTACTGCCCCAGGTAAACTCTCTATAGGTTGCGCATTATCCTGTAAATCTTCCTGGGTTGAAGGCACTTCTTCCTGGTCTACCTCTTCCGGATTGTCTTGACCTTCCCCAACTTGAGGATTAGAACCTTCTTCAGTTTGTGACTCACCAGTTTCTTCCTCCAAATATCGATTATCATTTATTTGGTCTTGGAGAGTGTAAGCTGGCTCCATGGAAACAATTCTTTCTAAACCAAAATGCGCTGCAATCTTAGCTGATAATTTTGGACCAACATAGCGCACCATTAATAAGTCTGCCTCACTACCAATCGTGATACCCAAATCCCTGAGATCTAAAATCCCGTCGCTGATATATTTTTTAGTTTTAGGGCCGATACCTTTAATTTCCTGTAATTTGTCAGCCAGCGCGTCTGGCTCAAGTGTATTAATCTCATTCCCCACATTAATTTCCCGTGATTTCAGCTCCAGTGCTTCTTTCAGCTCATCCACCATTACCCAAGTAAGCAATTGATGCGGAATTTCTGAATTTTGGTCTGTAGTAAAAGGCTCACCGCTCTCTGGATCAAAATTACTCGTCATCAACCACTGGCTATCATCCTGCTTACGAAAATGAGCGCCATTACTCACTTTTTCCCCACGTAAATGGAAATCATATTCATTGTCTGCAGTCTTTCCCACTTCAAATTCATTATTAGCTTGCTCCCAAGTGACGCTCCCACCCGCTTGCAACTGATATTTATCAAACAGCTTTGCCACTTGGTTAAGCTTCGCAGCATCATCACCCCGCATGATTCTAAATTGCTCTATTTGCTCTTCATCGGTGGGTAGTTGTTCAGTGGATGGCTGATTAGTAGGTTGTTGCTCGGCGGGTTGTTGCTCCAGCTGGCTTCCTGCTTGTGCTTCGTCTTCACTTTTTGTTAATCCCTCAACTTTTTGATGCAACTCAGTCAATCGATCAAACAACACTCGCCCACCTTCTAAGGAAGCATTTTTAAGCAATTCATTTTGTTTACCCTCGACCTCAACTTGTAACTCACCAAGTTTTTGGCGTTGCTCTTCAGAAACCTGCCCCTTCTTAAATTCAGAGACTGCCTGCTCCCATTCTTCAATCTGTTTGTCGATTGAATCAGCCGGCAATTTTGATTCTTCTGGTTGAGGCAAATTTTGTTCTTCAATTTCTGGTCGTGGTTCTTCTGCCATAACAAACAATTCCTAATAAGTTACTAGGTACACATCAGTGTAAACAAAATTTGCCTCACTCGCCAGTAGAGAAATTAGCTAGATAGGACAAGCACCACTTTCACATTTCAAGTGTTCGTAATCAATGTCCTCCATGATTGATTCATCTTTTTCAATCTCGTTGAGTACTCGCATAAACTCGCTAATTGTCACTGGCTGCTCTGGCTGGTACTCATAGGCAGTGGCATCCTGCTGCGGCATGAGAGAACAGCATTTAACTTGACCCTGATATTTTTTGACCATCTCAATATATTCTTTTTGTGTCACGCGTTGCGGATCGTATTTGAGCGTGTAAGAAACCTGGTTGCCTGTATCTTCTAGCGGCTGCTCATCTTCATCAACTCCCACGATCCAGTATTTTTCCAATAAAATCAACCATTTGTACTGCTCTTCAGGACTGGCTTCACTAGCTGTCACTAGCCGACCATTCATACCCAACCTGCAAATAAGTGGTTGAGTGGGAAAACCAACAGCGGTTGAACCAGAATAGCTTTTCAATTCTTTGACTGGATAACCTTTCTTTTCATATCTTTTCACGGAAGGATCATCAGATCGGTACTGCACCCACCGGATGTATTCGCGCATGCTGGGTAAATGAGCTCCTTCGGTGAGCGCAAATAATTTGGAAATCGTACCAGACGGTTTAATGGTGGTGTTAGTGTGCGGTACGTTGACCTGCAATTTCTTGGAGTAACTAGTGGCTTCATCCACCACCGCTCGCTTGAATCTAGCAATCGTCATCCAAAAATCTTTGGATTTTTCTTCATCAATCAAGTCGTGAAAGGAATAACCAAATGTATTCCAGGCAAATTCATGAATACCAGTCATACCTACCCCAATTCGGTTAGTTCTCTTGACTTCACGATTGTATAAACTATCCATAAAAGTGTTCACCCGAATTAACGCCCGTGTCGTCAACCGAAATGCTTCTTCAGCATCATCAAGGGTAGGTGCAAAATACGGCACCACATCACCGATCACACAGTAACCGCCCAACATATTAAGAGTAATCTCCCCGCAAGGATTGGGAATTTGGGAATAAACTTTTGAGCCAGCATTGCGAGCTAATTTAGACAACATCTTCACGGTGCGATCCATGGGCTGGTATTTTTTACTTTCCGCATAGTGACCGTCTTGATAGTCATCATAACCCTCATCATTTTGCACTAGACGATGCTGGTTAATAAAACCAGGTTCACCGGTATTATCTTCATAAGAAGCTTTCAACATTGCCTCCAAAACCTTGTTAGCATGCCGGCTGCGCTGTTTCCAAAATTTATCATCCACCGCAACCGAATTGTTGGCACTCCACAAAAAACCACCGCGTTTAATATTGATAAAATCAAATATTTCAGGATCTGTCCATTTCTTTGTGGCGATACGCGCGCTTCGTCTTGCACCACCCACCAAAACGCATTCCGCCAAGTAATGATCTACAAACATGGTTTGCTTCCAGGGTGACATACCAGCACCCTTGATCGTGGATAATTTCGCAATAGCATTCATTAATGGTTTTGGTCCAGAAGAAGGCCGGTTTTGCATTCCACGAATGGGCTTTCCCTTCGGTCTCACTTTAGAAAAATCGAGCAATAATAAATCATTGCGATATTTTTTTTCAAATGCCATGATCTCAATCATCTCTATCGCTTGCGCCCAACCTTCCCGACTGTCTGGCACCTCAAACCAATGAATGTTGTCTTCATCTCGACCATATTTATGTTCCGCATCACGTACACTCTCGTCTACTCCCCACATAAAATCTGGATGATCTTCTGCAATCACACACCGCACGTTGGGCATGTTATCCCAATCTACCACGCACATATCATCATCATATGGTCGACCAACTCCTGAACCATTCATCAACAAATAAAACAAAATATAAGAACTGGAAGCAGTCGAACAATTGGTAAAAACCTCCATGTTACGCTCAGGTTGGGTTTCATCTCCATGTTGTAAGTGACGGCCAGACATCAATACTGAACCATTAGAAATGTGTTTGCGTAATAGTTTGTACTCTGTTTGGCGGTGCTTGGGAAATTTTTTTCCCAATAAACTCGTGTTTCCCAAAGCCACTCGGTTAGCTACTTCAGACCATGTCTCCCAACGTTCCCGTGCGGTATTTTTGTCAATGACGCGGCGCAGGTAAGTGCGCCGCGCGACTGCCCGTCCCATGCCATTATCAAGCTTTCGATCAATGAAACGCATTCTTTTTTTAGGCAAACTTGGTGAACTAGGCATGAACTTGCTCCCTCCTAATTGATATGGCTCTTTTTCGACTGTTTTTACTTAATTTTTTTAATAGACACAGTAGCGTTGACAAATCTTAGCTTATTCTTTGACCTTGACTTAGCTAACAAAACGCTACCTCTCTTCTGTGTTGTACGCTGTCTTTTTAAGACTGCTGCAAATTTGCTTGATTGTCTTTTTCAATTTCCTGCAATTTACTTATTTCGTCAGCAAAGTCATCTACACTTTCAAAATCGCGGTATACGCTAGCAAAAAGTAAGTATGAAAGCGGGTCTAATTTTCGCAAGCGGTTGATCACCAAATTACCCACTTCCCAACTCTTCACTTCACTAGCATCTTTTAGCCTAAGTCGTCGCTCAACATCATCAATTAATTCTTCAACTGCACTCATGGAAATTGGTCTTTTCCAGGTGGCTTTCACAATACCTCTTCTTAATTTGTCACGACTAAAGTCTTCTTTAGTACCATCTTTTTTGATGACCTTGAGATCAATGCCTTCGATCCTTTCATATGTAGTAAAACGCTTCCCGCACTCACCGCAACTCCTTCTGCGACGAATAGAAGTTTGATCATCCGCCTCTCTCGAATCCACCACCGAAGTATTCTTTTTACCGCAGTATGGACATTTCACTTACATACCTCCTACATACATGTTATTGTGCTTTAAAGACTAATTGAACACAATATCTTGTGTTCGGTTCATATTAGGAGTAAAAGAATCTCACGAAGTACGGTAAATTGTCAACTCTATCAAAGTATCACAAGTTGATAATTACAAACACCTAACTCTGGTTGGCACTAGAAGTTAGTTTTTCGAAGTTAGTTTTTCTTCCAACTGTTGCTGTAGCACTTTGGTTTCTTCAATCAAATTTGATATCACAATTGATTCAGTACCCTGGTACTGACTTTGGAACATTTGTAATCTATATATTGAATGATCAATTGCACATAACACCTTTTGAATAATATCTTGATCAGTCACTACGTTATTTAAGACATCTAGACCGGAAAGCATTAGATACTTTTGAGATTTAGTCAAGGTTGTGATGGCTAAATCAAGTTGTTCTTGTTTTAACAGCTCTTCTGCACTCTCGAACCGATCATTAGCATAGGAAAGCCGTAATAAAGCTTGTTGATTTTTGGTTGCAGACTCAAAAATTAAACGATCATGAACCATCAAAACCGGATACAGTAAATGATCGGGCAATATTTTTCTACCAAAATAAATTTTATTGCCAGACAAAAATAAACCTGAACCAGTAGCAACTCGATTAGCAGCAGCGAGAGAAACAAATAGAATTATCACTCCCAATAAAGCGAGAATAATCATGCTCAACGTATGTAGTTTGCCAATGGCCATATCAGTCTGCCTATTCTGCCTATATAGAGCGCGTATTTTATCAGCAAATTACCAACTATGGGTGAGCAACACCATTCCCCAAATGGCATGGGAAAGCACCAGGGCATAACCATTGCGGCGCGTTGCAAACAAAAAACTTTGTCCAAGAGCGAATAAAAATAAAATCAATATTTGCCAAATCGCGATCACGGGCTCAAACCTGATAAATGAATTTGGAATATGAAAAACCACAAAAATGAATGCCGTAAAAACTGCCTGACCAGACAGTGACCACTTAGGATATTTATCCATGATAACAGTCATCACAAACGCAAAAAAGAGCAAAGTCTCCCAAAATGAAGTGAACATCGCCAGCAAAAATTCTTTCCAAAAAATATTTGAGCTAAACAGCCAAACTGGTTCAACCATTGCTCCGTTTTGCAGCACCGCAATCACAGATGTGGTAAAGCCAAACATTCCACCCACAGCCAAGCCCAATAACACTCCTGGTTTGAATTTAGCCAAAGAAAAACTATCAGCAATACGAGATGATCCTGCAATCGTGATATATAACCACACCGGAAAACCGAAAAATAAGGCTTTGCCAATGATCTCATCAAACCAAACTGGAAAGTAGAACAAGGAGCGATATAAAATCCACAAAATCAACGCCAATAATAGTAATGGATAAAACACAACAGTTGGATCGGGTCGATTTGAGGAGCCTGTATCTTTATGTTTCTTCAATGGCATCTAATACTAAGTTTAACGTTTCTTTTTGATTTGTGGAATAGGTATCTATGACTAAATCGTATAAATCAGGGTGCCAAAAATCAATTTGGTCAGTAGCTTTGCGTTTACCAGCCCCAACTACCCACTCTGACCATTCTTTTTTATACATCCGGCGCCATTTGGCCTGATTGATTTTATAGCGCCGACTCATATTGGCGATCGCTTGATCGGGACTCACGCTGTCACGATTGACAATACGATCAACTTTAACGGCAGTGTTGCTGCATTTCAGTAAAATCTTAAAAACTCCCGGTATCATTTGAGCCATAAAACCAGATAGCCAGGATTCAATAATCCATTTTTCCTGATTTTGTAACTTAGTACGCATCCCCATATCTACTTCTCGATCAAAATCGTCACCATAAGCTTCGGCCGTGTGATGCAACTGGCCCTGCTCATCCAAAAGACCTTTTTCCGCGGCGTAACTTCTCATGAATTCTCCTCCGCTAAAACCTGTCCAACCTTGAAATTTGATGATTGGATGTTCCCTTAATAGATTGAGCAAGGTTGTTGAACCAGAACCTGGCAACCCAGAAATAGTGATGTTTCGAAATTTGATGCGAGGCATTTCAGACATAATATATTTTCATCATAATGATAAGTTGGCGTATTATACCTGGGTGATTGATTTTTGCTGACACGAAAAAGCAGCTGAAATTGAGTCATCAATTTGTTGCAACCGCTCATAAACTACTGGCAAGGTCATCTTGGTTGGCTTCATGGGAAAATAATGAAAAACTTGATTACGACATTGCAGCCAAGTTTGCCATAAATCACGGGCAGTTTTGTCTCCACAAGCACGTTGTACATCATCATACAACCAATATTTATCGCGCTGTTCTTTTCTCACATCTGGATTGAGCGCTCTCCCAATTCTAAATCTATTGCCTTCAAACACTTTCCTCGTAATTAAATTCATTTCCAAAAGATAGAGTTTTAAGAAACCTTCATAAGCTTTAGACATTGGAAACAATATGAACGAGTAATCGGACAATTGGTAATCTGCCGTCGCCTCTCTGTTGTATAAAAACATGCTTAACCGCTGTAACTCCTGCTGTCTGGGCGGCAGAATTGCAAACCACGGGCGACCAGTCACATCAAAATGTTCCATAATCAAGTGTTCCCTGGCGAGCAAACATGATGTTTGGTACACTATACCAATTACAAATATCTGCTCATCTTACATGAAAGACAAGAAGAAAAACAAGTCAGACAAATCTAGCAAAGGTGAAGCACTGCAAGTGAAGCGCCGTATTGCAGCATCGCTGAAGGGTGAATCTCCAAGCAAACGTGGCAAACGAAATGCTAATAGTAAAAAAACTACTATTAGGCAAATGGCAGTCAACAAGATATCTGCCGTCAATAAACTTATTCACGATTCTTTAGAGGGTAAAGTAAGCTTACATGATCGATTATGTAATGATCCGGGTGATGACTTGAATGATGGAAGAAAAAAAAGACAGCATCTAGTTAGGTGGCAAAAATTCGTCAAACACAGCAAATTGAAGGCAAAGAAATTTAGGCATTTTTTAATAATCCCTTGGAAAAACAAGATCGTTAGATACGCTTTACTCTCCTCAATATTGGTCGCGTTCGTGGCATTGGGTTTATTACTCAATGAACTGCCCTCTCCACGTCGACTTACAAGTAAAGAAAACTATTCGGTAAGTACTCAGATTTTCGATCGACATGGCACTTTACTTTACGAAATTTATGCAGACGAAAATCGTACACCAATCGATATTGCCTCATTACCGCCCCACGTTTATCAGGCCTCAATCGCGATCGAAGATCAAAACTTTTATCAGCACTTTGGTTTTGACGTAATCGGCATTTCAAGAGCGATGTGGAATAACTTCCGGGGAGAAAGTCTTGAAGGAGGATCAACTATTACCCAACAATTGGTTAAAAATGCTTTGTTAACAAAAGAAAGATCATGGCAACGAAAATTTAAAGAAGCGATTTTAGCGATTTTCACTGAAATTATCTATTCTAAAGAAGAAATTCTTGAAATGTATCTTAATTATATTTCTTATGGTGGGACGTCAGTAGGGATTGAATCTGCTTCTCAATCCTACTTCGGCAAACCTGCCAGAGAATTAACGATTGCAGAAGCAGCTTTGTTGGCAGGTTTGCCGCAAGCCCCTACCCGTTATTCTCCATTCGGTTCTGATCCTCAACGGGCTGTTGACAGACAAAAAGAAGTTTTACGCCGTATGTATGAAGATGGCTACATTTCGAAGTTGCAGCAAGAAGCAGCTGGTGCAGAGGAACTCGAATTTGCCCTTTCCACCAATGATATTAAAGCGCCACATTTTGTATTTTTTGTGAGAGATCTACTCTATGACGAGTATGGTGTAGAAACCGTAGAACGCGGTGGCTTAAGGGTCACAACCACACTTGATTACGAGCTTCATTCCTCTGCTCAAGCATCACTTTCAGCAGAAGCAAAAAAACTTGAACCTTATGGAGTTGGCAATGCCGCAGCCATTATTGTTAAACCAAATACGGGTGAAATATTAAGTATGATTGGCTCCAAAAACTACTTTGATACAGCCAACGATGGTCAAGTGAATGTGGTTCTAGCCGAACGACAACCCGGTAGCTCAATCAAGCCAATCATGTATGCCACAGCCATGCAAGAAAAAATTTTGAATCCAGGAACGATCCTCATTGACATGCCCACCTGTTTTATTGCCACCGGTCAAAAACCATATTGTCCTAAAAATTATAATGGTGGCTTTTCAGGTTTGGCAACCGTCAGACAATCGCTAGGAAATTCTTTAAATATTCCGGCGGTCAAATCTTTGCGAGCACTTGGAATTGAAAAGTTCATTGAGCAGGCAACCAAAATGGGCATTAGTACTTGGCAAGATCCTGCACGGTATGGATGGTCATTAACCCTAGGGGGAGGCGAAGTAAAAATGATCGAATTAGCAGAAGCATTTTCCGTTCTGGCCAATCAGGGTGTCAGAGTTCCTCTTACGCCAATTTTGAAAATTGAAGATTACAAGGGCAATGTATTGACTACCACCAACATAGATGAGCGGAAGGAAAATTTGGAATACTTAACTAATTATGAAGATTACCAACAGGGTGATCTAACTAGGGTGATGGATCGAGCACCGGCCTACCTCACAAGTCATATTATGCAAGACAATCAGGCTCGTTCGGCAGCGTTTGGTTCTCGCTCTGAGCTCGTGATACCAAATCAAGTAGTGAGTGTGAAAACGGGCACCACCAATGATTTACGTGATAACTGGACTGTAGGTTTTACCCCAGAATATTTAGTGATGACCTGGGTAGGAAACAACGATAACTCCCCCATGAACGGACGAGTAGTATCTGGGGTAACGGGTGCGGCACCTATTTTCAATGATATGATGAGTTACATTTTGCAAGATCAGGAACCGATGTGGCAAGAAAAACCACCTGATGTCGCATCAGGTCCAGTTTGTGCACATGGCATGCCGCCTCAAGCTGGTGAATCGTGTCATATCAGGGGTGAAGAACTTTACTGGGAGAACAGCCAACCATCTGCTTCTGCGATTATCACGAAAAATGTTTGGATCAATCCCGAAACTGGCTTGCCTCCTGAGTACGGACAAGAAATTGAGGGTTTAGTTTTAGAAGAACATACTATCGTTCAAGACCCAGTTACTGACCAATATTGCCAAGACTGCAATCGAGCTGTTAATGAAGAAGGCAAAACCATCAATGAGCAATATAAAGTGCCGGAAGATTTTTCACTCAAAAATCGCATCAAGCTCTAATGCCAATTAAAATCCTATATAAAGATCAAAAACGACTGCCCAAATCGGACTCAACTTGGCTTTGGTGGCAACGGGGAAAATTTTTTCTAAAAATTTTTGCCGTGATCATACTAGGACTTGTTGTTAGTACTTCCTTAATTCTGTGGTTCTTTTGGGACGAGCCACTTGCCTCGCCCATCAATTCCTTAACTACTTTTCGATTTCTGCAAGAGTCGAGATTACCTCGTACAGGCAACAAAGTTGTGTACGGCTTTCTTCCCTACTGGAACATGGATGTGGCCAATATCCAAAAAGAACTGTCTCATTTGTCATACTTTTCACTTACCATTGATGGTGCGGGCAAATTGATTACCAAAGAAAATGATTACGCTGAACCCGGATACAATAAATTACGCAGCGATCAATTTTTAGAATTAAGCAATCAAGCAATCAAACAAAAGGGCAGCGTTGAACTGACTATTACACAGTTCAACGGTGATGATATTTATAACTTTTTGTCTTCTGAAGCGGCACAAAAACAGTTATTTGATGATTTGGATGGTGTCATTTTGGCCTATCCATTTTCCGGTATCAACATTGATATTGAACCTGCGGGCAGTGGTAGTGCGCAGTTGCAGGATAAAATGACCAATTTTGTAAAAAATTTAAACCATCATCTCGATTCCAAATATGATGATATAAAGCTTTCAATTGATGTTTATGCAGGCGCTGCCAACGGTACATCAATTTGGAACATGAGTGCAATTGAACCACATGTTGATTACATCATTGTGATGGCTTATGACTTTCATCGCCGCTCATCAATCACCGCCGGACCAGTCGCCCCTTTGTTTGGTGGAAAAGATTTATGGGATAGTGACATCAATCAACATTTGCAAACCTTCGTTGAGCAAGTACCTCCTCAAAAAATTCTGCTCGGCATACCTTTTTATGGATACGAGTGGCAGACTACATCAAGAGATGCTCAATCTAACACTTATCCAGACACAGGTCGCACTGCCAGCATTGATCGTGTCAGCAAACTAATGGCTAATAAAGAAGAATTATTCGTCGAGGAACATTGGAACGAGGACGCTCTTTCTCCATATTTATCCTACGAAGAGGATGGCGAAACATACGTCATTTATTATGAAAATTCACGTTCTATTTCATACAAGCTCGATTATGTAAATCAACTGGATCTGGGAGGGATCGCAATATGGGCATTAGGATACGAAGGTGAATCACGCGAGTTGTGGGACGTTATCGAACGAAAAATTAGATAAAATCGATGAACGCGGTGATATTGCCAAAATCTGATTGTTTCCAGAGGAAACTCATGGTATCATCCACGCCAAGATGGTGCCCACTAAACATAAGCTTCTAACCGATAATCATCGCCTTTTCAAATCTGATGTCCCAAGACAAGCTTCTGCGAAAGATGTTTACAAGTTGCGTCTGCTTTCCTATGCGATCAAACGTAAAAGAGAACTTTATGCTACTAAAACAATTAAAATTCGCCAAAATCATGGAATAATATTTGAAACGAATGCTGAATATTACACACATTTATCCAACAAAA
>DBQS01000016.1:0-106452 GCA_002305355.1 Patescibacteria group bacterium UBA1388
GCTGGTTACAGGTTTGTCTGGGAACACTCTTGCCCAATACTTGCCTGTTCGCTTGGTCATAAAAGTGATTTTTTTGCGTGCTGCTTCCAGCTGCTTGCCAGAAACCCATCCTGCACTAGTTGCTTTCAAGCCATAATCACCAAACGCAATTTCATTGCCCCGCATAGCCTTACCTCTGCGACGGCCCCTAAACTGCTTGCGAAATTTTTCTTTTCTCGGTTGTATTAACATGATTCAAGCTCACTCTTAATAATTTAAATCATTTCCCCACGATAAATCCAGACTTTAATCCCAACATATCCCGATCTGGTCAAAGCTGGTTCCTCATGATAATCAATGTTGGCTCGCAAAGTTTGAGTAGGTACACTACCCTTGGAATACTTTTCTGTGCGACCAATTTCAGCACCGGCTATTCTACCTGAAAGAGCAATTTTCACACCCTTAGCTCCAGCTTGCATCACCCGCTCAATAGCTTGTGACACCGCTCGACGATGAGGGTAACGCTTTGCCAATTGACCAGAAATCCGCTCGGCGACCAATTTAGCACTTAAATCTGGTTGCTTAATTTCTTCAACCCGCAAGTCAATTTTAACTTTATCCTTTTTAGACTTGGAAACGTTGATTACTTTTTCGATACCTTTCTTAATTTCTTCTAAATTAGCTCCGCCTTTTCCGATGACCACGCCTGGGCGAGAAACATTTAAAATCACTTTCATAATTGTAAAAGAGCGTTCAATATCAACTCTCATTAAACCAGCTGTCGCCAATTTCTCATTTAAAAACTTTCGCAAGCGGTAGTCTTCTAGTAACAGATCCGCATACTCATCTTTTTCTGCAAACCAGCGCGACTTCCAATTAAAAAAGGAGCCGACACGAAAACCAATTGGATTAACTTTTTGTCCCATATATGAACCGATATTGTACTATATCTTTCTACTTCTTGTCCTTCTGTTTTTTAACTGCTGCTTTTTTAGTTTGGGCAGTAGTTTTTAATTGACTGCCTTTCTTCTTATCTTGACTGCTCGGAATATGCTTCGTAGTTTTTGTTTTTGACTGATCAGCTTTCTGTATTGATGGTGTCGCCTTTACCGATTGTTTTGCCTTAGATAATGGTTTGGTCGCAACCAATTGCTCAAGTTCAACAGTCACATGGCAAGTTTTTTTCGCAATACTATGTGCCCGACCGCGACTGACCGCTTGCCAACGTTTGTATTGAGGCCCGCCATCAACAATGATATTTTTTATTTTTAAATCAGCAACTTGTAAGTTATAATTATGGGTTGCGTTGGCAATAGCTTGACGCAACACTTTTAAAACCACCAAACTTGCCTCTCTATCCATCACACTCAACGATTCTACTGCCTGCAAAATGGGTTTTGCTTTGACCGCATTAGCCACCATCCTCACTTTGCGAGGTGTTTGTCTAGTATTATTCTGAGTTGCTTTTACTATCATTTTGCCTTAATTTTAAGTCTTGGTCATCAAACGCTTGACCATCTTGCCATGACCTCGAAAGGTACGGGTTGGCGCAAACTCGCCTAATTTATGTCCCACCATGGCTTCACTACAAAATACTTCTACAAAGTTTTTTCCCTGATGTACTAAAAAAGTGTGTCCTACAAACTCCGGACTTATCACACATGAGCGCGCCCAAGTTTTAAGAGGCGTTTTATCACCCGTTGTTTTTTGTTTATTGACCTTACTTAATAATTTGGGGTCAATGTATGGTCCTTTTTTTGAACTTCTGCTCATATGCAATAACCTTTGTAGGATATTTATTTATCTCGGCGATCCCTAATAATCTGATTTTTACTCCACTTTTTCTTGTTCCGCGTCTTTTTACCAAGTGCATGTTTGCCCCAAGGCGTCTTGGGGTATTTCAACCCTACACCTGATCTGCCTTCACCTCCGCCGTGGGGATGGGAGGCTGGATGCTGAGCCGTACCTCTCACCGTTGGTCGTATGCCCATCAATCTTTTTCTACCAGCCTTGCCAATTTTTCTATTTTTCCAATCAATATTTCCTACCTGCCCGATTGTAACGAAACAAGCGCTATTTATCAATCTAAGTTCTTTTGAAGGCAGTTGGACAGTCACTTGACTATCTTCTTTGGATTGAATAAGGGCACCTGTGCCTGCACCGCGCACCAATTGCGCCCCTTTACCAGGAGTTACCTCTAAATTATGGATGGGCGTACCAATTGGCACCGCTATAATCGGCACTGCATTACCAGGTTTTATTTCCGCCTTCTGTCCTGACATGATCCGATCACCAACTTTCATACCCTCAGCTGCCAGAATATAGGACTTTTCGCCATCTGCATAGGATAGCAAAGCAATATTGGCACTACGCATGGGATCATACTCAATTCTTACCACTTTGGCAGGAATATCATGCTTAGTGCGCTTCCAAGAAATAATTCGTTGTAACTTCTTGACGCCCCCACCTCTATGACGAACGGTAATATGGCCACTTGCTCCTCGACCCTGTCGCTTTTTATGGCCACTCACCAATAAAGACTTTTCTGGTCTACCTGTGTGTAGATGCTTTCGCGATACTGTCACTTGGTGACGTCGACCACTGCTGGATGGTTTTTGTGGTGTTAACATATAATTTTACTTTGTATCAAATAAATCTATTTTATGATCTTTAGCTAAAGTCACGACTGCTTTTTTTGTGCGAGCAGTCTGGGTAGTCACTCTCTTTTTACCAGTTTTGATCGTCTGGGCAGATCGAGAAATACTGTGTACTTTTAAAACCTTTACCCCATAGAGTTGGCTAATTGCTTGTGCAACTTGATGTTTATTAGCTTGACGATCAACTTCAAATGTGAACATGTTGTCCTGGTTGGCTAAGGCAATACTTTTCTCTGTCACAACTGGTTTTTTAATGATCTGCAAACTCATGACTTTGCTTCTTTCTGAACAGTATTCTTTTTAGCACCGCGTGGAGTAGTATTTTTTTTACTCATCAATTTTTCTTGATTGGAAATTTTTTTATCATTAACTGGTTTAGTTGACTTAGTTGTTTGGTCAGATGCAACCGATTTAGGTTTAGACGCTGTCGGCTTGGCTTGTTTGGCTTGAGTGGTTGTAGTCTTGCTCAACCTATCTTCCAAAACAGCAATTGCTTCTGGACTAATTACAATCGTGCCAGCCTGACTGACCTGGAAAGCATTGACTTGCTTGGCAACCACAATATTGATATAAGGCAGATTAGTCATTCCTCTGGCTTGATCAAAATCAAATTTTGACACAATAACCAGGATTTTGCTTGGGCTGGGCAAAATATTTTTGAAAGCTTGATCGACAAGCTTAGTTTTCGCACCAAGTTGTTCTAAATTAGTCATTACAACTGTATGTGGAACCTGCATACTTAAAGCAACTTTGAGAGCCTGCTTTTTTTGAACTGAAGATAATTTGAGATTTTGAGACTTATCTGCTAACGGCCCAAAAGCCACTCCGCCACCTACAAAAATCGGAGCAGACTTCGCACCATGTCTGGCTCCACCAGTACCTTTTTGCCGATACAACTTGCGCTTAGTCATCGAGACATTGGCTCTGGTTTGAACCTGGGAAGTAGTTTGATGACTGTTTTCAATGTAAACCCTCACCGCTTGCGCTAGCAATTGGCTGTTAGCCGAAACACCAAAAATCTGATCGCTGACTTGTGAGTTGCTTTTTTTGCCGGATGGGTCAAAAGTGACTAATTTCATGATTTATTTTTTTCGTTGGTTGTAGATTTGGTTGTTTGCTCTTTAATGTCTGACTGCGCTTCTTGGGCTGAAGTTTGATCCAAACTCTCTGCCTCTGATTGATCGGAAGTCTCAGGCACATGAGAAGCAGCTTTGTCCAACTCGATTTGTTTGGTTTGTTGAGTCTTACGAATCCTGAGCTGTGATTTGATTGGTCCAGGCACTGGTCCACTCAACCATACTTCATGTAAAGTCGGATCAATATGCACTACTACTAAATTGGCAACGGTAGTTGTTTCATGACCATAGTGTCCGGGCATACGCTTTCCCTTCCACACTCGTCCCGGATACGTCCCAGCTCCAATTGAACCAACTGCTCTTTCACGGTCGGATTGACCATGGGTCTTTGGTCCACCACTAAATCCAAACCGCTTGATACCTCCTGCAAAACCACGTCCTTTAGAAACACCTTGCACTTCTACTACATCACCTACTTGTACCACTTGGTCTACAGTAATCGTCGACCCAGGTCTCAACGCCACGTCTTGACTGCCGTCGGTGTGAGCCAACTTAATACCCCTTAAATGATGAATTCCAAAAGAAAAGCCACTTTGGCTAACTTTCATGCGGAGTGGCTTTTTCATGTTCGCAAATTTTCGTCTGCCCAAACCAACTTCGAGCATGGTCGGCTGGAGTTGATCTTCACCGATAGCTCGACGCTTGCCAGTTTTCAAGACAGTTGATGTAATCACAGGTAAATCATCAGCCTGGCATCGGGTAATAGCCAACCGTTTGCCTGTTGTTGTCCAGGCTTGTGTCATGCCTAATTTGGTCACATAAAAGTCGGTTACCATTTGTAATCCTCAAGCTCCAAATAAATCGTTGACTGCGTGCGCAATTTTTTTGATGCTGCAACACTTAATCCTTATATGTTCTCCTGCCAAAAACTATTACATCTTAATTTGAATTGATACACCGGCAGGCAATTCAAGGTGCATCAATGAGTCAATCGTCTTACTAGTTGGATTCAAAATATCTAATAATCTTTTATGAGTCCGTAGCTCATAGTGTTCTTGTGCGTCCTTATCTGTATGAGGTGAAGTTAAGACTGTGAACGACTTAATATGAGTGGGCAAAGGCACCGGACCAATTACTTTCGCTCCTGTGGAAAGAGTCGTTTGCAGTATTTTTTTACTCGCCTCGTCGATCACGCGATGATCATAAGACTTGAGTCTGACTCGTATTTTATAAGCTTCCTGTGTTGAAGCTTGTTTTTTTGCCATATAAATTCATTTATTCGTTTATATCAATCCAAGTTTCTTAATGCCAGATTCTTTAAAAAAGGCAGACCGTAATTATACCTCAAGCACCCCAGATAAGTAAAGACCATAGTTCAAGCAATTTTCTAAGATGGTGTCTGAACAAATACGCGCCTGGTGCCGAGTGCGGCGCCAGGCGCGTGAAATTTCTCAATTCAGTTATTTCACAATCTTCGTAATGGCGCCTGCACCAATAGTGTGTCCACCCTCACGAATGGCAAATCTCAACCCTTCATTCAGTGCTACCGGAGCAATCAGCTTTACCATCATTTTGGCATTGTCTCCTGGCATCACCATTTCAACACCACTTGGCAATGTAATCTCACCAGTCACATCAGTTGTTCTAATATAGAACTGTGGCCTGTATCCAGAAAAGAATGGCTTGTGACGTCCTCCTTCTTCTTTCTTCAAAATATAGACTTCGGCTTCAAATTCTGTGTGAGGAGTAGCTGTGCCAGGCTTGGCTAAAACTTGACCCCGCTCCACATCATCTTTTTCAATCCCGCGCAATAAGATTCCCACGTTATCACCGGCTTCACCCCGATCAAGCATCTTGCGGAACATTTCTACACCTGTCACAACCGACTTGCGGGCTTCACGGAGTCCCACAATTTCAATTTCATCGCCAACTTTAACCACACCAGATCCAATTCTACCTGTGACCACCGTGCCACGACCTTTGATGGAGAATACATCCTCAACCGGCATTAAGAAATCTTTATCTAAATCACGGACGGGATCTGGAATATAGCTATCGACAGTCTTCATTAATTCCATAACTTGATCTTGAGCTTTTTCATCACCCTCAAGTGCTTTCAAAGCACTCACCCGAATGATTGGTGTTTCATCACCGTCAAAACCATATTTGGTTAATAACTCACGCACTTCCATTTCTACGAGATCTAGCAATTCATCATCATCAACCATGTCAACTTTGTTTAAAGCCACCACAATTTTTGGCACATTAACCTGGTTAGCCAACAAAATATGCTCTCTTGTTTGAGGCATCGGACCATCAGTTGCAGCAACTACCAAAATTGCGCCATCCATTTGAGCAGCACCGGTGATCATATTTTTAATGTAGTCTGCGTGTCCTGGGGCATCAATGTGAGCATAGTGGCGTTTTTCAGTTTCGTACTCAATATGTGTAATGTTGATCGTCACACCGCGCGCAGCTTCTTCTGGGGCATTATCAATATCCTTATATTCTAAAGGTTTATTGATATCTGACGGAATTTTTTTTGCCAAAGTTTGGCTAATTGCTGCGGAAAGAGTTGTTTTGCCGTGATCAACGTGGCCAATTGTACCAATATTGACGTGTTGCTTGTCACGAATAAACTTTTTTGCGTCTGCCATGTGGCCTCCTTATGTTTTTACTTCTCAGATGGTGATAATAATTTTCCTGAGATGATAATTTTAATACTAAAGTTTAGCGTCCCCCATCTTGACGTTCCATCCTTATCTTTTCAGCGATATTTTGAGGAACTATATCATAGTGACTTGGCAGCATCACAGACGAGGCTCTGCCTTGAGTCATACTTCTCAAGATTGTAACATAGCCCTGCATTTCTGCCAATGGCACTAAAGCCGTGATAATTGTCACTACTCCCCTAGTAACCGTACCTTGAATTTGAGCACGTCGTGAACCAAGATCGCCAATCACATCGCCCATGAAACTTTCAGGAGTGGAAACTTCAACTTTCATGATTGGCTCAATTAAAACCATGCCTGCATTTTTAACCGCTTCTCTCATACCCAATGAACCAGCCATTTTGAAAGCCAGTTCACTTGAGTCCACTTCGTGATATGAACCATCATATAAGGTCACTTGAATATCAGTCATGGGATAATGGGCATAAAATCCTCTTTCTAATGATTCTTTGATGCCTTTGTTAACCGGTTCAATATATTCCTTAGGAATCGTGCCGCCTGTAATTTCATTCACAAATTCATAACCCGTACCTCGATCTCTGGGTTCAATTCTGAGTAGACAATGACCATATTGTCCGCGTCCCCCAGATTGCTTAATGTATTTACCTTCACCCTGTGATGACTTAGTGATTGTTTCACGATATGCTACTTGGGGTTTTCCTACGTTCGCGTCCACTTTAAATTCACGTTTCATCCTGTCAACCAAAATTTCCAGGTGCAACTCTCCCATTCCACCAATAATGGTCTGGCCAGTTTCTGGATTGGAGTCGATCTTAAAAGTTGGATCCTCTTCGCTAAGTTTGTTTAGAGCCATCCCCATTTTCTCTTGATCCGATTTAGTTTTAGGCTCAATTGCCAACGAAATCACAGGATCAGAAAAGGTAATACCTTCTAACAAGATGGGATGAGCTTCATCTGACAAAGTATCTCCTGTTTTCGTATTTTTAAGTCCTACTACAGCCACAATTTCGCCAGCCCGAGCAGAACTAATTTCCTCACGTTGATTGGCATGCATAAGCAGCAACCTGCCCACCCGTTCTTTGGTGTCTTGGGTAGAGTTGTAGACGTAGCTACCTGACTCCAACACTCCAGAATAAATACGGCAATAAGTTAATTTCCCAACGTGGGGATCGGTTTGAACTTTAAAGGACAAAATACTTAGCTTTTCTTCAGGTACCAGTTTGCGAACCACCTCTTCGCCTGTTTTGGGATTGGTACCCTTAATATTATCAATATCAACAGGTGAAGGTAGATACTCTACAACAGCATCTAATAAAGGCTGGATGCCAGTATTTTTTAATGAGGAGCCGGCATAAACAGGTACCAATTTGTAACCGATGACTGCTCGTCTTAAGGCTGCTTTCAATTCCTCGACACTCAATTCTTCATCAGCAAAATATTTTTCGAGCAATGCGTCATCCGTTTCAGCAATTTTTTCCACTAGTTGGGCACGCAACTCCTCAACTTGATCACGATACTGGTCCGGGATGTCCATCACCTCAGGTTCAGTAGCTGCAGCCGAGTCCTTCCAGTATAAGGCTCTGCGCTCTAAAAGCTGGATTACACCCTTAAAATCATTCTCTGCTCCCATCGGCAAAACCATGATAGCGGGTATCACCCCAAATTTAAGCTTAATATCCTCAACCGTCGCGAAGAAATCTGCTCCCAACTTATCCATTTTATTAATAAAACATATTCTGGGCACATTGTATTTATCTGCCTGACGCCAAACAGTTTCAGATTGAGACTGCACACCCTCACTAGCATCAAGTACTGTCACACCACCATCAAGCACTCGCAAACTTCGCTCAACCTCGGCGGTAAAATCTACGTGACCAGGGGTGTCAATAATGTTAAAGCGGTAGGCATCTTTGGAAAGACTAGTTTCAAAATAGGGTGTCCAAAAGGTGGTGGTCGCCGCAGACACAATCGTGATCCCCCGTTCTTGCTCCTGTTCCATCCAATCCATCGTTGCTTCTCCTTCATGGACCTCACCAATCTTATAAGTCTTGCCTGTAAAGAACAATATTCTTTCGGTGGTAGTAGTTTTCCCCGCATCAATATGGGCAATAATGCCAATGTTGCGAATCCGATCTAAAGGAATCGCATTTCGATCGGTAGATTTTATAGTCTGTGACATAAATACTCTTTAATTAAACTAATATTGAACTCTAATTATTTGATGAGAACAAACAGTATATCGTTTCCCATCTCCATTGAGCAAGAGTAAAGGCCCGCCATCATGATGCAAAGCTAGCCTTTTTCCCTATGTTTTACCACCTAAAGTGAGCAAATGCTTTATTGGCCTCGGCCATACGATGCGAAGTAAGTTTGCGCTGGATCGCTCCACCCTGGTCTTGCAACACATCAAGCATTTCCGCAGCTAATTTTTCAGAAAAAGAATGATATTGTTTGTTTGAGCGCTTACGTGCCTCTTGTACCAACCATCTTAAAGCAAGCGAAAAACCTCTCCTAGGTCGAACAGGCATTGGCACTTGATAAGCAGCACCACCCACTCTTCTAGAACGAACTTCCATCTGAGGAGTAACATTTTCTATCACCGCTTCAAAAACTTCAAGAGGTTTCTTTTTGGTTGCCTCAGCCGCTTGTTCAATCGCTGCATAGACCTGTTTTTCAGCTACACTGCGCTTGCCATCTTTCATGGCGTAATGAATCAGTTTTGCAACTTTAGTAGATCCATACTTGGTGTCAGGTTCAATTTGTCTAATGCGGGCTTGTTTTGATCTCATAACTTAATTTCCTCATTAAGCACTCTTTTTGACACCATATTTACTGCGACTGGTTTTTCGACCATCCACGCCAGTGGCGTCATATTTTCCACGCACGATGTGATACTTTACACCTGGTAAATCTTTAACTCTGCCGCCGCGAACCAAAACAATACTGTGCTCTGCCAACGAATGTCCTTCGCCCATAATGTAAGCAGTCACTTCCATTTTGTTAGACAGGCGCACTCTTGCTACTTTCCGCAAAGCTGAGTTTGGTTTGGTTGGTGTCATCGTTTTGACGATAGTACACACCCCACGTTTTTGAGGGTTGGTAGTTTTGACCGGTTTACTGGTCACCGTATTAAAACTTCGTCTGAAGGCAGTCGCCTTCACCTTTTTTGGCTGAGACTTACGCCCCCCTTTGCGAATGAGTTGATTAATTGTCGGCATATTGCTATTTTTATCTTTTACTAGTCTTTTGTATCAAGTCGCTAATTGTAACACACTTGATATGTTTTTGAAGATCGAGAATCAACAACGTTCCAATTTAGTAACTTTGTACTTACTTTTAAAGTTGAGCCCTTTCTTCAGAAGTAGGAATCAAACGTCCAATGATCACATTTTCTTTTAAAGCTTCCAGATGGTCTACTGCTCCTGACGCAGCGGCATCAGTCAACACATTCTTAGTATGTTGGAAAGAAGCAGCTGACAGCCATGAATTGGTAAAGAGCGAGCTTCTAGTTATACCTAAGAACAACACCTTCGCGGTGGCAGGTTCTCCTCCCGCAGCAATTGCTTCATCGTTCGCTTCCATAAAGCGACCCCGTTCCACAATTTCACCTGTTAAAAAGTCTGTGTCTCCAACTGCCTCAATCTGCAATTTGTCACTCATTTTGCGTACAATCACCTCAAAGTGTTTATCATGAATTTGAATACCTTGAGACTCATACACATTTTGAATTTGGTCGACGACATATTGCTGGACATGCAGCAAACCTTTGATCTGTAATAACTCACGTAAATTAACAGAACCACTAGTCAGTTGTTGACCAATGTGCACTAAGTCGCCAGACTCAACCAATAAGTGGGTCTGTGGCAACACTTTTACCACTTGTTCTTCTGTTGAAGCCCCTCTGCCTTTGATGGTCAAAATAACTTCATCGTCTTCAGTTTTGATGGAAATTTTTCCTGGGATTTCAGCCAAAATGGCTGCATTTTTGGGATTTCTGGCTTCAAACATTTCTTCAACACGCGGTAAACCTTGCGTCACGTCAAGACCAACAATCCCGCCTGAGTGTTTGACCCGCATGGTGAGTTGAGTACCAGGTTCTCCAATCGATTGAGCGGCAACAATTCCCACAGGCACGCCGATCTGCACTTTTTCTCTGGTAGCAAAATCCCATCCATAACACTTGGCACACATGCCTTTTGGTGCTTCACAAGTAAGGGGAGAAAACACTTTTACACTCGGAATATCAGTTTGCGCAATTTTTGCAGCAAGTTCGGAAGTAATCACCTCGTCTTTTTTCACTAAAGTAGTTCTGCCTTGTTTAACTGGCTCGGCGGCAACTCGCCCAGTAATTCTAGTGGCAAAAACATCACGTCGTGGTTCTCGTAAAATGTCTACACCTTGGTTGGTGCCACAATCATCAGTGCGGATAATCATGTCGTGAGCCACATCTACCAGCCTGCGAGTCAGATAACCCGCGTCTGCTGTTTTAATAGCAGAATCTGTCAAACCTTTGCGCGATCCTCGAGCTGAGGTAACGTACTCAAAGATAGATAAACCTTGACGGAAGTTTGATTTCGTTGGCATCTCTACAATGTTGCCCAGTGGATCAACCACCAAACCTCTCATCGCCGCCAACTGTTTCACTTGGTCTTTGGAAGCACGCGTTCCTCCAGAATTAATCATTACTTTAACAGCATTAGATTCATCGTAAGAATTCCAAGTTTTTTCTGCTACCTCGTCAGTCGTTTCCATCCAGACATTGAAAGTCATTCTTTTCCGTTCCTCGGCAGAAACAAAACCTTGTTGGAACTGCTCTTGAATTGATTCAGCACGTTTGTTGGCTTCATCAATAATCTCGTCTTTTTCTGGAATCATGGCACAATCTGTCACCGAAACGGAAAGACCAGATATGGTTGCAGCAGCAAAACCCAGATTTTTAATTTCATCGATCAAACTTGAGACTTCTTCCTGGGCCAGCATACCAATAGCTTTAGTAATAATTTCCTTAATTTGATTAGCTGCTACAGGCTCGTTGATGAACTCAAATTCTGCAGGCAGAATGTCGTTAAATTGCAACCTGCCAACAGTTGTCTTAATAACCTGGTGATTAATCCAAACACTGATTGCTTGCCTTAAATCAATTACTCCTGATTGATAAGCATGATAGGCTTCTTGCTTATTGGCAAAAACATGTTTAAACTCGTTTAATGATTCATTAACCGAGGTGTGGTAAAAAACACCCAAAGCCATTTCTTTGTTAGGAACGGTAATGGGCTCACCATTTGCGGGTTTGAGCAGGTTGTGATTGGCCATCATCAAAGATCGAGCTTCTTCTTGAGATTCCTTCGTCAGCGGAATATGTACAGCCATTTGGTCGCCATCAAAGTCGGCGTTATAACCCGCGCACACACAAGGATGCAACCGAATTGCATTACCTTCAATCAAGATCGGGTAAAAAGCCTGCATACCTAATTTATGGAGCGTTGGTGCCCGATTTAAAATCACTGGGTGATTAAGCGTCACTTGCTCTAAGATGTCATATACGATTGGTTCTCGGCGCTCAATCTGCTGACGAGCACTTTTCACATTAGGTGCTGTACCCTGTACAATTAACTCGCGAAGCACATAAGGTTTAAACATTTCTAAAGCCATGTCCTTTGGTAAACCACATTCATTTAATTTCAACTCAGGGCCTACCACAATCACTGACCTGCCTGAATAATCAACCCTTTTACCCAACAAATTCTGACGGAAACGACCTTGCTTACCTTTTAACATTTCTGACAATGATTTCAGTGGCCGACGATTAGATCGACGACGGGCAGAACTAGCTTGTGATCCATCGACCAAAGAATCCACTGCCTCTTGAAGCATTCGTTTTTCATTACGTAAAATAATCTCTGGTGCACCCAAGTCAATCAAATGTTTTAACCGATTATTTCGATTAATTACCCGACGATATAAATCGTTTAAATCTGAAGTTGCAAATCTACCACCAGACAACTGAACCATGGGTCGTAAGTCTGGGGGAATAACCGGCAAAATTGTCAAGAACATCCAAGCTGGATTAATTTGTGCTTGACGCAATCCTTCGACTACTCTCAGTCTTTTAGTGGCCTTTGATCTTTTAGCGCCTTTTGACTCAGTCATTTCAGTTCTGAGCTCATCAACTAAAACATCTAAATCTAAATCTTGGACTAACTCCAATAAACTCTCGGCCCCCATGCCTACTCTGAGGTGAGAAGCCACATCGTATTCATCTAATTTCAAATATTCATCCTCGGTCAGAATTGTTCGTTTACCAATTTTTTTAAGCAGGCTTTTAAGAACTTTAAAAATTTCCTCTGTCTGCTCAAGTTGTGTTTCAAGCTGCTGTTTAAGCGCAACCAATTTATTTTTCGCTTTGTGTTCCAGTTCCGTCACCTTTAGTTGTAATGTTTCTTTATTGGTGACTTTGGCTTTGAGGGTCTTTTTGTCCGCCGTCAAGCTATCTTTGACTTTTTCCATTTCAGCTTTAGCAGTCTCTTTCAGTTCATCACGAGCGGCTTCTAAACTGACATCTAATTTTTCAATGTTGGCAGCTTTCTCCGCTTTATCGACTCCCAAAACCAAGTATTTAGAAAAATAAATAATCGAATTAATATTGCGGGGAGATATGTTCAACAATAACGACAACTTAGATGGAGCTCCCTTAAAGTACCAGATATGCGCTACGGGTGCAGCTAATGAAATATGACCCATTCGTTCGCGACGAACTTTAGATTGAGTAACTTCAACCCCACATTTGTCGCAAACAATACCTTTGTAGCGAATGCGTTTGTACTTGCCGCAAAAACACTCATAGTCTTTGGTGGGACCAAAAATTTTCTCATCAAATAAACCATCCTTTTCTGCTCTCAAAGAACGATAATTAATCGTTTCTGGTTTTTTGATCTCACCGTGTGACCACGATTTAATCACTTCTGGAGAAGCAATGCGAATGCCAAGAGCGGCGAAGTCAACAACATTTTTCATAATCATCCTTTGTGCAATTTTTTGGTTTATTCCTTCAGTAACTTATATCTCTTTCGCCGATGAGTCATCTGATGAGCCATCTTTAGACGAGTTATTTATCTCAGACCCTGCTTGATCATGAACGTTGGTCATCAGATCAACACTAGCTTCCGCTGGTAATTCATCTGCTGACTGTTCTTGATCTAAACTCACCGCCGCTTCAACATCTGATTCTTCATCGCCATTGACCTGTAAATTCAACTGTGTTGCCTCGGCAACTTGAGATGCAACCACAGTTTCATCAACTGCACCTTCTCCCTCTTGGAGTGGTTTGGTAACATCTTCTGGTGAAATAGTGGTTTCCGGCAATTCTGCTGTTTCTTCCTCTTCTACTTCTTCCGACTCATACATAATCACGTCAATGGCCAAAGAATTGAGTTCTCTCATTAAAACTTTGAAAGATTCCGGCACGGTTGGGGCGGGAATGTCTGTCCCTTTAACAATCGCTTCAAATGCCTTGGCTCTCCCGCGCACATCATCAGACTTGATAGTCAACATTTCCTGCAAAGTATATGCCGCCCGATGTGCCTCAAGCGCCCAGACTTCCATTTCTCCGAGTCGCTGACCACCCATCTGAGCTTTACCGCCCAAAGGTTGTTGCGTAACTAAGGAATATGGTCCTGTGGAACGAGCGTGCATTTTATCTTCAACCATGTGAGTTAGCTTCAAAATATAACCTACGCCCACTGTGGTTGGCTCACCAAATCTTTCGCCAGTTCGACCGTCAATTAATTGAGCTTTACCGCTGACTGGTAAATTTGCCCGTTTTAATTCTTGCCAAATCTGTTCTTCGTTAAATGGTTCAAATGCCGGAACCGCAATTTTGTAGCCCAGCTTTTCAGCTGCCCAACCAGCATGAGCTTCAAACAACTGACCTAAATTCATTCTCGCCAAAACTGAAAGAGGTGAAATAATGATGTCAACTGGAGTACCATCTTCCATGTGTGGCATATCAGCGGTGGGAACAATTTTGGAAATCACACCCTTATTACCATGCCGACCGGCCAACTTATCGCCTACCGTAATTTTTCTGATTTGAGCAACTTTGACTATCACCTCTTTAAGCGTGCCTGGATCTAATTCATCGCCTAGCTCGCTATCTAAAACCTGCACATCAATCACTGTACCTTGTTCACCATGTGGCATGCGTAGTGATGTATCACGTACTTCGCGAGATTTTTCACCAAAAATCGCTCTTAATAATCTTTCCTCTGGAGAAAGCTCAGTTTCGCCTTTGGGAGCAATCTTGCCCACCAAAATGTCGCCTGCCGAGACAACACTCCCAATGCGAATAATACCTTCAGCAGTTAAATTACTTAAATAAATTTCGGAAACGTTAGGGATGTCATTTGTCAATTCTTCTGGACCAAGTTTGGTATCCATAATCTTTGACTTATACTCATTGATTTGAATCGAGGTAAGAATGTCTTCTTTAACCAATCGATCTGAGATCACAATCGCATCTTCATAACCCAGTCCATCAAAGGAGGCATATGCAATTGTTAAGTTTGCACCCAAGGCTAGTTCACCGTTGTCTGCCGCAGGACCATCAATAATAACCTGATTTCGCTTCACTTTTTCACCCAATTTCACAATTGGTCGTTGAGAATAACAAGTACTTTGTGAAGTGCGCATAAATTTTGTGATGGGATAAACTTCTGTTTCACCTTCAATAAATGACACATCACTCACATAATCATCGCTTTGGGTAGCGGCCAAAACGTTTGGATCAAGTTTAATCACTACTTGATTGGCATCTACATGCTCTACTATGCCTGGATTTTGAGCAACCACAGTTCGATTCATCGAAGTCGCTACTGCCTGCTCCATGCCTGTCCCTACAATTGGTGCCTGAGGTTTAACCAAAGGTACTGCCTGACATTGCATGTGAGTACCCATTAATGCTCGATTAGCTTCATCATGAGCAATAAAAGGAATGAGTGACGCCGAAGTACCAATCACTTGCCTAGGGACAACGTCAATGTATTCCACATCTGTAACCGGTCCCTCAATAAAGTTGTTGTGATAGCGCATGGCCACCCAATCATCTTGGATGATGCCTTGATCAATCTCAACACTACGATGCGTAATTCGAAAGTCTTCTTCATCGTCAGCGGAAAAATAAGTAATCTGGTCACTAACCTTCATTTTGCCATCTTTAGTTTTTGTAACCGCCTGATAGGGTGCTTCTAAAAATCCAAATTGATTTACTCTGGCATATAATGCTAAATAGGTCACTAAACCAATATTGGGACCTTCTGGAGATCGCACGGGATCGATCCTTGAATATTGTGAGGCGTTAATATCACGCATCGAGAATGAAGCTCTTTCTCTAGTTACTCCACCAGAGCCCATCACGGACAAACGACGCAAGTTGTCAATTTCCGACAAGGGATTAGTTTGATCAAGGATAGTTGAAAGCCTGTTTCTTCTAAAAAATTCTGAAATAGTGGCGATTAGTGGTCGCGCATTAACTAAGGCGGCTGGTGTCAATGTTTCATCAGTTTTAGTCAAAGACATTTTTTCTCGAATTGATCTTTCCAAACGAATTAAACCAATCCGAAAAGCAGATTCTTGGACAAGCTCGCCAATCTGCCTCACACGACGGTTGCTTAAGTGATCAATGTCGTCAGTCTTTCCCCTGCCGTTTTGCAAGCCAATCAAGTACTGCACAGTACCAACTACATCCTCTGGTGTAAGCACAGATGTTTCAAGATCAATTTCATTTCCCAGCCTTCGATTCAATTTATAGCGCCCAACTGCCCCCAAATCATATCGACGGGGATCAAAAAACATTTGTTTTAAAAACTCTTGCGCTGAATCAAGAGTTGCTGGCTCACCAGGTCTCATCTTTTCATAGATTTCAATTAAAGCCTCTTCCTTGCTTTTAGTCGGGTCTTTGGCAATGGTGTTTTGAAGCAATTCAAACTCATCGACGGCATTAATTGTCGAAAACAAATCCATCAGTTCTTCATCTGAACCATAACCCATCGCTCTCAATAGAACTGTGACTGGCAATTTTCGACGCCGATCTATTTTGACAGTGAGCACATTTTTTTTACCAACAGCAATTTCCAACCACGATCCTCGTTTAGGACGTAGTTCTGCTTGATACAACTCTCTGCCGGTTGTGGAATCTTCAGATCCAGAGAAAAATACGCCTGGAGAACGCACCAGTTGTGTGACGACTGCACGTTCAATCCCATTAATGACAAATGTGCCAATCGGCGTCATTTTGGGAATGTCTCCTAAAAATACCTCTTGGGTCTGTTCTTCACCCGTTTTTTTATTGATCAGGGTTGCGGTCACATAAAGAGGCATATCATAAGTCACACCTTTTTGTTTCGCTTGTGAAATACTATATTTGGGTTTGCCAAATCGATATTCACCAAACTTGAGACTCCAGTTCTTGCCTGTATAGTCTTCAATGCCATCATCAGAATAAACTTCAGTCAACGTTTCTTGGATACCCTTTTCTAAAAACACCTTATAGCTTTCAATTTGTAGACCGACTAAGTCTAACTCCGGCAACGCAGTATGCGCGGTACCCCAATTTTGACGTTGATCATTTGACATGAAGTTGCTCCTAGCTAGCTCTTTTAAGGAAGAACTTTGTAAAACCACAAAAACAAAGCGCACGCATCACATATTGCGCTTTAAAAGGTGTTAGTGGGTTACTATTAAAAGAGTTTTTGCTCTTTTAGTCAAGAAAGCTCCAGTTCTTCTTTTATCTCTGTGTGAACCAGAGATTGTAGCATATGCAACTTTCTATAGCAAGTAGTACTGGTTGTAAGCAGAATTGGCAGCAATAATATTTCATGAACAGCGCGAACAAACTTGCTAACCCCCAATCTTTCAACGCAGGTATGTGTCAATATTGGTGTTGTGTTGATCAATCGTTTCCGCGTAGACTGCCTCTCCCGATGGAGTGTGAATGTAAAAATAATTGTTAGACTGGATAGGTGTCAAAACTGCTAAAACGGCATTGTATCCAGGATTAGCGATCGGCGCTGGGGGTAACCCAGGATAAAAATAGGTGTTGTAAAGCGAAGGGTTTGTCTTATCACTCACTCTTGGTGGACTCCACCAACTCTGGGCGGCCTCGTCATAACCCCTAATGTATTGCAGCGTTGCATCTGCTTGCAAGGCCATATTAATTTCGAGGCGATTTAAGAGTATACCTGCCACATGACGCATATCAACCAAATCTTTCGCCTCTCTTTCCACAATCGATGCCAAAACAATCACTTCCTGAGGATCTAATACTGATTGTTCAAATTGCGGTGCAAGAGCAACCGTTATTTTTTTTTCAAAAGTGTCGGTCAACAAGGACACCAATTGGGAAGCGGAAATTTCCCGAGGTACCAAGTAGGTGTCGGGATAAAGTGTGCCTTCTAAACCGGTCGTCAATTCCAAAAATTCTTGCGCATCAAACTCTTCCAAGTCTTGTGAAGCCAAATAAGATGCTATTTCTTCTCTCCTCCAGCCCTCAGGAAAAGTAATCCATACGTCTTCTGTTCCTAAAGTTAATTGTCTAGCAACTTCGCTCAAACTCATGCTTGGACTCAATTCGTATGAACCAGCTTGCAACTGCCGGTCTAATTTTTTTAGCTGCATGTAGTACTTAAACACAGTTGCATTTCTAATAAGCTGTTGTTGCTTTAATTTAGCCGCGACCGACGACACTGAGTCACCCTTTGCCACTACCACTCGTTGAGTTTGTTTATCTGCTTGCACAACGGGCTGAAATTGGAAGAATGTCCAAATTAAAAAGGCAAGCACTACACCACCCCCTAGCAACACACTTCCAACAAGCGTCCGCAAGAAGTTTTTTGATCGTGGTTGCTGATTAATTTTATTCATCATTGAGTAGTATAACAAACCGGGGAGACGTGCTGAATCAAAATTGAACTCACAGATTATGCAAGCAGTGTTTCTCAAAAAAACTGAGCGCGCCAACGTCTCAGCTCAAGAAAGAAAAATCTCAAAAAAATCTATTAATTGACGGATAACGCGGAAATGTTTAGCATGAAGCTGTTATGCATTTTGATTATTCATTGCTCTACAAAGCTGCGTATTTTATGGTGCTCATGCCGACAGTGCTAATTATTGTCAGTGCAACAGCTTCAGCTAAACAAATGGGAGGCACACTAGGAGAAGGAATGAAGAAAATTGCTGCCGGCACGATTGTCCATACAATTATGATTGTGGCATTCATTCTCCAGGAAATTGGCTTTCAGGGTGTGTTAGATGCAGCTTATATTCAATTGTTTTTCTTGGTCAGCAGTATTTTGGGAGCAATTTTTCTTATTCTAGGTTACCTCCAAATCTATCGGATATCAAAAAAGTTGAAGTTATTTACCCTTTAATTATCTTGGTCACACCAGAATCAGTTGCCACTTAATCTGATTTAGATTTTTGTTAAACAACATGATTGAATATTAAACAAATCTCCCGCTCTAAACAAATCCTAAACTTGAATGATTGGTAACAAAATTTGAATCAAAAAATACAGGAAAAACAAGAAAGCGGCTGCCATTACGATCGTTCTCCAACGGGCTGGCCAATATTTCTTTTTCAATCGCAATCTATTTAAAATCCAGACTAAAGCAAAAGAAACCATCATCGCTGCCGCATTCAAAATGGCAGAAACCGTTAATAACATTCTTGGTTCTTGAAAACCAAAAAGGTAAACTAAAACACCAAGGCCAATTTGACCCCACAAAGCAACATAAAAAGCTTTGCTTAAATTCACTGATCTACCTTTTTTATGAAATATTAAAATAGTGTTTTCAGAGATAATTCTTGAAGAAGACTCTAAAACCCCTACTTGAGTGGAAAAAAGCATGATAGCTGAAAGCAACAAAAAGAAATTGCCAAACAAAGGTGTGGTAAGCTGGCTAATCGCAGCTGATTCAGCGAATACAAAACTGATACCTTCGGTTAATTCTTGGCCGTAGACAAGTGCATAAGCCAGCAAGGCTAATAAGGCAATCGTAAAAAACCCCAATGTCCAAAAAACTAAAAAATGCTCCTGATTAACCATCTTCCACCACCCCTGCCACCTTTTGTAATTAGCTTGATTATCTGTAAAGGTTGATCCTTCAATCTGAATTGGCTTAGACTTGCCCGCAAATAAAGCCGAAATTTTTTCCATATACCGACCCATCCCAAAACCTTTTTCCTTGATATAGTAAGACTGAGCTAAATTTAGATTTCCACCTGCACCAGAATATGCAAATGCCCCCAAAAAAGCCGCTACACCCACGCCGCTGGGGAAAAACCACCACCCATCTCCTCTCCCCATCATTCCCCAACCAAAAGCCTGCCAATCATTCATTTCCGTTAAGGCAAAGGTCAAAAAAAACATAAATGGCAAGCCCAGCAAAATGATGGTCTTTTGAAACCTTTCAATAGTGGCATAAACTGATTTGCCTGAGGAAAGCACAAAGCCTGTAAGCAACAACAACACGATGGTAATCACCAACCTGATAACATCAGGATTAATGAACAACATATTATTAGCTAAGAAAAATAACAAGATATCAGCTGCTGCCGATGAAAATCCTGGCAGTGACCAGGGTATGAAAGTTGAAATCACAAACCATAGTGGTAATAAGATACTCAGTTTTCTAAAACCAACAAATACGCTTTCTCCCCAATATAAGGTGTAACGCATCGCTTCGGTATTCAGCACAAACTGAAATGAAACTCCCAATAGTGCTCCCCAGACCAAACCCATGCCCCAATTGGCAGCCAGATATGGCCACAATATTAGTTCACCACTACCAAGAGCAAGCCCTAACAAGATGAATGAAGGACCCAAGGAACGCCACAAAGGCGGTGGTGGGGGTAATTGATGGGCAGACTTTTTCATTTTCACCAGTATAACAAAAAATTATTACCCAGTCACCTTGGCATACTCCTATTTACATGTGCAGTTGCCAACACAAAAAACTCTCAAATTTAAAATCATGATTGAAGTTTTTTTACTGAACGGCATAAGAAGTAATCAAAAATCCCATGTAACCTAGTAAAAACAACCAACCTAACCAATGAGATAAAATTTTTCCTCGAAATTTATAAATCACAATTGTAATTGAAGCAGCCGCTAATAATACGAAAAACAGCTCAAACCATCCAATCTCTAGCGTTGAAGTAAAAATCGCAACCAACCCAGGGAATAACGTAATGTTAATGATATTACTACCCAGAATTGTGCCCACAACAACCTTATTTTCCTTTTTTTTCTGGGCAGTTAGAATAGTTGCCATTTCTGGCAAGGAAGTTGAAACAGATACCAATGTCATTCCCAGAAAAGAAGTAGAAATGCCCAGCAATACTGATAATTTGCTGATGGCGTTGACCGTAATGTTACCTCCAATACCCAAACCGAGTACGCTTAAAATAGATAATAAGATTAGTAACCATAAAGGAGTGGTCTTACTTCTTCTGTTAAGAAACTTGACGTGTTTAATGTATTTTTTATCTTCATTTTTCCGGCCGTTGATGCCCATAGCAAGCTGAATAGAAAAAGTAACCATCAAAATGAAGATCAACAACCATCCCGCCATTCTGGTTTGAATCGATGAAAAATGAAGGGCAACAAACAAAACGGTAACTGACATCAAAATCAAGGCGGTTCGTTGCGTTTTGTGAGTGCCAATTTTGACTTTACCGATCGTCATGGCCAAACCAAGCACCAACAAGAGGTTGGTCACAAAACTTCCCAAAGCATTGCCCAACGCCAATCCAGAATCAGCTTTTTCAATAGCCATAAGAGTTACGGTTAATTCAGGCAAAGTGGTCATTAATGCAACTAAAATTACAGAAATAATTAAGGGTGAAATTTGAAAACGGCGAGCAAACTGAGTAGTAATAGACAAAAAAATGTTAGCAGCAATCAAAATTGCGCTCACCCCAATACTCAAAGCTAATAAAATACTAACCAACATTGCCTCCAGTGTAGCAAATCTTAAACTGTGTTATCATCATCAATCATGCATCGTTTAATACCAAACTTCTTCAAATTGGTTGCGTTAAGTGTGATTGTTAGCTTACTAATCACTACTGCGGGCATGCTTTATTTGAATAGGTTGGAAGGTGAAAGTGACCAAAAACACCGTAGTCCATCCCCATACTTAGCCCAAGATACACTCCCCCATCAACCCATCACTGAAAAACCCGCTCCACTCAAGTTAATTTTTACCGGAGATGTGATGCTAGATCGTCATATTAGAACTAACGCCGAGCGCTATGGGTACGACAGTTTGATTGATGAAAATTTGCGGCATCTGCTCCTCGCTGCAGATTATGTGGTTATCAATTTAGAAGGACCAATTACCACCAATCCCTCGGTGAGTGTGAACAGCGCGGTGGGATCAACCAACAATTTTATTTTTACCTTTGACCCCGAAGTGACACAATTTCTACAAGCTCACAATTTAAAAATCGTGAACCTTGGTAACAACCATATTTTGAACTTTGGAGAGGGTGGGTTAATGAGTACGTATCAATATCTTGAAGAAGCAAATCTCACCTACTTTGGAAATACTGGGCCGGCAGCCACCGACTCACAGCGCGTAGCAATTATTGAACATGGAGATCTCAAAATAGGTTTTGTAAACTACAATCAGTTCGTGGCTGCCGGCCTAGAAACTGCAATGTCAGACTTGGCACAACTAAAACCACAAGTTGACTTGATTTTCGTATACCCCCATTGGGGTAATGAGTATGTTAAAGAAAATGAAGTGCTAATTAATCAGGCTCACCAATTGATTGATGCCGGTGCAGACGCTATTATTGGTTCTCATCCTCACGTGGTGACAGGTAGAGAAGATTATCAGGCAAGGCGAATTTATTACTCACTTGGAAATTTTATTTTTGATCAATATTTTGAACCAGCCGTCAGAGAGGGAATGATTGTCGAGGTATTGATTGAACCAGTCACACATCAACTTCATTTTCAAGAACACATGGTTGAGATGACCAAAGATGGTAAATCAAGTCTTAAAAAAACAAGCAATAATCATCTTTCAAATTAGGTATTATTTTTTTGAGTGTTCCACACCAAGGTCTCAACCAATACGAGTTTGACTAATTCGCTAAACTTGATAAGCATCAATCAATAGGAAATTATTATCACACAATTATTTGTTTAGCTGAACTTTTTTCATCAAGCCAGTTTTGTAAAATTTCTGCAGCCGCCAAATGATCAATCGGAGTCTGATTTTTTTTGCCGGATTGTCTCAATTTTTTACGTACAGTTTGACTAGTCAATGTTTCATCAAACAACTCAACTGGAATCTTTAAAATTTTATTCAGTTCCAACACAAAAGCTTTGGTTTTAGCCGCCATAGTATTTTCAGATAATCCAACTACGACGCGCTTGATGCCGTGTTGATTGATTAACCGCGCGATGTATTGAAGGGATTGATCGTTATTGGGAATAATTGTCAGTGGATCTGCAAGACTCGCAAATGACACCGCCAAACCAATCCGCACAGTCCCATAATCAATAGCTAATACCTTTTGATGTGGTTCTTTCATAATTTTTCTATCATCACTAATTTATTCCGTTTTCACTAATTGAGCTGTTACAATTCCGCGGCGAAGATATGTCCCTTCTGGGGTGCAGGTGACAAGTTTCAACCTTCTGGCATCATAATGTTGAGCTAAGATTGAAACCTCCTCTGGCTTGACTTCAGATAACTCTTGAACAATATAGGTGTATTTCACACCATCATAGGTTACAAAAATTTCATCTCCTCTATCTAGAGTCATAATGGTGCTAAAAATTGAGTTGTAACGTCGTGGGTTTTTCTCACTGGGATTGTAGAACTGTCGGAGAACTGAGTGACCAAAAATAACCGGCGCCCCAAATTCTCCTGGGTGAGCAGTACCCGGATAAGCAATCAAGCTTTTATTTAAGTCGGTGCCTCCTAGAGCTACCTCGGCGTTATAAATTTCTAACTGAGGAATGTCGATGGTATATGTATCTGGAGTATCTTCGTCAGATTCAGTAAACTGCAGATTACTCAAGGTAGCTGGATCAAACCAGTTCGTTAAATTGGTGTAATCCAGGCGTTCATCAAGAATTTTTGGATTTTGGGCCAACAAACTACTGCTTGTTGCGGACTCTGCATGAACTTGAGAGATTACTAGTGGCGTGCCATCGATAACCTGATTTTGCGGCACAGGCGCTATCAACTGTCCAGCCCGCAAGGTAGCTAAATCATGAAAGTAATAACCAACAATCGGCACCGCGGCAGAACTAACCAGATACAAACCAAAACCAATCAATAATAATGGCATCGCTAAAGCAAACCATCGCACCATGCTCGGATACTGCTGACGCACATTTTGCACTGATACAGCTGCGCTCCGGTCTTCATAATCCTGTGCAGCAATCAACCTACTCAAATGTCTCTGTACTTCTCGCTCAATTTGATCAAAGGGGACGCCATTCATTAATGCTTTGCGATACAAAGCAACAATCTCTAAGCGGGAAAGTTCGTGCTTCATTTTCATCACTCTTCTACTTTCTGAATGGTAATCCGGCTGGTGTCACCTGGTATTTTACCCAAAATTTGGCCTGACCAGGTGGGATAAAAAACAAACGAGACCTGTGTAATATAACTTCTGCCCTGTAATATCGACTGTGCCTCTTTAATGGGCTTACCCACAATATCTTCCTTCAGCTGTTGATCATCAATGATGGGTTTTGCCTTAGTTGTCACGTTGGCTGTTAACGAAACTGGTTGATCTCCACTGCTCCCATCATTAGGGCTGGAAAGAATTTGTGGTTCCTCACTTCCTATCTCGTAACCTTCAGGAACTTCTGAAGATAACAAAGCAGCAGCAATTGGCTGCAAATCAGCACTCTGATAAGATAAGGCGGTGACAGTAGCTCCAACTGTGGTCGTTAGAGTGTCTGCTTCAACTTCCAATTCAGCTGAATGGCTTACTTCTTCAACTGTGATTTGATCGGTGGCTAGAATGTAAGTACCTTGGCCTGATTCTTTAGCAAACAAAGCATTTGCTTGGGTAAGAATTTCTGCTTTGGCTTTTTGGATTGCGGTGGCCAGATCTTCTTCTGCGACGACTCGCACTTCTCTGCTGGAACCGCCTTCAAAATTTTGCTCAGACAATGCTGAATAAGTATTTCTATCAAACTCTCCAACGACAAGCTCTTTGTCCTTCTCAATATTGCCTTCCACTCCAATCACATAAGCGGTCACTTCGACACTTTTTTCTCCATACTCAGTTTTTTTGCTACTTGAACTTTCTTCAATGGTGGCAGCGGGGACAGTAATCTCATCATTGGTAATAAATTGAATTTCACCTAAACTTACCACTGTACCCTGAGGAAATGTTTTGTCAGCTTCTGTCTTGTTAAAGATCTTGACTTTGCCAACTGCTTTGTCACCGACAATTTTGACACCGGTCGTGTCAATCGTAACATCTTTAGAAATCGATTTTGTCACCTTGTCAGCTGGAATAACTCTATTTTCAGGATCACTGGTAGTGGCATTTGGATCAAGGTTTAACTCGACTTCCTTCGAAATCGTTAAGTTTTTGGGCACGATCACCGCCGTGACCTGCGACAAATAAACAGTGTAAAAAATACCTAATCCCAAGACAGCAATTAAACCGGCAATCACACCGCCAATCATGAAAATTTTAGGGTTGTATTTACGTTTTTTTAACCGATCAAAACCAGCAACACCCTCTTTAATCACCTCTTTCGCCTGATATGACTGCACTGGATCTTGATCATCATCTGCAGCTGCATTAAAGACAGCAGACTTAATCGGCACACCAAAAGTACTTGCTTGCGTGAGGTTGGATGTTGGTTCTATATTTGGTTTTGTCAAAACTGCCCTTTCTTCTAAGTCTGCATTATCCTGAGTTTGCTGACTGTCTGAGTTTGGCTGTCGTTGCTTATCCGGAGTTGTTTTCAATTTTTTGTTTTCTTGAGAAGACGTGATTAAAGGTGATTCTACTGATTCATCAGTAGTATCAAGATTTTTTTCAGATGATGCATGAGCACTTTTTTGATGAGAATTTGTACCCAGCTTAACAGCTAAAGCCAATCCAGCTTGTTGAGAAATCAAAGATATTGCCAACTCTGGTCTCATCACATCGATCGTGGGAGTTTGTACAAATGGAATTGTGTCTGACCACTTCACTCCCAAAAGTTGTTGCTGATAATCGCTCAACTCCTCTTCAGCATGCACAAAAGAAGCACACACAATTTTTGCAGGCAAGTAGGTGCCTTGATGTTGATTGATATACCTAGACAGTGCCTCTGTCACGTCCGCCGAAACATCTTGCGATCTTCCCACTGTTTCAGAAAAAACCAGCTTGCCCTGAATAATCACTAAGACGGTTATATTTTGATTGGCAAAACTCAGCAGAATAGCAGAAAAATGCGTCTGCTGGCTAATATAATGTTGATACAAAGCTTCTGATTGCAATACAAAACCCATTGGTTGGAGGGATAAATCTGTGGTAATTTGCTGCAAAAGTTGTTGTTTATCCTCAATAATTTCTTTTCCATCCACCCAATTATCCTGCAAACCAAACAATACCTCGCTCACGTGTTCCGATCCCTTACCCAAATCTTGCAAGGTTTCGTCTGTCCTGACAACTGCATCCTCAATTGTGGCGTATTTCTTAATCACCGAGCGCTTCTCAATCCGGGTAGCATGTATCGACACGCTCAGAAGTAAAGATTGCACCGTGGCATCCGTTAACAAAATGCAAATCACTGATTGCTTTTCAATTTCGGATTGAGTGGTAAACAAGTTGGGCAAGTCCATAACAATATCGACGATAGTCTACACATCGCTCACCTTCCATTAAAGCAAATTTTTGTCAAGAAGACTAGGGGTTGAATTTCAGATCTAACTTGAGAAGGTTTGTATTTGGACCTTAATTCTGTCGACATGAAACAACGACTCCATAAGTGAGGTTTCAAAATCAAAATTATCGATACTAAAAAAATATTATTTAGCTTAATCAGTCTTTGCCTGAAGGTAAATGCGGCGGGTACCGGCCGCCACCGCTTGTTCCTTTTGTATGGTTAGCATACCAATTTCACCAGTCCTGCTGACGTGCGGCCCGCCGCAAACCTCTTTAGAAATCCAACCCTGATCGGGTTGATCACCGATCGTATATACAGTTACTTGATCTGGATATCTTTCCGCAAAAAATGCGACCGCTCCCGATTGCAAAGCTTGCTCCTTTTCCATCTCTTGACGATAAACGGGTAAGTTTTGTGCTATCCACTGATTAATGAGTGTAATCACCGCCTGCTTTTCATCCGCTGTTAGTGCTCGGTTGAATGAGAAATCAAATCTTAATCGCTCGTGAGTAATATTTGACCCTTTTTGTTGGACTTCAGCCCCTAAAATTTTCCGCAATGCCGCGTGCAACAAATGGGTTGCGGTGTGATACTTTACACTTTGTCGCTCATGATCCTGCAATCCGCCCTTAAATTTTTTTGCCGATCCTTTCCGAGACTGCATAGCATGTTGAGCTTTTAATTTTTCAAAAGCGGCAATGAATCTAGTTTCCTCCAACTCTAAATCAAGCTGGTATTCATCAGCAATCGCAATCGTTGTTTCAACAGCTGTACCATGCGTTTGGTACATATCAAACGCATCTTCCGCAGAAATTGTATTTTGACCACCCCTAGTCACCCTCTTCGCCCATTCCTTTCGACCTCTTTGTAAAGTTTGTTCAAATTTTTCTTCCTCTTCAATAACCCAATTACTAATCAATGACATTTGTTGATTCAATTCTGGATAAGCAGTTTCATAAATAGTTGCTACCGAAGGTACTAAAAGCGAAAGAAAGGATTCTTTAATACCTAATATCCTGCCGTGGCGAATGGCTCGCCGCAGGAGGCGGCGCACAAAATATCCTCGTTCTTTATTGGTTGGAATAACTCCATCTGCCATTAACATCACTGCAGCTCGCACGTGATCGGCAATAATTCGGAACGACTGCGTATCGATATCATTTGCCAAATATGACCGATAAGAGAGATCAGCAATTTTCTCAACTAATGGCCAAAACAAATCACTTTGAAATACGTCTGGATTATGATTTTTGGCAGCTAAAATTCTTTCCAATCCACCACCAAAATCAACATTTTTCTGAGGCAATTCTATAAACTTGCCGTCTTTCGTTTTTAAATACTGCATGAAAACTGAGTTTGCTATTTCTAAAAACCGTCCGCAGTCACAATTAACGTGACATGGCTGATCTGCAAATTGCGAATAGGGGTGAATTTTAAGATCTGCTCCAAAATCATAAAAAACTTCACTATCTGGGCCGCCCGGCTCGCCGGGCGGCATTTGATCTGGATCTCCAGATCTTGACCACCAATTTTTTGCTTGTCCATAATAAAAAATTCTTCCATTCTGCAAACCCTCTTTTTCCGGATTAGTGATGACTGTGGCATCAATGCCTTTTTTTGCAAACAACTCTTGCCAAATTTGCACAGATTCACTATCTTCGGCAATCTCAAAATTACTCGCACCCTTAAAAACTGTCACATATAATTTTTGCGGATCAAGGCCAATTTCATCAACTAAAAATTCAAAAAGCCACTTCAGTTGAGCTTCCTTAAAATAGTCCCCCAAAGACCAATTACCCAACATTTCAAAAAATGTGGTATGACGATTATCGCCTACCTCTTCAATGTCTTGCGATCGAAAACACCTTTGACTATCGGCAATCCTTTTTCCAGCCGGGTGACTGGCGCCCAATAAATACGGCAACATTGGCTGCATACCAGATCCGGTAAAGAGGGTGGTAGGATCATTTTCGGGCACTAAACTCGCCGAGGGAACGATCACATGGCCATGTTGTTGAAAAAAATTTAAATATGCTTTTCGAAGTTCGTTGCCTGTCATGCTGGCTGCAATTGTATCAGCAAGCTTATGGAATTTGGAGTAGCCCAACTCTAAAGTTAAATCCTACTTAGTATTTTTAAAACGTGGAGACTTGACGGCTGCCTTGGGAGACAGAGTCGTTTGAGATTTCGGTTTTGTCTTTGTTTTTGATGCGCTTTGTTGACGTCCAACACCTGATTCAACCCAAACTGATTCAAAAAAATGCTTGATGGCACCTCGTAAAGAATTTGGATATGAATTTTTTTCCCTCTCTGGAATGGCCGCGTATGCTCTTTCAAACTCTTCTCTAATCTGCTTCCGAACCCTAGCTCCATCCTGAGTAGCATATAAATAAAACCCACAAGCACCAGCGACCATACCAAGTGTAAACCCAGTCACAAACCCGCTAGCAGAATGATCGTTAGGCATTGCTTTTCCGATTCAAAAAACCCAAAAAAGATTCAAAAACCTTGTATCCGGCCTTAATACCGGCAAATGTATTTGAGAGATTGCTAATTGGATGATGGAGCGAGCGCAACTGATTTTCGGCAATATCAATTGTTGAATTGATTCGAGTTAGAGTTTTCCTCACTTCAATCAGAACTAACAACAATTGGATGCCAACTACACCCACAATAATCGCGAGCACACTTAGCACGACGGCAAACACGATTGGCAAAGCAGTTTCCATATTTCCTTTCCTTTAACCCACGCCAGCTTCACTATCGTATACTGACTATGAACTAAATGTAAACTAGATATCACTAAAAAGAAACCTGCACTTGCCTCATAACTGTAGTTGAACGCTCATGATCGTCTATGGCTTGGACTTCCACACTTTTCAATCCCTCGGATTGGAAAATTATTTCATATTTAAAGTCCCCATTTTGCTGAATCGCGACCGGTTGACCATTTACTATCAATCTGGCATTAAGATCGGTTTTACCAGAAACAATCATCGTGGGACCGACTTTTTCCAACTGCTGGGGAGTAACCACAATTAATTCTGGTGGTAGCTGTGTTTGTCGCCATTGAAAAAAGATGTAAATTAAAATTGTCGCAAACATCAAGCTAATTGCCAATACCACCAGTCTGAAAGGACGATTACGACTCCTTTTTTTTAAGATCGGTGACAAGAATTCTCTGGGCACTAACTTGCCTTTTGAACTTTCTTTGTAATCCCGACGCAAAATAGCCAGGACCGGTTGAGGATCAAAATCAAACAATCTGGCATAATTCCGGATATATCCTTTGACAAAAGTTGCAGCTGGTAAATTTTCAAACAAATTCGATTCCAAAACCTCAAGATATTCTTGGCGAATTCTGGTACGCTTAGCCAAGTCTATTAATGAAATTCGATGAGCAAGTCGTTCATCTTTGAGAATATCGCCCACCGTACGTTGCTTCATAGCAAATTCTTAAGTCAATTTGGTTTTTTTATTCCCTACTGATTTAGCTGACGCTTGACCTCGCTAGCAATACGTGCGCCATCGGCCTGACCGCCAATAGCTTTGCGCACCTCACCAATGATTTGGCCCATTCCGGCATTCGGCATCTCATCAATAGTCTTTGCAACCATAGCGCGTAATTTTGCTTCAGAAATTTGTTGAGGTAAATAGGTTTCTAATATATTCACCTGGGCAGTTTCTTCATCAACAAGATCATCTCTCCCTGCTTGTCGATACTGATCTATAACTTCACGTTGCTGCTTAACTTGTTTGGCAATAGCTTGTTGGACCTCAGCATCATTGAGTGGCTGCCCTTTCTCAATTGCTAAATTTTTGAGTTGAGAGAGCAGAAAGCGAATCGTATCCAGCCTGACTTGATCACGACTTTTCATTGCTGATTTCATGTCATTATTTAATTCGGCTTCTAAAGACATAATCCTCCTTTGTATAGTACACATTGTACTAGATACAGCAAACAATTACCCCCTCAGCATAATGTAAAAGTAAAAAATATCCTCAAATATTAGTGCTAAAAAAACAAGTTTTTTGGAACAATCAGACGCCGTACAAAGAGTCTGAAAATTGCCAAAAAGCATCATTGCCCCCCAATTTGGCAACACACTCTGAAGCCTCGGCAGCTTTTTGAGCATTTGGGTGAAAACTCAATGGGTAATGGCGGTAAACCCACGCCACGTCTTGACCATACTCTTCCATCACTTGCAACATGGTGGGATGAAAACGCTGACAGAATGGACACTCAAAATCTGAGTATTCAACTAATACCACCTTTGCATTCATATCACCCCGAATATTATCTTCTGAACTAACTGGCGTCATACTCGCTAACAGCTGATCTGCAGTAGGACTCTGACCATCAACTAAGTATTTATCGAGCATTGTTTTCACTTCTGTAAAAGGTAGCGCTCCCGGAATTGTTTCAGCCGGTGTACCATCTACCACAATCACTACCGACGGCGTCCCACTCACACCTATCAAATTACCATTTTCAAACTGTGCATTGACGAGCTCTGCCATTTCCCCTGAATCGAGACAAGCCTGTACATCAGCTTCATCTACACCTGCCGCTTGGGCGGTAGCAATTAAGGTGGGAACACTCAAGTCAACTGAATCCGCTGCAGCCGCTGCTTCCTGATCTCCAGCCACTACACCTGCTTGACCATTCGGTGAGGTTGCCCCGCGCCTTAATAAATTGCGTTCTGTCCAAACAGAACCAAAAAAGAATCCTCCTAAAAAGAACAAACCAACGATCACGATCAACCCAAAATTGTTTTTGAGAAAACCCGTGGTTGAAGATGTAGAATAACTACTATTAGGTGTTGACATATGATAAACTCCCCTCTTTTACGTCGTTATGTTATACAAGCAAGATCATTGAAAAACAAGCCGCAATGGAGGCTAAATATATTGCAAGTTATAATTAAAGCATGATTCATAATCGGCAATTGAATCCCTATGAACAAACGCAGATTGCTCGTTATGCTCGTCGCACTGATTTTAAGGGAGATGCCACTACTGCTCCTATCGAGTACATTACTGGTAAAGTTGAGTTCTGTGGGCAAGTTTTCAAAATAGATGAAAGAGCACTTATTCCTAGAATTGAAACAGAACAACTTGTTGATTTAGCTTTCAAAGTAATTCAGAAAAAAATATACAAATCACAAAATTCATCGCTGATGATCGCTGATATTGGCACCGGTAGTGGCGCGATTGCAATTTGTCTCGCCAAAAAACTTGCAAACTACAATCAATTGGTCAACATGATCGCCACTGATATTTCTGAGGAAGCATTAACTTTAGCGAAAATCAATGCACGAAACCTGTTATCAAATCGTGAGCCTGCTGTTAAATTCATCTGTAGTGACCTCTTGCAGACAATCCCTGAGCAATCACTTGACGTGATTGTGGCTAATCTGCCCTATATCCCCACCAACTATCTCAAAGTATTGGAAGATGCGGTGCTCAAACATGAACCACATCTTGCGTTAGACGGTGGCAGTCAAGGATTAGACTTGATTGCTCGCTTGCTCAACCAAGCAACCTATCACCTTAATCCTCGGGGGAAATTGCTGCTCGAAATCAATCATTCCCATCGGTTATCTGATTTTCACCCGTGGAAAAAAACATATGATCTGACTATTTTGCCAGACGAAAATGGGGCAAATCGTTATTTGATCGCCAGCATCAAATCTTAAAATCGCTGTATCCACACCTCTTGTTAATTCAAAATAACTCGGGTATTGTTTTGTTATGGTTCCTGTTTCAACCACCGTCATCACCGGATTTTTAGGTTCTGGAAAGACTACCATTATTTCTCATCTGATTGAAGTTGAGCAACTTCAGGGTCGGCAAGTGATCTTTGTTAAAAACGAGATTGGTGATGAAAATATTGATGCCAGGCTGATGAAAGACAAAGATGTTGCTACAAAAGAGTTGTTGAACGGATGTATTTGTTGTACTCTAGTCGGTCCATTTGTACGAGCAATTGATGAGCTGATCGATCAATACCATCCAGATCGGATCATAATTGAAGCTTCGGGCGTAGCCGACCCTGCCGCCATTGCATTGATGATTGATTCGCACCCCAAATTACATCGCGATGGAGTGATCAGCATCATTGATGTGACCAATTTTGAGGGTTATCATGATTTGAGTCAAACTGCAAAAAATCAAACTAAATTCACTGACATAATTGTTTTTAATAAAATCGAACTTGCGGATCTGCACACCAAGCAGGTGGTGGTGGGTTATGTCCGCGAACTCAATGATTACTCACCCATCGTTGAATCTCCAGGCGGTATTCTAGATCCCGCTGTCGCCTTTGGTCTAACTCCCACTCAACTCTGCCAGCTTGATCACATTCTTGATCAGGCTGGCTACACTTCAAATTATGCTCACCGCAACTCACTTCCGCCTCCATCCCACCATCTTGAAAATGATGGTCTAATATCTTTTTCCATTAAACTCCCAGCAATGAGTCAAGATATGCTAATAAAATTCTTAAAATCCTTACCCGGGGCGGTCTATCGTGCCAAGGGAATTTGCTATATAAACCACAAACCGCTTTTAATTAATAAAGTGGGACAAAGGATCGATTTGACGGATGTGTCTCCATCCCAAATGCCAAGTAACAAGTCCGTGCTCGTGCTGATAGGTTTTAGAATTACACAGTACCAAAATAAAATTAATAAACTCCTGCACCAATACTCACATCAACCTCAATCTCATCCTAACGCAGATGATTGATTATTGCTCGATCTTTAAGATAAGATTGCTCTGTCTACAACCTTCATAAATTAAAAACAGGCTCCGAAGTGAATGATCACTCTCCTTAAACGGGCTGCGATTAGAGCAGGGAGCTATTGTCTGCTACGTCTGTGATCTCACTCGTATCAGGAAGATAATAAATATCCTGCTGGTATGATCCCGTGCCGACAAACTCCGCCTTTCCCTGGACAATTGCTTCTAAAGGTCGACAGGCCCGACATCCCTGTTCACCATGAGGACATTTGAAAACGTTTAATTTTCGTTGGAGTTTAATTTTTTTGGCAATTAATAACACATCTTTTTCTGATTGATCAAGGTCTGGCAATACTTGTTCCTGGGGAATATCGCTATCTGCCAAATACCAATAGCTTACCTTTGCAACTTTGCGATGTTGCGTGTTATGTACCAAGAGGTGATAGATAGGCAATTGTAATGAATCTATGTTCTCTTTACGCTGGCCTGTTTTAAAATCAATGATATGCACCGCATCTTGGTCAGGCAAGTATTCTAACCAATCGATTTTCCCACACAACATAATTTCATCTTGCTGAGATAACCAGTATTGAGGTAAATCTTGATTAATTTTCACCGCTAAGCTTTGCAGTGGCCCCGGATTTTTCATGACGCGGCGCAGCATATCTGCGCCGCGCTGCTTATACTCATTCTCTTGAGCTGATGAAGTAAAACCTCCCCTCTTACCACTAATGCTAGACCAAGCAGTTTCATATTGTTTAATTAATGATTCTCGAAACCTATCCTCAGTTGGCAATACTGACAAAGACTCAAGCACCTGGTGAACAATTTGTCCTAGTGCAAGTGGCGGAGAAATTAATTGAATTTTATGATGAGTGCGAGCATCTCGATAAATGTTATTCAAGTAATACGCCCTCGGGCAACTTAAAAAATCATTGATACTCGAATGAGACACCCAAGTAGCCGTGTATTTTTCACTCATACTGCATATGTTACTGCGTAGGATGATTTTGTCCAGACCGAAGCATTGATCAATTTGATAAATGATCTGATTCACAATCTTAAAAACAAAAAAGCCCCGATCTAAGATCGGGGCTTTAAATTTTTGCTTCTTAAAAAATTATCGGGTCGCCGAAATACTGGCATCTAACTCTGCTACTGGCGCAGCTACAGTCACCCGGTTATTAGTCGAACTACTGACAACAGTGTAGTTATATCATAGGGACCTGAACACTGATCTTGAGTAAACGCAGGACCAGTTAAAGGATCGGCTGGTAATGCTGCCAAATAATCCGTCACCAATGCACTACAAATATCTGCCCCCGCATCTGAAATGTGTTGAGGATCGGTTGTAATTCCATCAGGCAATTGACCTGCATTATCTGCTGCATATTGATGAATAGCGTTCAAAATTGCATTGACATCACTTGACCGCTGAGTATTATTTGCCTGGGCAAATTGTCGAGCTGGGTTAATAGCCACCAAGGTAATGGCGAGTAACACTGCCAAAATGCCAATCACAACTAAGAGCTCTATCAAAGTGAAGCCTGCTAAATTTCTACGTTTGGGGAGAGTGGGAAGGACTTGTTTCATAATGTGTCTATCTTAGCCCAAGTTTTTAAACCAGGTCAATAGGTAAATTCATCCGGCAGTCAAGACTACCAAAATATCTATCTGCTCAGCATGATCAACTGCTTGCACCTTTGCCTGATAATCAAGCTTCATCAATTCATCCACTAATAATTCTTGCAATAGTAATGGCACATCTTCTGATACCTTAATCGTTACAGGACCATAAGTGGTAGTTGCCAAACGATTAACTTGGACATTTTGCATTCCGGCATTGCTAAGTACAGCTTGCAATTTCTTTGCTTGCTGATCCGCATCACCGCTGCAATCGATTCTCACCTCCAAAGCTGGTATGTTTTCTAGGGCAGACTCGGTGCTTGTGAGGTAAGCCTGCAAATCAACTCTTGTTTCAACTAGAGGCGCTTGATCCGATTCAACTGCTGCTGGTTGCAGAGACTCACTCTCAATCACTGCTGGTGATGGTACCACAGGAGGTGTTTGATCTCTGCGCATTGACCAAAATATGACTCCCCCCAAAACAATGAGTAAGGCAAAGAAAGTTCCAAGCATTAAATATAGTCGTTTTTTATCCTCTCTCCCAGCTGTCATTTTTTGATTGTCGCCTGCAGAAGTTGTGGGATCTGTATCTAAAACCATTTTTGACTGCATTAAATCTCCAGCCTTATATTTATCGATAGAGTGAAGCAACATCAATGCAGCTTCTGGTGTATATCCTCCGTGATCAAAGATTTCTCCTACCACTGCCATCGGAAAAATGTGAGTCACCCGAAACTCTCGTTCTGTCAACACTTTGATAATTGGTTCATATAAATCTCTATTTGCAACGATAATCAATTTTGATTTATTAAACTCAATGATATTGGAGTAAGTGTTGCTGAAAGGTACACTTTGCACAAATTTTCTTTTTGCTTCCATTTCCGCTTCATTTTGCTCAAAACTGGACAGGGACCTTTTCTGATCAACTTGGGCAGAACTATCCCCATCATTTTCCAGTTGATCGGCGGTTTTTTTTGCATCGGCATTAGACGGAATTTCCTGAGTAAAGTAGATACTACTATCAAGTAAGAGAGTGACTTCTCCACTTGAAAGCTTCATTTGGTTTAAAAAAGCAGTAAAAGTTTTAATAAACAAATCCAGGTCTTTAATCTCCAATTTATCAACCACTTTAGAATCAAATTTCCAAGTCCCAATCTTGCCGTTGGACTTGCGAAAAACATTTAATTGTGAGCGTTGCAATAAAAAAAGGTATTGCTCAACTTCTTTTTTTTTCAATTTCATGGCATTTCTTTCCAAGAGCTAACTCGCCAGACACCAAGTTCTCTTATTAACTCCACAGTCACAGTTCTACTCGTCCTACCAACTATACCTGTTGAGTTGATCAAAATTGTGCCGGCGTTAGTGACAGTTACCTCTGCTCTCCCATCCTCAATTTCCATCACTTCCCCAGTATAGCTTGGATCACGCAATAATCTCAAGATGGCATTTTCTACGCCACTTTCTGCGACCATCAAGCTTTGATCTGCTATCAGAGTATCCGCCGATATTACGGTGCTATCTATCATTATCATAATCGCTGCAGAGGTCATAGTAATTCCCACGACAATAAAAATTAATAAAGCGATCAGTATGCTCCCTTTTTGTTCATCAAATGTGGTTTTTTTACCAATTTTTTTCATTATTTATCTCATGCCGATTGTAGTTTGGAACTCTCTACTTTCAAAACCTGTATTTTGGACAATCGGACTCGTGACGGTGTACGAAATTTTCAATGCATGTTTACCGCCAGGATTTCCGAGTCTTTGAATTGAAAAATTGCTAATTTGGGTATCGAAATTTAATGGCTGATGTTGATCCTCAACAATCAACACTAACTGGCCATCATCAACTACATAAGTATAATTAACGCCCTCAATGATTAACTTTGCGGTAGGGGAATTCTCTCCCAATAATAATGGCTGTACGATATTTGCAGATCTTTTGATGTCATAGGCTAAACGAGCAAGTATAAACTGACCGTCACGTTCAACTGCTGATAAAGCTTGACTTTGGCTTTTCGCTTCCAAGATTGATAGGAAAAGGGAGCTGAGTTGCACGAACATCAGTGACACCAACGCAAAATATAGCAAGAGCTCGATTAATGTATAACCTTGATTGAATCTCTTAATGATCTTTTGATTTGTTTTTATCATGACTTAGCTGCTTACTATTCATTTTTTGTTCATTCTCATTATCCGCTCAATTGCTATGGAGAGTAATTGACAGTGACTGAATCAATCACTGGGGTACTGGAGCTATCCGCCGTTTCTAAAAAAACTTTATACTTAAAACATCTGCCAGGGTTTTCATAACCAGAATCATCATCATTGATAGGAATTGGCCCTTCATCTGTAAAAAATGTGGAGCTGGTTCCATCGGGACCAACAAAGATATATGATGGCTCAACGCAATTTCCGTTGACCGCATCTGCTACGGCCACTTGAAATTTTGCGCTGGTTTGATTGGGTACCATCTTATTCATCATCACATAATTAAAGGCGGTGGCATAACCAGCATCAAGATATTGAGATTCATAAGTGCCGGTAGTTGCAAATGAATCTCCGGCCCCACCTTCAATAATCTTGAACTCTGAAGTACTATCTTTGCTAACAATGTAAGAGTATGCTTCGCCATCTTGCTCTAACACACCATCAACCCCATAAACACCGGTATCTAAGTTGAGGCTGCCACACATTGTTGGATGTGATTCGTCAGTGATATCTACCACTTGATACTCTTCACCTCCAGTGCCAACAATAATTAGTTTGTTCTCGGTCACGAGTGCCAAGTCCCTGGGATTCATACCATGAGTGTCATATGTCCCAATGAGCGGAAGTGATCCGGATTTGCTAGTGGTGTCAATGATAAATAATTCCCTCATATCCCCTGCCTCATCAGTGATGAGATATGCTCTGGTGCCAGTTTCATTTACTTCCACATCCTTACCACGTCTACTATTGACATTTGCGTATCCAACTCTTGACAAACTTCTCGGATTAGAAACATCAATTATTTGCATTTCCCTCAAGCCAAAATCAAGCGCCACATAAGCATAATTTCCCTTCACATCAATTCTATAACCAGTTGCTGGCCACAACAAATAAGGACTCAAGTTGATTGAGTCAAGTTCGGGCAAATTGCCAGACTTATTAGTCAAGTCTACAGTGTGCAACTTGGGACCAATCACCATATATGCCACGTTCCCAGACACATGCACTCCTTGCGCAGATCCCCACCAGTAAGTGTCATTAAAAACTGCTACCTCTTGCCCTGTTTCAAGATCAACAACCAATAAATCTTTCGAAACGTCACCAGTCGCAATGTAAGCATAATTTTCATCAATGAAAATGTCATTGGTGTCATATCCTGCGATTTGATTGGCAATACTCACGCCAGGAGGATCATTTTGATCAATATCCATTTCTACAAATACTCCACCAGTACCATCGGTACCGCTAAAAGCCTTACCCTCAATCGCCCTCACCACTTTAGCACGCCCTGTGCCAGGTAGGTCTAACTCGGTTCTAATGTAGTCGCTTGGTTTACACCAATTCCCTTTTCCACCAGAACCCAAAATGATTTCTCCGCCTTGATTATTTACCACCGCTGTGCCACTAGTGAATCCCTCTAAAAAATCTGCTTCACTCGTTTCGATTAAAGACAGATTGTCCAAATATCTAGTCATATAAATTACAGATGAGATCTGTGATGAGCTGGGTTGTTCCCAACTAATTTGAATGTCAATTTTTTTGATAGATGGATCAATAGTCCCACCTTCAGCAATAATGTTTTCTGTTTCATCACGCATCACATCTGAAATAGTAAGTGCTCTTGTGAAGAGACCAGTTGTTTCTTCACCAGCCATAAGCGTCCAAGTCGATTCAGTCACTACCGGATGATAAACACCATTCGTGGCAATTGACTCCCAACTAGATTCTCTAATCACACGTAAAGCCTCCACGGTTTCAATGAGCAAACCATGCGCCTGAATTCTGTTCTGTCTTTGAGCGGAGCCTTGTTGAGAAGTAATAATTGCTCCAATTAAAGCAGGCGTAATAATTGCCATCAGGGCCATCACAACCAAAATTTCAATCAACAGTTGTCCCGAACTAGCGTTCCAGCTCTTCACAAATATTTGCCTCTGACCAGATAATTTTTGCAGAAACTTTAGATTAATTTTTTTGCGCATGCATCGCTCCTAATTGGTTAATTTCGAAATCAACTCGATCCCCAGTTGTTGAATTTTCCAAACTAAATGTATCTAAATCAGATTGATAGTTCATGACTTCACCGCTTAACGGTAAAAATATAATTTGTCTATCAGGTATCGTCACTTCCCTAAATCTGACATCCTGAGGCAATGTCGCCACCACATTGGCGGAGTCGCTAGCTTGGAAAGTATCACCTTGAAACAAAACATATTGATCATCTCCTAAATAAACACCCTGAGGTAGTGCCTCATCGAGATTTGAATAATTGCCTTGCATGGCCTGCATTTGTTGTCTTTTCAAGTCGGAAACAAACATTTGTTGATACTCGCTGAGATTTGTTTTCGGGATTAATCCTGACAAAGAAATGCTAGAAATTGCAAACACTACTGTAAATAAGGCAAGCACAACTAATATTTCAACGAGCGTCATGCCTTTATCTTCATAAAGAATCGATCTGTGCAACCAATCCTTACTTTTCCTGTTCATCATTTGGGTCTTTCTTAACACTTTTTTCTTCGTGACGTTTGCGTAATTTTTTGAGTCCTTCCTCAGAATACACCGGCACTGTAAAACTGAAAGTGGAACCTTTGCCATGACCGTCCGATTCAACCCAAATTTTCCCTCCGTGCAACTCAACAATTGATTTGCTGATGTACAAACCTAATCCAGTGCCTTGAGCTGAATCTTTGTTCGAAATGTAAGATTCTTTGAGCATACCAAATTTTTTAAACAACTTTGAAATTTGATCCCTCGCCAAACCTACTCCGGTATCAATGACGCTGATCGTCACAAATTGTTTGGAAGCAGTTAGACATACTCTGACCTTACCTTGAGGGGGTGTGAATTTGAGTGCATTACCTATTAAATTAGTCAATACTTCAGCAATTTTATCTCGGTCTGCCATCACATCTGGTAAATCAGACATTTTCTGATGTTTAGCGGTCGGACACTCAATAGTGACCTGCACGTGATGCGCTTCAGATCGAGGTTGAAATTCACCGACAATTTGTGACACTAATTCACCAATTTTTAGTTGGGTAATATTCAAAATAATTCTTCCTGATTCAATTCGCGAAATGTTCAACAAATCATTGATCAATTGTGACATTCTGTTGGCAGAGGCATATGCCCTATCTAAATAAAACTTTTGCTTGCGTTGCAACCTACCACCCTTGCCCGCCAAAGTCATCCAAATATAATTTTTGATTGAAACCATGGGAGTCCGCAACTCGTGAGAAGCAATTGATACAAATTCATCTTTAAGCTTGTCTAACTCCTGCAATTTTTTATTGGCAGCCAGTAATTGACTAGTAGCTCGTTCAATTTCATCCTCAAGTGTTATATTGAACCTGCGAATTTCTTCATAAGCTTTAGCATTTTCAATAGCAACTGCTGCTTGAGAGGCAATGATGTTAACTAACTTGGAGTCTCGGCTTGAAAAAGGATCGCCAGACAATTTCCCTCCCAAAGTAATTAGGCCTATTGTTTGACCCTCCTTAATCATCTCGATCACTAATTCAAACTCATATTTTTTAAAAATGTTCTGTAATTTGTTGTTGCTCAATGATTCGTAAATCATTAATTCATTGGGATGTAAAAGTTCTCCAATCTCTTTTTCATCAAGAACAGGTGTTTCGTCATACCCTTCACTAACAACCTGATATATCCCATTTTCTTCAATTAAAATAATCATCCCTCTGTGAATTTTCATATTTTGTAACATACGTTGCAACAACTTCCGACATAAATCTTCCAGCAAGAGAGTGGATGCCATAATTAAAGTTAACTGGTGAAGCAATTCTTCGAAATCATAATAATCCTGATAAAAAATTTGATCCGTTGTTTTCGTAAGGAATTTTTTGAGTGGTTGCAGCGTAAATCCCACAGCAATAGACAAAAACACGAATATACTTGCTAAACGCAAATCTAACAAACTACCGAAAATCAAATTTGAAAACAAAAATAGAAAAATACTTTGGAAAGTTGCAAAAATAATCAAGACTAAAAAATAGGAGACAGTTCTCGCTAGGACTGGCCTGATGTCTAAAAGTTGGTAACGACCAATGGCTGCGGCAACGGCCCCTCCTCCCAACAATAAAAATAATGGTGACCAATCAACAAACCAGGTAATATGAAAAATGAGCGGCAAAATTACCGTTGATACCAGCATTAAAATAAAGCTAATTGAAATACCGACTGCAATTAATTGCAGTTGTTGTCGCAAATAACCTTTGCTTAAACGGTATTTCCTGAACAGACTTGCTACTCCTCCCAAGATTGCACCTATCTGCAGCATCATAAATGACAACACTGCGGAACCAGCTTCGATTTGTAAAGTACCTGCTTCAATCGTAACTCTAGAAAAAATTAATCCCGAATAAGCAAGAACAAAATTGAGCAAAACCCACAAAAAAAGAACGATTTGGATTTTCAAATTAAAAAATATTTTTTGTGTGGGAAATACTTTCACAAAACAAAAAAAGAAGGGACCAGCTGGAATGGCTGAAAATAGTATCATTTTAGAAAAGAAATCAAGGCCCATTTGAGAATTGGTATGTAAAGCTAAATAATTAAAAATTGGGTAAAGACTAATGCAAAATAAAAGAAAAGCAAAATAGATATGAGTACCACTTTTCCTATTTTTGAGAATAATAAACAAGCCCAGTACAAAACTGATTAAAGCAGTCAAGATGGCGATAAATAATTCCATGCAGTGCTAGGGCAAATTAATCGCCTCCAAAACACTTCTGCGTGGCGTGTGAATTTCCCTATTTACACTATACCCTAATCGAAAAAACATGTGAGGAGTAAGTTTGGGAATCCTGAAAAACGATTGCAAAAACGCTGGGTAGTTTTTGTTTTCAACCAAAGCTGCCATCGGCGTAGTGCTGATTCCAAAGTTTCGACAAACCAAAGCAACTAATTGATAAGCAATACCAGCTTGAATCCATGCCAAAATATTATTCTCAGAGCTAGCTATTAATCCTAACGCTGGTGCTGACTGTAAATTTTTAGCATCTTTGATCGACTGTATTTTCAATGGAAAAGCAAAAAACCTAATCACTATTGGTCCTAACCAAGACATCAAAAGTGGTAAACCTGAAACAAAACCGGGCATACCATCCGCTTGCTGAGTGTTGTTCGCTCGCAACCACTGGCTTAATTCTCTTCTGAAATTCTGATTCGCAGACATTTCATATGCTGCCTTCTTGTAAAGCTGAGCCAGTGTTTTAATTGTATCCCCATTTGATATAATTTTTAACTGAGATTTCGTAAATAATCTTACATAGTTGTTGATTAAATTTACAACTTGATTGGGAACAGTTTGAGAAAGATATTTCCCCTTATCTGAAAAACGTTTATCAATATTCTCAAACAGCCTACCGAGTATCATTAGTTTGGATATTTGATGATCATCTGTTGGTTTTTGAAATGAAACTTGAATTAATAATTCAAATCTTTTAACCCATAGGTCATTAACATTTGAAAAACAATTTTTAGTCTTAGTGATTCCTTGAAAATAGTTATCTTGATTAATATTTGATCTTTTCCGGTGAATTTCATAGTCAATTTGATAACCATATGCTGCAGCAGCAACTTGTAAGTTTGTGATCATACAGCCGAGACTTATAAAAACACCCCTGTCAATGGGATCCGCGGCTGGCAGACGCAACTGATAATTTGGAGAAATTGTTAACCCGCCATCATTGACCTTTAACTTCCAAGGCTGCGTATTATGAGTTGATGGGGCAAGGATGCCCGCTTTCAAACTTTCAGACACTACAACTGCTAATGATTTGTTGGATTGCGGTTGACGTAAATGATGCCAAGCTGCGTAATTGTGCTTATGCATTTAATTTACCTCCATCATATCTTCAAGATCAAATATACTTGGAAAATGAATTTTCGTTTGCTGACTAACAACCTTTTTGCGCAGGGCAATTTGTCTAACTAAAAAGGCAGTGATACCTGCGCCAACTGTCACCGAACTATACAGTTGTGGTCTACCAACCAAAGTTATTCCCAACTGGGTAACTGAGCGCTTTGCTCTAAGCGGCACATTATTTTTACCAACTAAAGTTACCGCCAACATTTTCCGTTCATCATCGCTTAATTTTTGATTGACTATTTTATTTAATAAGGCTGCTTTCACCCTGCCATGAAAAGGTTGCAAACTTTCTAAGTCGTAACGTTCAACATCGAACAATACCGAATCACCCAAATTAGTGCACATCAAGAGAGGCAAACGGTACTTTTTCGCCATTTGTCTTAACAGGACTTTCATCGGAAAGTCATCTATTGCATCAATAAGCAATTGCGGCCGATTCTTTTCCCTCATTAATTTTTCTATTAATGTTTGAGTGGCTCTTTTCCGAATCACATTTAACTTTAAAAAAGGATCAAGCTGATATAAATCTTGAGCAACCCGCTCTGCTTTTGACTGACCAATAGCAAAGATATCGACCGGTACACGATTTAAATTTGATATCGAAAAATAATCATCATCACAAATTGTCATCCTCTGTGAAAAACCGCACTGGATGATAGTTTTCGCAATCACCCCGCCAATAGACATCCCAAAAATTGCAATCGGAAAGTCACGGAGTTGCAGCTGTTCTTTTGCTGAAATGAGTTTTTGATTACGGTTGGTGCGCAAAGCAAAAAAATTATGCTCTGTAAGTAAGTGTACGATGGCATTTCTCCATGGATAATAGACCCACACGCCAATAATTTGATCTTGTTCTTTATTATCAGCTAAAAATTCTTGCAACTTGGCTTGATTGCTTGCCACAGATGGATTAGTTATTTCAAATAATTCCCGTAGTTGGTCTTGGTAGTGATCAATTTTATTAACTTGAGGATGATGAGCTAACCATCTTGATAAGTCTTTAGGAGAGTGCGAATCAGCAGAAATTATGAAAGGTGAATATTCTGACTTCATTTGCTCATTCATCAAACCTTACTTCTTAATCCATCGTTGCTTAATAATGGGGTTAAAATATTTGGGATGATGGTGTTCCCAAAAAATCACATTTGGTTCGGCCCTGCCATTAATAGTTTCATAGGTTTTTCTGTATGGTGAATTTTCAACTTTTAAAATCTCAACCAGTGTTTTCGTTACAGATTTTTTCAGTGATTTTGAACTTTTAATACCACTCTTTAACTCGACGTTAATATCTAATCTTTGATTCTGATCCCGATCATATCTGACTTCCATAGTAAATCTGCCAGTAACTGCTACCTCTAATTCGGAACGAAGTAATGCCCTTCTAATTGTTTCCGGATAAATCGTGAAACCATAAAAACTAACCGAAAAATCTCGCCTTTCGTAAACATAAACAAATGGTAGCTGCCAAACGGTATGATCTATTTTTTCTTGTTTCGCAAGCTTCAGCAAATCTGTGCCATGTTCTTCAAAATTTTTAATCATCCTTTCAAAGGAAATTACTCTACCCCTATCTTTCAAATCATAGCGTGCAAGTGGCAAACCACTATAGGCAGAACAAATTAAATCACCATCATCATCTTCAAAATAAAACATGTCTGGGAAAAATTGGGTTAAGGTAGGAACACGATAGATTTTGTTAAAAACTTGATCAAAAATTACTTTGTTCAGATAAGCCTTTCTTCTTGCCAAAATTGAAAGTGGTGTTTCATAAGACATCGTACCCATATCCACCGTACCATATTGATTTAAAGTGTGCGTGAAAATATTTTCTAAGCCAGTTGCTTTCGCCACATAATCTCGAAAAGACTCACTAAATACTTCCGCCGCAAAAATAAAACCAAGGTCATATTGTTTCCACTTCAAACCCTCTCGTTTTGCTTCATCTAAAGTATCTTTGAGAAATGGTCCATAACTCCCAATAATGATTTGATCAAAATATGGACCCAAGCGTTTGACAGCCTTAATGATTTCTGTCGCACTCACACCGGGTGTAATCACACTTAATGGATACTGTCTACTATCAGCAATGTATTTAATGGCTTGATAAGTAAACAAGCCTCCAATCCACTGCCCCATCGGAAAACCAACGATGTAGAGCGTAGTTTTCTGATCAATTTGAAAGTTTGTGAGCAAATATAATTCTGCCATTGCTGCATACTGCCAATCTTGATCCCTTTCCCTCGGAAAATAAAACGGTTCACCAGTTGATCCAGTAGTTGATGCAATTACAACTGGCTTTGAAGATAACTTACCATCCCACGATAAGGCATCAAGAGGATATTGTCTTAAATATGAGTTCTTACTAACTGGGGGTACCTTTTTAAAATCGGCAATTGTATTAATTGTGTGCGGCCTAATCTTGTGTTTACGTAAAAAATCTCGATAAGCAGGCACACGTAATGCCATCTGCTGAAATAATTGTAAAACGCGTTTGTCGCCTCTTTTTTGCCAATAATATTCTGGATTGTGTTGTAATTTGTAAAGTAATTTATTTGGTTGTAAATAGCCAGACGCTATTAATGTCCTGTTATTCTTCATAAGATTCAATCTTTTGCAGATTAATTTCATCGGCAATAATGTGTGGCGAGCGCCTGGTTTTGGCACTAAGCTTAAAAATCTGGTCAAGCTCAGTGGCAATTGCATCCAGCTTTTTCATCATTCTGCGATGACTACGACGTGGGAACTCATACTCATCAACAACACTCATTAAACCACCGGCATTGATAATGTAGTCTGGGGTATAAAGAATATGACGCTCAAAAAGTAGATCTCCCATTTCTGAGGATGACAACTGATTGTTGGCGCCACCCGCTACTAATTGACACTGCAGTTGCTTAACTGTTTTTTGATTAATACTACCGTACATAGCACATGGCACAAATACATCTACTGGCAAAGTAGCAATCGCTTCAGGTTTTACCAATTCCACACGAGGATAAATTTTTTTAATGTTGGAAGTCACACTTTCTAAAACATCAGTCGCATAAATTTTTTCTGCCTCTGAGTAAAGTTGGCTGAGAACTCCTGATCCAATTTTTCCCAAACCCTGAATGGCAAAACTCCTCTGATGCATTTCGTCATCACCAAAAACATGTTTCAAGCCCACTTTTAAGCCTTTAATAATACCTGCCACAGTGTACTTCACAGGGTCAATTTCTCCGCCCACAACGTGTGAACTCAATTTCTTCAATTGCCGTACTTGCTGCCGACTCATGCCAATATCTGCCCCGGTAATGAACATCCCAGCCAATAAATTAATCTGCTCCGCGTATGCTGCGGCCATGCGTGCTGTAAATTCTTCTGGGTGAGCAATAATCACAGCTTTTGCGCCACCATAAGATAAATTTCCAGCAGCTGATTTAAAAGACATTGTTTTCGATAAACGTAATACATCCCTCAGGGCTTCGACACGACTTGCATAGGGATAAATTCTAGTTGCCCCAAAAGACTTAAGTTTTTTTGAGCCACGATGAATGGCAATAAATCCTTCTAATTGTTGAGACGGTTGATTAAAGTAATGCACGACTCGGTGTTGGTCATATTCCTCAAGATCGAGATTTGCTGTCAAACTGTTTTTTTTCATAGGTATTGTTAAAAAGTTTGCGACAACGTTTACTTGCTTTTTCTACCCCTAATCAGTATGCTTGGCTCATGAACACATCTATTGCAACTTCAAACCCAATCGATTCGCCTCAATCTGCCAATAACAGTTATCCTACTACAAAAAATGCAAATAGCAAAAATGGGAAGAAAATTTTGATAGCAGATGACGAACAATATATTCGGGAACTTTATGAAGAAGTATTAAGCAGTGAAGGATACTCTGTTGAGGGAGTTTCCGATGGTAAAACAGCTCTGGAAAAAATTTCAGAGGGAGGGTGGGATCTAATTACTCTTGATGTAATTATGCCCAAGCTCGATGGCTTGGGAATCCTTACAAAACTTGAGGAAACTCCACCAAAAAAGAAAAATGGACCAATCATTTTGCTTACTAGTCTTGCCAATGACCCCGCCGTTCTAGAAGCTCAAAAAAAAGGTGCCACTCAAGTCATCATCAAAACTGATATTACTCCTAAGCAGTTGGTGGATCTGGTTAAAAAACAGATTGGTTAAGTAACACTGATTATTTTAAAAATTTTTGCTGGAAATTTGGTACACTCGCTAGCTTGCTATAAATCAAAGACAAACAAATCTTATCTCGCGCCTACTGAGCCAATCAAACCATAAATTGGAGCGATGATCGCCATCATCATCCCTCCCACCGCCAGTCCCACAAAAACAAGCAAGAGCGGTTCTAGCATAGCTGTCATTTTCTTTACAGACTTACTCACCTTATAATCCATATTCTCAGATACATTTTGCATTGCTTCCTCAAGCGTGCCACTCTTCTCACCAACTTCCATTAACTTAATCATAATGCCAGGAATAATGTTCTGCTTGCTTTGTAAACCATGAGAAAAAGGATGACCAGCAACAGCTTGCTCTCGAGCTTGATCCACCAAATCTCTGACTTCTTTTTTTAAAATTACCTCCTGAGCAAGTTCTAATGAGGTGGTGATAGGGATACCAGAAGAAAGAAGTAAATGTAAACTCCGACTAAATCTGGTGATATCGATTTCACGAATTAGCTTAGAAACTCCAGGAAATGAAAATGCTATTTGTAAGATAAACTCACGTTTGGTTTGATACAAAACAAAAATAATCATCACTAACAACGCTACAATTCCGAGTACAATTTGCCAATTGCCAGTCAAAGCGTTGGAAGTAAAGATTAATGCTTTCGTCGCCATTGGAAGAGTGACATTCAACCTTGTAAATACAGTTGAAATACGAGGAATAACAAACAATAACATACCCAACAACACGCCAATAAAAACAATCATCACGACAATCGGATAAAACATGGCTGACTTCACACCGTCAATGAATTCCATTTCTTTTTTAATATTCCCCTGCAAATCGTACAATGTTTCTTCAAGTGTACCTGCTTCTTCAGCGGCTTTAATCAAACTCACTGTGACTTTGTCGAAAGTATAAGGATATCTAGAAAAAGAGTCGGAAATTTGTTTGCCTGCAGAAATATCTTCACGCAAGGACAGTAAAATCTTTCTTTGGTTTCCTTTTGCTTCTGCGAGCAACGAGTCGACTGTTTCTGAAATAGGGATACCAGCCGACAACATCGTTTTTAAATTAGCGATTAAGCTAATTTTTTCCTCTTGCGCTAATCTAACTCTGCCGAATCCAAACATGCCCTACTCCATTTCAGTCTTGGTCACTCTTAATACTTCTTCAATCGTGGTCATGCCCTTAGTAATTTTTTCAATTCCATCATCAAACATGCTAGTTAATCCCTCTTTGAGGGCTTGTTCACTTATCGCATCTGCATCTGCTTTTTTGGCAATTAATTCTCGCAAATCCTTGGAAACTTCCAGAACTTCATAAATTCCAATTCTGCCCTTATAACCAGTGTTATGACACACTCGGCACCCTTGACCTCGATAAACTCTAACTTCTTTTTTATCACCTACGGGAATGTAGTGTTTATTAATCGTTTCGAGAGAAAGATATTTTTGCAACTCTGTCACTGGTATTGTTTCTGAAACTCGACAATGTGGGCAGATCCTTCTCACCAGTCTTTGAGCTACAATCACATGCACCGTACCAGCTACTAAAAATGGCTCAACCTTCATATCAAATAACCGAGGCAACGAGGAAACTGCATTGTTCGTGTGCAAGGTTGAGAAAACAAGATGTCCAGTCAAAGCCGCATTGATCGCAATGGCAGCGGTCTCATTGTCCCTAATTTCTCCCACAAATATGTAATCAGGATCCTGTCTTAATAGGGACCTCAGACCATTGGCAAAAGTTAAATTTGTTTTTTCATTGACTTGCACCTGATTAGCACCTTTAATCCTATACTCAACTGGATCTTCAATACTGGTGAGATTAGTTTCCCGCGTGTTGATCGTTTTTAGAATTGAGTAAATAGTAGTCGTTTTTCCAGATCCAGTTGGGCCGGTCACCAAAATCATGCCGTCAGTTCTGGCAGCTGCCTTTTTAATTTTTACCAAATCTGTTTCATTAATACCTAGCTCTTCCAAAGAATAAGACCTAGCTTGAGATGTCAACAGTCTCATCACAACTTTTTCGCCTTCTGCAATGGGAATTATTGAAACACGCAAGTCCAGTCGCTCTCCGTTAATATCCATTTTAATTTTACCGTCTTGTGCCGCTAAGTGCTGATCAGTTCTTAAGCTTGATAAAACTTTAATTCTAGTCACAATTCTACCGAGCAAGTCTTTAGGCAGACTGGCAATGTCATGTAAAATCCCGTCAATCCTAAATCTGACCAACACCTCATCTTCATTGGGTTCAATATGAATATCTGATGCATGCTCTAAATAAGCAGCTTTAATCACTTCATCGACCAATTTTTTAACGGGTGGATCGTGAGCAACTGTGCGCATCACTCTTCCATCTGCTTCATTCAGTAACTTACTAAATATTTCCTGAAAATCGGTGTGATAATTTAATAAGGTTTGATTTAAATCTTGTTCAGTAGCAAAAAAGATTTTGACTTGTTTGCCTGTTTTTTGGGCTACTAGTTTGGGTAAAATTTGATTCTTAAAATCGGCTGTGGCAATACTGACATACTTTTCATCTTCTGCAAAAGTCACCATTTTATGACGTTTTGCTACCTCCTCAGGCATAATGTTCATCGTTTCATCAGAAATATTTTGTTTACTCAATTCAACAAATGGCACTTTAATTACTTCGGCAACTAACTTTCCCATAGCCTGATCGGTGGTATATCCTTTTTCAACCAAACCATCCCAAAGACTCACATCTGTCTCTTCTGCAAATTTAGCGATTTTTTTGAGATCTGTGCGGCTGATAATTTTTTTAGCCAACAACAAATTGCTGAGTTGGGCATCAGTGAGTTGCATACTTTTATCATATACTAAAAATTAACTAAAATGAAACTTTTGTTAGTCGCACATACTTTTCGGAAAATTGGTTGTAATAAATTGCACTGGTGATTGATAATTTAGTGCCATATGTGGTCGCTTGGTGTTGTACCAAGCTAAGTACTTAGTTAGTTTAACTTGGAAAGTGTTTAAGTCATAGTAGATCTCATCATTTCTGTTAATAAACTCTTCTTGGATGGTTCTGTTAAATCTTTCAACAACACCATTAATTTTGGGTGATCTAGGATAAATAAATTGATGTTTAATTTTTTGCTTCTCCAGATACTGGTGAAATGTTTTAAAAAATTCTGACCCGTTGTCTGTTTGGACTGTATAAACTTGATGAGGCAAAATATTTTGGAATTCCTGAAAAGTAATTTTAGCTTGCAAGCTAGAGAGAGTGCTAACTTTCCTGACATGAGCTAGCTTTGTAAAGATATCGATACAACACATGAAGTTGTGTCGAGTGTTGTCGATATACACCACCACAGAGTCCATTTCGATATATCCTGGTTTAGTAACCTTAGGAGATCTTCTTGATCTATCTTTAGATAATTTATTCTTTCTCTTAACTCTTCTTGGTGGATCAAAGAATAAGTTTCTTCTCCTAATCACTTTAGAAATAGTTCGACTGCTAATTGAGGGTATATTAAGCTCACCAGCATATTCATCTAAAAAGATCTTGAGTTTTCTTTCTCCAATGTTGCCATGCTGCTCTCTAAACTCACGAATAAACTGAACTAATCTCCAATCAGTCGTCATCTGTCTAACTCTCTTGGGACGAGTCTTCTTAGGTACCAGTGATAACAGAGCTTTTCCAGATTCTTCATACTTTCTTTTCCAGTCATACAAGGTAGATTTGCCAATCTTGAATGCTTGAATAGCTGATTTGTAGCCATATTTGTAGTAGTGATCTAGCACGTGGAGTCTAAACTTGGCAGGATCTGATTTATCAAAGTTAAGTGAGTTTTCAAGTGTCTTCATCAACCAATCATACTGATTGTTATATGAAAACAACTCAATATTTCGTCTAATCCCAACTCCTTGTTTAACTTTCACGACTATCTTTCCATTCCGGAAAGTATCGTGCGACATTCAACTTTTTATCACCCAAAAATCCAGTTACTTCTGGTCTAATTATTTCTTTTTGAATTAACAAACCAGACGTCACGGTAAACAATCCATAACGATCATTCAAAGTATCAACTGCCTGAGAGATTTGTTCTTGTTGCCACCAACCCGGAAACCAGCAGTCTTGAATTTCAGACCATGGTTTGAGCAAAGACACGCCAACGTGCAATCTAATCACTGGAAATTGATTTCGCCAATTGGGGTATAACTGATACTTAATTAAATCAAACATTTCGCTGACGTGTCGAACATAATATTTCAGGGTAAGATGATCTGCCCAAAACTGATGATTGCCAGCCAATGAACAAAAAACCAAACGACCCGCCAACTTCATTTTACGTAATTTATAAATTACTTCCTCTGAAAGATTATAAAGTGTGGACATAATCAAATCTTGGCTGCTGCTCAACCTGTATCCAGTGATTGAGCGACTGACACTTTTCATGTAGGGTAAGTCATTTGCCAAGCGTTTTAAAAACAGCGGTTCTTCACCACGACCCATTTTACGCAGTTCATCACTCCAAAAAGGACCAAACATCGATCTTAAAACTTCAGTGGGAATAAAATTAATTTGATAAGGTACAGTTACTCCAATTCTGCCAAGACGCTTCGCTAAACGTGGACCAATTCCGCAAACGTCTTTAAACTGAGTTTGAGCTAATATAAGCGCTTTGTTTGCTGCTGTAACTTGCCGCACGCTACCCTTTGGCGCAGTTTCACCAACCATTTTAGCTAAAAATCGATTCTCCGCGATCCCAATATTGCAGGTCACCCACTCTCCTAAAATTGATTTAACTTTATCTTGAATTTTCAAGGCAAAATTATATGGTGAATCGTATAATTTTTGAATCTGAGCATAATCAATAAAAACTTCATCTAAAGAAAATACTTCTGTGCTGGGACTAAGCTGATCAAACAACTCCTTCAAGCGCTTGGTAGCCGAGAAATACATTTCAAAAGCGGCTGGCATCTCAACTAAGTCAGGAGCAAGCTGGTATGCCTCTGCTAAAGAACAACCGGTACCAATACCTTTTAATTTTGCCTCTTTGGAAGCAGCAATCACACAACTTCTACCCAATTCTTTTACAACCACCACCGGCTTATTGCGCAAAGCGGGTGTTTCCTGTTGGAGAAGGGTGGCAAAGTAAGAATTAATATCAATGTGCAGTACAACTTGTTGTTTCAGATGGTTAAGTTCATTCACACCATACCTCCGCCAATTCCCACACCTCTTCACTCCGGTCAAAAATTAAACGATAATTATTACCCTGTGACATGACCGAGTATTGACGTTTGCTGATTTGGCTATCACGAATTTCCGAAATAAAAGTTACCCTATCCACTGCATAAATCCTTCCTTGCCACTCAAATTTTCTAGGAATAAAATGGGCTTTTTTATAGACACCAACCACATTAATCCGCTCGCCAATAACCTGGTACATATCAATTTTCTTTCTTCAATCTGTTGAACGTATTTGTCAAAAGAGTAGAAAAAAACCCGAATATTAGCAAGAGGTATAAATAGATCATTCATAACCAAATGCGTGGGTTTTCTTCGGTAAAAATTAAATAAAATCACGATTCTTTAGCAGATTACTTCCATAGATAGTCGTCCAAAAAATAATCCGCTTTTATAAACAATTCCTCTCTTAATATATAAACCTAATCTACAAGTCTAGAGAAGATACCGTAAACAGCGCGTCAATTTCTTACAAAACACTTACTGAAGCTGATACAATGAAGAAATGCTTACTTTCCCACTTGATGGTTCGCACGTTAATTTGAGCATTGCTTTTGTGGCTGGTTTCGTTACTTTTTTCGCATCTTGTTTGCTGCCTCTAATACCCACCTATTTAGCTTATTTATCTGGAATTGCAATTAATGACCAATTAGACCAGTCAACTAAACCTAAGCGCTGGCTAATAATCAAAGCCGCGGTGTTGTTTGTGTTAGGTTTTGTCACCATTTTCACAATCTTGGGTCTGGCTTTAATCGGCATTCAAACATGTACTAATGGCTATCGGGCAATAATGCAACGCTTGGCTGGTCTGTTATTCATAATTTTGGGTTTATTTATGTTAGGTATTTTTCGATTACCTTGGTTCAATCAAGATCATCGGTTATCAATTCACCAAACTATTACTAAACATAAAAACTTGCATGCGCTAGCAATGGGAGTGGCATTTGGGTTTGGTTGGACACCCTGCATTGGACCAGTATTAGCAGTAATTTTATTTTGGGCCAGTCAGAGTACTTCACAATGGCAAGGCATCCTTCTTTTGGTTACCTATGGTTTAGGCTTGGGTTTGCCCTTTATTTTGATCGCGGCAGCATTTGAAAAAGTATTCCCATTTATTAAAAAATCACGTCAACTGAGCTATTACTTGAACATTGTCGCCGCCATCATCATTGTCCTCGTGGGGGGATTATTACTCACAAATCAATTTCATGCTTTTTCTGGTTATCTACTAAAAGCCCTCAAATTATCTAGTCTTTAAATCTAAGCAAACAATGTCACTGGGTAACGAAACAATACGAATCTACCTTTCAAAAGTGTGGTGATAGTAAAAATGTTACATTTAGCACTCGTTGACATTATTTGCCAATTTTGCTACTATTTAGCCAAGTAGTAAGTTGATCGCTGTCAAAGCGGGAAAGGAGAGGTCATGTCAATCATTCGGTGGAATCCTGCGATTAGCGCGCTCGGTCGTTGGCCCAACATCTGGGATGAAGAAGATTTTCCAACCTTCAACAGAGCGAATAATCTTGATGTATACGAAACTCAAGACGAAGTTGTAGTGAAAGCAAACGTAGCGGGAGTTCCAGCAGAGAAAGTAGATGTCACTTATGACAAAGGCGTGCTATGGATTCAAGCCAATGCTGAAGAATCATCTGAAGAAGACAAAAAGCATTACAGTCGTTCTTCATGGAGCTATTCTTACAAAGTAGCCGTACCAGGTGAAATTGATGAGAATCTTGACCCAGCTGCGGAAGTTGAGGATGGAGTGATTAAAGTCACATTTAAAAAATCGCCAGCTTCAAAACCCAAAAAGTTGCAGGTCTCACAAAAAGGAAAAAGCAAGTCTTGATATCAAGACTTGCTTTTTTAAAACCGTTACGCAACATGATCAGCTGCTGTAAGTTTGGTTGTGTTTTACTCAGTTGCTAAAGTCCCAATTTGATATTTCGGTAAAAATGATCGGGCAATATCGGAATGAGGTTCACCGTCCTTTGGTCGTTGATTGAAAATAGAAGTAGCATCTGTGCCACAACCTTCCAGTATTGCTGCTCCACCTGGATGACTTTGTGACTCAATAAAAGGAGTGACATCATAGACTTGACCCTCTATCACCAACCAACAATCAGTCGCGGTAGCGTGTGCTGCAACTTCTGAATAACTATAAAACTCACCCTCTGTTTCATCATTTCCCATCTCCTCACCTGCAATTGTGTTCACATCATCGGTTCGCCCTTCAACTCCCTGACCCAGATCTAAGTTCTCCAGATCAGTCTCACTCTCTTGTTGATTAAAATTATCAGCAGCTTGTTCCTGAATACTCACATTTTCCGGAGGAGCTAACTGATTAGGTTGACCTTGACAAGCCGTCAACAACAATCCCGCGCTGAAAAACAGCATGCTTACTCTCAATATCTTGAAATTCATAACATCTTTCTAAGTGTCTAATTGTTAATAAGACGCACTTTATCAAAAATAAATTTTTTGACAAGCGGTTTGATGCGATGAAGTATTCTCTTGCATCACCACAAAAATTAGCACTTATAATATGCTTTGACCATTGCTCTGACTATGAACAAAAACCGTTTTCAAATTTTAATCACCGTCTTAAGCTTGTTCATATTTTTACTGGTTGTCTCAGTATCCGCTTTCTTATGGATCAGTTATCAAAGAACAATTGTCATTGCCTCTCCCAGCCCGCAACCTTCGCCATTATCGGCAATAAATCTGCCCACCCCTACCCCTGATCCGCTCGCTGCTTTTGGCTTACTGCTACTCGGTTACGGCGGAAGTGGACACGATGGTGGGAGTCTCACTGACACCATCATGCTCGCTTGGATAAATCCAAAAATTAAAAATGTGCATCTCATCTCAATTCCTAGAGACGTGTGGGTCACTTTACCAATCACAGATCAAAGTGGTGAACCACTTTCTGAAAAGATCAATGCCGTCTATGCAATTGGTAATGATCTCAATCAATATCCCTACCGTCCACCAGAATACTCAGCAACTGGTGCCGGTGGCCAATTAGTGATGAAGATTGTGCAGGATATTACTGGTCTACCAGTCAAATACTTCATTGCTCTTGATTTCAAAGGCTTTGAAAAGGCAATTGATCAATTGGGAGGCATCGACGTCGCTTTGCGGACTGGATTTGACGATCCATTTTATCCAATAGCAGGCAAGGAAAATGATACTTGTGAACACACTGAAGATGATATTGCCGCCCTCACTGCTACTCTAAGTGGGGAAAAATTAGACCAAATGTTTCCATGCCGATACGAACATCTTTACTTTGACGCGGGACAACATCATCTTGATGGTGAAACCGCCTTGAAATTTGTTCGTTCCAGACATTCTAGTCAAGCTGGTAGTGATTTTGCCAGAGCTGAAAGACAACAACTGGTTTTACAAACTATTAAACAAAAAGTGCTCTCTTTGCGGATAATTCCAAAAATTATTCCCCTCATCAATCAACTCTCATATCACCTGCAAACTAATATTGATGCCTCCACCATTTCTCAATATAGTTCAGAGTTAAATGATTTGAATTCTTTTCAGATTCAGACTTTGGTACTTTCTGAACAAAATGTATTACAAGCCAGTCGAAATAATCGCGGTCAATACGTACTACTCCCAAAATCTGAAAGCAGCTGGCAAGAAGTCCATACTTTTTTAAAAACCAACATTAAAGATAAATAACTGAAATCATGAGGATCATCCTCATGCTTATTGCTCGTTTGCCCTTGATGAGCGTTAAAAAATTTGCTCATCGTAGTTATCTATGATAAACTTCCAACAGCATGATTGATTAATAGCCCCATATATCAAAAAATACACACTAACTTCAGCTATATCTAAATGGCAACATCACGCATTACCCTTTCACAAAAAAAACGTACTTTAAGATTCATTCACACCATTGGTCACGAGTTGAAACAACCTTTGAGTTTAATTAAGGCATATACTTACTACTTACGCAAATACTTACCCAAAGATGAACAAGCTCAGCAGTATCCAATTAAAATCAGTCGTCAAGTGGACTTGCTGACTACAATGCTGAATGACATTGTGGAAACCTCAAAGCTCTCAATTAAAGAAATGAAGTTGTCTAAACAAAAGATTGAGTTAGGAAAGTTTGTCAAAAACCAAATTGCAGATCTTAGGTCTGCTTACCCCACCCGCAATATTCAACTCGTGATAAAACATCATCCCAATTATATTCTGGGAGACAAGATGCGCTTGAGACAAGTAATCATGAATTTATTGACTAATGCACTTTCTTATTCGAAGGCAGAGGATTCCATTCTTATTTCAATCAAACCAAGCCGCAAAACGATTCAACTGTCCATTACTGATCACGGCGTGGGAATTCACCAATCACAATTAAAACATATTTTCGAACCTTACTACCGAACTGATGAATCTAAAAAAAGAGGAATTAAAGGCTTGGGATTAGGACTCGCAATCGTCAAAGAAATACTAAGGTTACACCAAGCCAAAATATCTGTCCAAAGTCAATTAAAGCGGGGCACGACATTTACAATCCGTTTTCCAAAAATAAGCATCTAACATCAACGACTAGTCTGGCGGCGTCTGTATCATGTAACCAAAACCTCTGATTGATTTCAAGTATTTCTTGTGTTCATTTTCAATTTTTTTTCTTAAATATCCAACGTATACATCAACCACTCTTGTTTCTATATCTGGGTTACTATTCCAGATTCTAGACAAAATCATTTCCCTGCTTAACACCTTGTCGGGATTGGACATAAAATATTCAAGTAACTTAAATTCTTGAGCGGTCAAACTTATCGCCTTGCCCGCTTGAGTTACCTGATGAGTTGTGAGATTTAAAATTAAATCACCGACACGCAATTGTTGCACAATTTTACCCCCTGAACGTAAACGAGCTTTGATGCGAGCGAGCAATACTTCTGGCACAATCGGTTTTGGAATGTAATCGTCTGCGCCCAAGTTTAAACCTTGGGCAATATCTTGCGGTGAACCCTCCGCAGTAATCATGATAACCTGAATTTGCGGATCATGAGCTTTGATTTTTTGACAAATTGTCCGTCCATCTAAATCTGGCAAATTCAAATCTAGTAAGACTATTTCAGGACTGACTTTTTCAACGGAATTTAAGCCACTTAATCCCCGATAATCTACAAAAACCTGAAAACCTTCATCAACCAAAACATCTTTGATATAGTTGGCCATTTCCTGCTCATCTTCAATCACTTGAATAATACTATTCATACGCCTCTCATCTACCTGCTGCTAGTTCTGTAATTATGCTTTAGTTCTCTTGATCAAAATTTTGAGGATTAGTATAGCATCTTTCCAGGTACTTATTTCACTAATATAATCAAACTAAATCGCACACTAATCATTCGGATCTCACACTAACTCTCTGGACGATCGGTATTGATGCCTCGGTATAACACGCCTTAATTTCAATCAGCTGGGGGTTAATTGCTCGAATCACATAACCCGTTCGCTCAATTCCGGGTGCTTCTGTATCAACAGGTAAAGTTATATTTTTATCTAAAATATCAGCCAAGTTTAAACATTGAGTATGACCTACCTGACAATGATTAGTATGCAAATTACATCCTTCTTGGCTAGTACCCAGCTGTTGCCACGAATCAGAAATCAGGGTGAGATGATCCTGGTCCAGATAATGATTGATCGTGCTCGCTAAACTGGTTACCGCTACTTGCCGAATTTGGTCAGAATTTTGTGCAACTTTCTCGTGAGGATTGACCTTGTCGAGCAATAAAAAAAATGATCCTCCCACCAAAATGAAGCCTGCCAGCAAAGCTATCACAAGTAATGATAATCCATTAGACACATTAATAACTAACAAGTACTACTTCTAGGATATCAAGAAATATCAATCAAAACATCTAGAAGATTCGGAAACCCTAATCTTCCTGTAGTTTGCCTTGGAAAAAAGAAAACAACTGCTTACCCATATACTCTTGCCAAGACAAGGCAGGATCGTCAATTGGATACTCTTCGTCGAGATCAAGTAATATTTTTTTTAGTTCGTCTGGTTGGGGTTTAAATCCTAATAACTCTGGTAAATCAGACACATCGAGTAACCATCTCGTATACCATGTCTGCCAATGGTCACCTTTCCCATCACTGCCCGGATGAATACCTCGATAAGATTCGTAAGTTTGGGCGAAGAGATGGACAAAATCAGCTTCTGTTGACATTATTCTCCAATCTCCTGACACTTTGAGTCGGATGCTACTGGTAAGTAATTTTACTATAACATTAATCTCAAAATTATTTCTATCATCATTTGCTCTATACAGGCATTAAATATTATTAACTAATTTTCTTTGCATCTGAATAATCTTCAACCGGCGTCACTACCAGTAAAGTCTGGAACATCAAATTTCCATCGACGTGGTTGCTCTTACAATATTCTTACTCAATCTTACCGCTCCTGTCACTTTTCGGAAGTAGTCTCAACCAACAGTAAAAAGTGAACAGTTCAAAAGGAGTATGATGACAAAATCAGCAGGCAGAGATAGTAAAGGCAGATTTGTAACTGGATCAGAAGTGGCCAAAATGGCTGGCAGAAAAGGGGGTAAGGCCGCTCAAAAAACCGGCAGAGCTCATCCTTTGACAAATAAAGAAAGAGCAAAAGGTGGTGAAAATTCTCACGTTATTCCAAGTATGATGTAGCGGTTGAAAATCATTCGTTCTATGAACTTACAAAAGCTCCCTTTGGGGAGCTTTTTGGTGGAAGATGAGCATAAAGATCTTCAATCAGTTGCTCGCTGGTACGAAGAGCATGGTCTAGGTATTTTTGATCTTGGTGATTAATATTAATCGTCACCTTGAAACTACCGATTGGATATTTCCACCAATTCCACTCAGTACATCCCTCAAATTCTGCATCATCAGTCTTTGCTTTTAGCTGACATAATTGATCGATGACTAAGTGTTCAAATAAATGACCCATTTCAGTCTGCTTCACTTCCTCAGAAAATGTAAGGTTTTCATCATTAAAGCAAGTTGTCTCTAACACTGATGGCTGACGAACCTGTAAAAAATGATACATTTCTGGAAAACATGTCGTCGACCAACATGCTTTGGGAAAATTCATAATCAAGTCTGCATGCTGATGATGTATGAGCGTTTGATATTGAAAATTGGCAGATTGATAGTTTCTCATCATATTTTTACTTAATTTTTACAAATTTCTTACAATGTCTGATACCATGACAGATGCATTTACATACTGCAAGCCGCTAGCATCATTCCTAACTGATGCTAGTGAAGCTGTTTGCAACCTTATAGTGCTAGGGAAAACACAAGTCCCATTCGGAATACAATCAGAATGCCATAAGTAATAGTCTGGTAATAAATGACCTAAATGATGAAAAGCCATATATAATACGGATTATGAGCAGTAATCAATCTTCGTCTGCTCAATTTCGCGGACAACATTTGCTGCCATCTGCCGTCTCACCAACGACAAAGATGGTATCTTTTTTGAATCTCGTCCATCAGGAATTATCTTCTTCTCTTGATTATGAGAAAACTATTCAAAGACTCGGAAAATTGGCTGTGCCAGTTTTGGCAGATTTGTTTATGATTGATGCGCTCAACGATGAGGGCCGAATTGAAACGCTTGCCATTTTTAACCAAGATCAAAAATCACTTCAAATCGCACTTCAGTTGAGGAAAGAGCAACCTATTAGTTTAAAAGCTACTCACGGAATTGGCAAGGTTCTTCGTACTGGTTTGGCAGAATTTTTTCCAAACTTAGAACCGGAAGTCATAAAAAAACTTTATCCCAAATCGTCTCATTTTCGGGCAGCCATTGCCACAAAACCACTTTCAATGATCATCACTCCGGTTAAAACTAGAAATAAGATATTTGGCGCTTTTACGTTTGTCACCAACCAACAATCAAACAGAAAATACTCCCATATCGATTTATCTATTGCTCAGGATTTTGCCCATAGTGCCGCCCTAGCGCTCCACAACGCATATCTATTTTCCGAAACTCAACAAGTTAGCCTCCGTTATGAGCATTTGTTTCGTGGTATTAATGAAGCAGTCATAATTTTAAATAACAAAGGCAAGATTATTGATGCGAACCCAACTGCTCAAAAAATGTTGAGTGTCTCCGAACGAGATTTTGGTAATCAGAGCTTAAATCAATTTTGTTCACACAAAAATCAACCACATCCCACAATCTTCAGTCAATTGCAAAACCATCGTACTTGGCAAACTGAACTCTATTTAAGATCGAAAAATAAACAACTATTTTATGTTGAGCTACGAGCACAAAAAATCTTACTTCCCAAAGAAACAATCTATTCAGTTGTCCTTCATGATTTGACCGAGAGTAAGCGGACATTTGAAACCAATGCCCGGTTGGCTGCGATCATTGCTTCGTCAGATGAAGCAATTATTGGTTTGAGCTTGTCTCACACCGTAACAAGCTGGAACAAAGGCGCTGAAAAAACTTTCGGTTATTTAGCTTCAGAAGTAATCGGGAAACAAATAAATTTTATTTATCCCAAACACCTCCAACATGAACTACTGCATTTTTCAAAAATCGTTAAAGATGGACAAAGTATCGATCACTTTCAAACGCAAAGACTACATAAGAATGGCAAATTAATTGATATTTCAATTAGTATTTCTCCCATTAGAGATGCTAATGGCCAAATTATCGGCACATCAACTATTTCTCGCGATATCACCGAAAGACTTAAAATAGAAAAGAGAAAAGATGAATTCTTGAGTGTGGCAAGCCATGAATTAAAAACACCAATTACTAGTATTAAAGCCTATGCCCAAATTTTGGAAAAATACTTCATCGATCAAGATAAGTCAAAATGTATGGTCATTAGCAAGAAAATGAACCGCCAAATTGACCGTTTATCCCAGCTAGTCTACGACTTGTTAGACATCTCAAAAATTGAACTTGGTCAAATGCAACTTAATTATGAAAAAGTATGTTTGTACGATTTACTGAAAGAAGCGGTGGCAGATATGCAAGCCTTTGCAAAACAACGCATCACGTTGGTTGGCCGCAGATATGCTCCTATTTGTGCTGACGCTTACCGAGTGGACCAAGTGATGATTAATTTACTCACAAATGCAATCAAGTACTCTCCTTCTTCGAAAGAAATTAAAGTTTCTCAAAAAAAAATTGGTCGGCAACTCCAAGTTAGCATTCAAGATTTCGGTATTGGCATTGATCCTAAACATTTTGATCAAATATTCAGTAGATTTTATAGGATTGAAGGTAAAGACTCGGATAGCTACGGTGGTTTGGGATTAGGCTTATATATTTCCCATCAAATTATTCAACGCCATGGCGGTAGTATGTGGGTAGAGAGTAGCCTGGGCAAAGGTTCAACTTTCTATTTCACACTGCAAATCGATAAAAAATGCGAGGAATTGAAAGACAATCAAAAATGATCAACAAGAATCGAGAAAATCACCAGACTGTTTGGGTAGTCGACGATGATCAAGGTATTCTTGACGTGGTGAAAATTATATTTGAACAGGAATGTTTTCCAGGCAAATATTTTAGTGATCCTAAACTGATGCAAGCAGAAATATCTCGGGGAAACCGGCCAAGCCTGTTGTTGCTTGATGTGTTTATGCGAGGTGTCAATGGCGTTAATATTGCGCTAAACTTAAAAAATCAGTGTCAAACGAAGCACATTCCAATTATCTTGCTGACTGCCGATCTCGATGCTGCTGAAAAAGCGAAACAAGCAAAAGTGGAAGGATTCTTAACCAAGCCCTTTGACATCGCAGAATTATTAGCTGTCGTAAAAAAGTATGTCGTCATTGATCACCCAGGTCATGATCTACATCCTAACCCATAAGATAAAACTTCTCCACAAAACCAATATCACCATCAATCCCAACATAATTCGCCAATTTGTACAAAAGAAGAGCGCTTCTACCAATAAAGCAGTCCATAAACCACCATATTTTTTAAAGTACTCAAACCGACTTTTCCGATAAATTTTATTAAGATCTGATGATACCTGTATGTCTTCTTTTTTTTGATCATGGATCACTATTGCTTCCGGTAAGATGACCAGCTTTAAACCTGCTCGGCTAATCCTCCTCCCGAAGTCCCACTCCTCAAAATAAAGAAAGAAGCGAGCATCAAAGCGTCCCAGCGTATGAAACAATTCCCGGCCAATCATCATGGCACATCCGGGAATAGCTGCCAATTTGGCTGAATCAAACCCGTCAATATTTGCCAGATAATGTCGACGTGCTACCGGGTTTTGTGGCCACAAGCGATGTATGCTGGTGTGGCTCATCAAATAAGTCCAGATTGTAAGCGGACCACTACCTTGATAAATATATTCTTGGCCATTTGTGTGTAAAAGTGTTGGCGCGACTGCTCCCACATGAGAATGCTTGCTTAGATAATTACTCAACTGGCTAACGATGTCCGTTTTTACAATTACGTCTGGGTTTAAAAATAATAAATACTTGCCTGCTGCATGATCCGCTCCTAAATTATTGCCTCCCCCATAACCCAAATTTTGACCAGCAACCAAATAAGTAATGCTCTTTCTACCTCTTAATTGATCTGCCAATATCTCGTTGCCTTCATTGTCCACAATGATGATTTCGTAGTTTTCAATTGCGCACTTTTCTCGAATAGAATTCAAACAACGATGCAACTGCTGTGCACTGCGATAATTCACGATGATAATTGAAACGAGAGGTAAACCAGACATTTACTTATTCTACTGCAAATCAAAATAGGGTGCGATCAGCTCATTAAATTGTTATATACTTAACAGCAATCATGTTAAAACAAGGATTGCGAAAATGTTGGATGGTGATGGGGTTTATTTTACTGTCCTCACTATCCTTCACATTCTTTACATTCTTTACAACGCAAAGTGTCGCTGCCAAATCATATCAGATCGATCGAGTTGAAATCACGGCACAAATCCGAGCTGATGGTAGTATGGCAGTTGAAGAAACGCGCACATACTCATTTGACGACAATTTTACTTTTGCCTATATTAAAAAAAATATTGTGCCGGATCAATCGAAATCTCCAGATAGAACCGAGCCATATCAGTTGAGCAATTTTGAAGTTTGCGATCAAAATACATGTTATCAACAATTAGCAGATGAGCAAATTGCGGCGGCCGATGTCGATCGGCCGCCGCAAACCTTTTATGTACAAAACCAAGGCAACCAATACTACATAAAATGGTTTTATCGCTCCAGTCAAACCGAAGAATTTACACTTCGCTACATAATCAGCAATGCCGTAACAATCCATCAAGATGTAGCTGAATTGTATTGGCAGTGGATTGGGGACGAGTGGGAAGTACCTCAATCCCATGTCACAGTTCAAGTTACTCTCCCTCCCAACATTCCCGGAGATGCGATTCAAGCGTGGGCACATGGACCACTAACTGGTATAGTCGCAATTCCTGACAATAATACCGTCACCTTTGAAGCTCCGCGAGTAAAGGTGGGTGAGTTTTTTGAAGGCCGCATCATCCTTCCAAAAGATAATTTTACTGCCGGTGTTATTGGTGAGGGTTCCTCAGATAGCATTAAACAACAAGAAGCAGAATTTATTGCCCAAACTCAGCGAGATTTGGAAAAGAAAAATTTAATTGCAAGTGCGATTTCAATTTTTAGCCTAGTTGTCTTGGGTGGGATCATATTCAATTTTTATTGGGTAATTAAACGATTTTATCTACTTGGCAAAGATCTGCAGCTGCCGCAAGTTTCACTATCTGGTAAACTCTGGGAACCACCGAGCGAAATTGATTCTGCCCAGGTAGATCAACTGCTTTCTGGCAGCCAAAGCCTTACTCCCAAAGCATTTACGGCCACGATTTTATCACTTATCCACAAACGAGTTTATAAAATGAGGCGGAGTGATCAAAAACAAGGTCTACTATTTAAAAAATTCAATTATTATCTAGAAAAACAAAGTCATCAACAACAGAATTTATCGCAAATTGAAAAGGCAGTCTCTTCATTTTTGGAAAAGATAGGCACTAAATCAATCAAGTTTCAGGGACAGGCGGAAGAAGTGTTGCCACTTGAAGAAATCAGCAAATGGACGAGAACTCACCGTTCAACTGCTTATCATTTCTTTAAAAATTTGGAAAAAATTACTCACCAAAAAAACCTTAAGGAAGGTTACTTCGATCAAGCTGCAGATAAGTACAGTAAAAATTATTACACGGTGGTGTACTTCTTTTTACTAGGGGCAGCCCAATTTATGATGTTGATGAAAGTCAGCGATGTAATAGTAAACACCCCACTCTTATCAATCGGTTTGCTGGCAACTCCTATCGGCATAGTGCTTGCTATCATTGGCATCGTAGTCAATATGATTTTCTTATCCCAAGGTCAAAAAAGAACAACTTTGGGTGCTAAAGAGGCAGCAAGTTGGAAAGCCTTTAAAAAACATATGGAAGATTACAAAAAAACAGCCAACTACCCAATCGATTCAATTATTTTGTGGGAAAAATATTTAGTTTATGGTACTGTGCTGGGAGTTTCAAAAAAAGCACTCTCTCAACTACCAGTGTCATTTACTCCAGAAGATACACAGGTTGCCACAACTTATTGGGCTGGTAGCACAGATGGAGCTTCAAGCGATTTTTCTAGTTCGATTGCCGACATTTCAAGTGGGATTTCCGATGCTCTCAGCAGCATATCGTCTGCAGCTAGCTCATCCTATGGTGCCTCTGGCTCTGGCTCATCTGGTGGCGCTTCAGGCGGCGGTGGAGGCGGCGGTGGAGGCGGAGGCGGTGGAGCAGGCTAAAGACTGAAGTGAATTTTCTCCCAATCTTAGGTTGCAAAAATATTTGATATTTATTTCAGTTCTATTAGTACATTTATCTATTAGTAAATTTATATTCGCTCTCCAACTCATAACCACTGATTATTGGTTAAAAATAGTCGCGCATCACTCCGACTCACACTTAAGAATAAAGTCATTATTATTTGGGGTATCTAAATTTGGCATAAGTTGACAAGTTTCAGCAACAACCTGACTTTCCAAAGTTGCTTGAGCTCCATGGGTATTGACTGGCTCAGTTTGCTTAGGAATTAGCTGCAAATCCTTTGAAATAAAATCCGCATTAGCATGATTAAACTCTTGCTGAGTTGTTGGCTCCATCGGAATTAAATTATCCCCTATCGTCTTTTTATCACTAGTAGAGTTATTAATCTGCAAATTTGAATCTGTAGTATCTGGGAGGCGCTTATTCATTTGGTTTAGAGAAGGGTTTGAAAAATGAATACGGAGGTCTTGATGAGATGACAATTGACTCCATAGTTCTCGGCTTACATCTCCCAAGTAGTATGCTCCAACTTCGTCATAATGGGCGGGATCAAGTACATCAAAAACGCAGTAAGGGCCAAATTTTTGACCATTGCTATCTTCAAGCGTCACCCACTCTCCCACATAATCCATCTTTAACGCTACATGGGCATGTTGAGCACAATTTTCGTCGATCTGCCCCCATGCCAATCGCTGCTCAATCGTCGCTCTCCGGGGATGTTCATTATAAGGCGTAACATAACCATCAAGCGGTTGTGACTCACGCAACTCCGCAGCCGACGCTGGTGTTCCGACAAGCCAAGTCAGTAATGCTACTGCCCAGATGCCACTCTTGATCATACGAATCGCTTTTTCTTGATCAAGTTTGTTCTGATGATTTTCTCTGCCCAGCAGCTCATTAAAAAACATAAAGACAAAGTATACCCAGATAGCAAAAAATGACAACCCAAAGGATTATTGTTTCCGTTAAATTATTGCTGTTTTCTAATACTCAGAAAGCCGATAAAGACAATCGCTTTCATGACAAGCAACCAGTTGCAACTCTGGAGTATTTTTCACAGCTAAGCGAATCAATTCTGGATCATGCGCTCTCACGTCAACATAACTCCATCGATCGTCAAACATTTGTTGATATTCTCCATAATGAATCAAGACTAATTCCACTTGATTATTTTTTAATATTTCGACGCTGTGAGCGTTAGGAAAATCTTTGTATAGAGCCTGAATTTCTATGATACGCTGAGGAGGAACTAAGCCACTAACACCATTAAATAACTTTTTTCCATGCTTTACCTGATAAAGTAATCTTTCATCTGCAACATTGCTATATGGTGTCATATCCCAAAGATATATCGGCAGTTCAATCAGCACTGCTCCCTCTGCCTCCCTAACGTGGTGATATATATCTGGCACGTCAGTTTGAATCTGAAAAAATGGCATCTGCTGAGAACTGTAAATCAACATCATCATCGCTCCACCAAACAAACAACACCTCATCCATGCTGTTTTCATACATGAATTATTGACCAATGAACCCAATATCAAAGCAGCCCCAAAGTTGAATAGTATACTCCACCTTGTGACCGCCCGAAAAGCATTCGCTCCAGGCAAAATGTAGTACACAATTGCATAAGGCAGTGGGATCGGAAAACCTAATGGCTTCCAAGTTTCCTCTCCAATTTTAATGACTGGTCCTAACATAAAAATCAAGCCAAAGACCATCATCCAGATTAAGGATGAGTGGGAGATCACTAAGCGGTGACGATGATAAGATTCTGTTGCATAAAATGACAATATACCTAGCAAAAAAAATAGCAGTATCAAGTCAAATTTAAACAATCTTTCCAAACCGTAAGCCGAGTGAGCAGTATCCCTGATGGTTCTGACTAGATTGAGCTCATGTGCGGTAAAAACATATGGCAGATAAAAAATGACTGATACGAAAATTAGTAGTAGCAGGTGACTCACAAAAATCTTATTCTTCATACACTGCCGCCACCAGCCTTGTCCAATAATTAAAGTTGCAGCAATCGCCACAAGAAAATATGCCGTCATCGGATCATTCAATGCCTGATAGAGATATGACAAACAAAAACCAATTAAATATCGATATTTATTGTTATTAACATATTTCATCAAAAAATATATTCCCAAAGGAATACCAGCTACCAAAAAACTTTGTAAATGAACAGCAAATTCTAGGCGCAGGTACGAAAATGCAAACAAAAAAGCAGTTGCATATACAGCAAGCTTTTTACCATAAAGTTCTCTTGCTAAAATAAACATTGCTAAAAAAGTAAACACAGATCCACTCAACAAATGAATATTAAGATTCAAAATTAATTGATCTGACAGTGCCCCTAACGGAAGATCCAGAATTGCTGTCGAGAGGAATGGCACTGAGTAGGTGAGCGTGTTTGCGTATGGGTAAAAAAACGGTAGATTATATAAATTTTCATTAGCAACTAAACTTTGACCAACTTGATAAATCAACCAAGCAATTAATGGTCCATCATTGGGGGAGGTGGTGACAGATGAAAAATTACCTAGCAGAGGAAAGAAGATCGTTAAAGTGATCATGACGCCAAATAAAGAAGGATAAAATAAACTCTGCCAGAATTTCATGTCTCCGATTGTAAACTACCAATCAAAGCGTCTACCAGAATAGTTGCTTTTCAACCCCACTTCATTTACTATTAGCACATAATATATTGATATATTATTTTTTATGACAAAATGGTTTAAAGAACACATCCCAACCTTGACAATACTAGGATTGCTCGTTGCAACCGCTCTCACCATGATTATTTTCGGAGATCCTCAACCTCTTGAAAAAGCAGTAATTTCAGGATCAATTAACTTAAACGGAATTGATTCAAAAATTGCATTAAACAAAGGTAATCTCGTACTTATGCAAAGGCAGCATGGTCAATCGGATTTTGTAACAACCAATCTCATAATGCCTTTGGCCGATGAACAAACCTGGAGTTGGACTGAAGCTAAATCTGGCGTGACATATGACCTGCAATCCGACCTCTTTTTTAATGGGCAGCATGTTGCATCCAGCAATATTCTGACAGTTACCGCCCCGGCAACAGATCAAGTATTTACCTTTAACATTCAGTCGCTCAATTTAGCTGAAGATGTTATTCCTGAAACAAAGGCAATAATTACAGGCAAAGTTTTCATCGACGGCTTCATACCCGATGCAGCTACGATCTCAATTTTTGCGTCTGGTCAAAGTTTGCAGGATACTGAACAAGTTATCACCAATCTACCTGCCCAAGCGATCACTGATTTTGCATGGGAAGGTGCTTTGTCCGGTCAAGAATATCAATTGGAAGCACGGTTAATTGATGCAGATGGCACTCCAATTGGCACTTCACGGAAATATACTTTGGTTGCTCCAGCCAAATCAGAAATCTTACAACTGAGCTCTCAAGCCACTCCGCTACTGTTAGAAGAGACATCTCAAACAGCCTCAATTTCTGGCGAAGTACACATCTCAGGACCACTCACTGCCAACAGTAGCGTGCTACTGTTGCAACGAACCATCGGTGATTCCAATTTTACTGCCTTTGACAGATTAAATCCAACGGTTCAGCTTGATTGGACATTGCCAAATTTAACACCTGGACAAAAGTTGGAAATTACCGCGGTAATGCAAGTTAATGAACAAAATACAGCAACGGGAGAAATTATCACCCCAACAGCTCCCGCCTCAAACCAAATAATTAATCTCGACACAGGTCTGAACTTGTCTAATCCTCTTTAGCAAGCAAAAGACATTTGTGAAAACATGATTCACCATGAGCGTCACTATTTGAAATAGAGATCTCTAAAAAGCAATCCACGCAATCAACACTGACCGCTCAACAATATCCTGCCTCATCAATGAACCTCCCAAGGGAAACAATCAGCAACTCAATATGAATAACAACCACCACTAGTATCTGGCTGTTGACCTTTCACTAATCTAAATCGAAATCCCAATCTTAACCAATGTATGCCTGGCTTTAGGTCATAGCTGTAATATAGTGAGTTCTCTTAACTCAATTTCTTGAGCCGCTTGGGTCGGGGAAAGCTAAAAAGACGTAACAACCGAAAACCTAAGGCAGTTGTAAAAATTCCATGGGTGAGAATTATTAATCCCATCATCCCAACAGAAAGTGTAAGTGACAATTGAAAGTGACTGAACAACAAGAATGATAGTAGTAGCAAGACCAGTGCGTGGAATTTTAATATTAATTCACCTTCAAATTTTGCGTTACCTGTTTGAAGTGAGATGAAAAGGTTGCAAATTCCCACTGTTAAAATCCAACTCGCCATCACAAAAATTAATCCGGCCAATGTAATTTGAGGAAAGAAAACAATTAAGCACCCAGCCATTAAGGCAATCATTCCCTGGCAGAAAAATGTCCACCAAGCATCATCTTTTTGTTCCTCCACAAGAACCAAAATTGTTAATATTGCCGCTTCCAGTAAAAAGTAAAAACCGAGAATAGTCATTAAAACTCTCATCGCTTTATCAGGGTTTGCCATCAAAATCAAACCTGCGAATAGTGTCACCAAGCCTCTCGTCACGATTAGCCATTTTTGATGAACATAGTTGTCCCACATCGTATGAACTCCTCTCTAATTGTATCTCGCCTTATCACTTGACATGTTTTTCTCTTACCCCATCACTAAATACGATCACACGTGCGGCATTGTTCGCACTCGCAAAGACATAATCACCATTCCAATACCACCTATCAAGGTTAAAATGGATACTGCAAACACCATCGTGACAAACTTGGCAGCAATGGGCATACCCAATAGCACAATTCCCAAAATTAAATACAAAATGCCAGCTAAAAAGTAACTCCAAGACCAATCATAACCAAATTTTTCTGTAGATTGATTGCCAATAAATATCTTTAACACCCCATTTCCCAATAAAACCAAAGCAATCAGCCAATTCATGACGGTTGGTGTGAGCATGCCCACAAAAATCGCGTTGTTCATGATTCCCAAACCAGTAATCATACTTAATACTCCACCAAATAAACTCATCCCTTTCAACTCTAGAAATAGATTGGAAAAGATGATCACTAAATCAATCAAGCCTACTACCAACCAATAAAATCCTAAGACTGTCACCAAGGCAGTCGGAGTTTCCACCGCCCCAAAGATAAGCATTATTCCAGTCAAAACAGTTATGATTCCTTGAATTAATAACAACCACCAACTATTTGAAAGTGTTTGTAATGCTGCTTGTTTGTTAGTTTTTTTTGACCGAACAGATCTTGGCATATGGAAATCCTTTCCGATTAGTTTTGTGAATATCATGAGTGGTGAGCGGTTTGATATTAATTGAAGTTAATTATAAACATTAATATCTATTTGTCATTATTATGATATCTTATCAACTGCCTGTCTAAAAACTTGCACAAACTCCACACAATGTCATTAGGAAAAAATAAAAATTTGAGAAAAAAAGAATTATTATTTGCAAAAAATAGCTAACTTATTAGTATCCCTCAAAACCGTTTGCCACTCATTCAGATCAATAACTTGAGCCACAACGTGCACCGTAGTCGGATCATAATATTTGATCGCCAACTGGGGTGGGATCTGATCACCAGGACCCGCAATATACAGCGTTTTTGTATCAGACAGCTGTTGAGTACAAATGATATCCCTTGGTTCTAAATCACCAAATTCATATTTATCAAGCTTGGTCGGATGCTGAAAACCTGCTTGATCAGGTTCTGGAAATACTACAACTTGTCGATACCATGCGGGATTAAGTTGCCCATACCAGGCAAGAGCAATATGAGCATCAGGAAAATGTTGATGGAAATAAATTCGTTGATAATTGTCGCTGATTTCCAAGACATCAATGACTGCTTGTTTTGGTAAGGGGTATGATCGCCAACTATACTGTACTGGATAAATTACCCAATAACTAACTAAAAATCTGGCAGTTATAATAAGTGTTGCCACGAGAAAGAACGTGGCGACTGATTTATCATGTGTCTTTTTACTGACCCACTTCCAACTAGCAAATAATCCCATCCCAATAATAATGGCTGCAAAAGGCATTAAAGCTGCGCCTCTAATCACTTGCGGAGGACCTGCTAAGCTGCTTGGAATTACCGCTAAAATCCACATAATCATAAACATTAGCCATGTCGGTTGGGCCCTTTTTCGCCATATAAAAACCATGCCTATCACGTAAAACGGGTAGAGAATCCATATAAATTCACCCCACCCAGGCATTGAAGTATAAACCAAATCAGATCCTCCTCCATCAAAAAATAAAAATGTGGGTAAAATAAAATGGGCATGATGAGACACTATTTTCTCTAGATATGTCAGTGGCTTATTAAATAGCAACTTACACAACAAGCTTAATCGAGGGTCAACAATGAAACAATTAGCTCTTTGTTCATTAACAGTCATGGTTACTCCCTGGTCTGAGAAGATTGAAACTTGATTAAATCTGGCGGTACCTGCAGGAGATAATACTTGCGTCAAAAGAGGAAGTACAAGTAAACAAAAAATAAGAACAGCCAGCAAAAAGCTTTTTCTCGGTAATTTATACTTCCAAATAATTACCCCAACCACTAGTCCAAACAAGGGCACCAACATCCGGAACGCTACATAACTGTAAACTGCTCCTGCCAACGACATTCCTAATACCCATACCCAAATTTTTTTAGCATTGGGGTTTTGAATAATTTTGACAGCCGCCAAAACCCCAAACAGAAAAAATGCTGTTGCTAAATGAGATTCAATTGCTAATCGAGAAAGATGAATTGGCCATGGAGAAATGGCAACTACTATACTAGCTAATAAGCTTGCCAATCGTTTGTTAGTTAAAACATACGTCAGCTAATAACTAGCAATGATAATCAATATACCAGCCAAGAGGGAAGGTATTTTGAGTGCCAAATCATTCACTCCAAACATAACAAAGCTGATTACTGTCAGATAGATATAAGCCGGCAACTTATAATCACCAAATGCTTTAAATAAACGAGCGGAAATTTTTCTCCCCATTCATCTTGGCCGGTATTCAAAATCGAAAATGCGTTGTACGCAATGCTCATTTCATCATGCACCAACACCAACTTATCAAGATTAACTATTCTGAAAAATAAACTAATAGACACAATCAACACTAAAGTTAAAACATGCCAGTTATTCATGATGTATTGATGAAACCGCCGCATAATATTGCATTCCAAGTAAATTGAAAAGTATTTCGCTAAAAAAAGTTTACATCGCTTTTCAAAATTTATAATTCGAATAATTATGGTCAGGTGCGATGCTTTGACAGTTGCCACCCTCAAATTCGTAGTCTTGATTGTTGCTACATCCGCTGCGGCACCTCTATCCCTAATAATTCCAGTCCTAAACGGAGCACCCGTCCAAAAGCAGTCGTCAGAACAAGTCTGGCAGTGGTTTGAGCCCGATCATCAGTCACGATCTGCACCGAGTGATAAAATCTGGTGAAATTTTTCGCCAAGTCATAGAGATAAATTGCCAATCCTGAAGGGTTATAATTGGCCGCTGCTTGCTCAATCGATTCCGGAAATTTGGCCAAAGACAGGACCAACTGAAACTCCTCTTCTGTACCTAGCTCCAGGTGATCAAAATCCGGTTGAAAAATGTGCTCATCAAACTGACCTTTTTGCAGTAGTGATTGAGATCTGGCATAAGCATATTGTAAGTAAGCAGCACTATTTCCTTCTAAAGAGATAATCTTATCCCAATCAAAAGTAATGGTGCGACCCGGATCACCTGATAAATCTGTCCACTTGATGGCACCAATCGCCACTTGGTGAATTAATCGCTCTTTATCTTCAACGTTCTCAACCCGAGTTCTTTCTTCAACCAACTTGGTCGCCCGCTTAATGGCTTCATCGATCACCTCATCAAGCATCACCACCCGTCCTTTTCTAGTAGACATCTTGCCATCGGGCAATCTGATCATGCCAAATGAAACATGTTTCATTTGCGCAGGCTCAGCATAGCCCAACCGATGCATGATCTCAAAAAGTTGTTTTAAGTATAAGTTTTGGTCATTACCCACTACATAAATTAAATGATCAGCGCGTAATTCGGTGAGACGATATTTAGCAGTCGCGATATCCCGCGTCATATAAATTGTGGCACCGTCAGATTTTTGAATAATGCTTGTCCCCAACCCCACATCTTCAAGATTAATCACGACTGCGCCTTCACTTTCCTGCGCGACACCCTTCTGATATGCCTCGTGAATGATTTCCTGGAGCATAGGTTCGTAAAAACTCTCACCAAGTGCCAAATCAAACTTGACACCAAGCCGGTCATAAGTTTTCTGAAAATCAGCTAAAGACCAGTCCACTATCTGTTGCCAGCGTTTGCGAGCTGTTTTATCACCCTCTTCTAATCTTTTAAACCATGCGCGGCCGGCGGCTTTGATTTTTGCCGCTTGTTTGGTCGCTTCATCTAGGTCTTGATGAACATAATATTCTGACTGCGGATCGCCGGCCGCACTTACTTTGACATACAATTTTTGCAACTCTGGAATAGGATCTTTGGCAATCTGCGCCTCATCCCCCCACAGCTCAATCGCCGCTAACAAGTGGCCAAACTGAGTACCCCAATCGCCAAGATGATTATCCTTGACCACTTCATACCCCAACTTCAAATAAATTTTAGCAAGTGCATCACCAATGATCGTTGATCGCAAATGACCTACACTCATCCGTTTGGCAATATTGGGCGAAGACATATCGATCACCACTTTGTGAGGCTGCGCTAAACTGTTGGCGCCGTAATCATCAGCCTGTTGCCAAATTTGCTGCAAAACCCGATTGGTGAACTGGGTTTTTTTTAAACTGACGTTAATATAAGCACCGACTGCAAAATAATGGTCAACCAAACTGCTTGATTCCACCATAAGCTTCTTCGTTAAACTGTCCGCGATCGCGGCTGGATCAGCGTGCAATTCTTGGCTAAAAATGCCACAATGGAAACCTAAATCTCCCACTTCAGTGGCTGGCACACTAATAATCGGCACTTTGTTAGCTAATTCAGGTGAAATCCCACTGCGCTGCAATGCAGCTCGAATCTCGTCTTTAATTTTTGCTAATACTGGCTGATTTGGTGAATCGTGAGCTATGTTTAACATACTGGGAATTATAAACTAACAATTATCAGCCTCATTCCTACTGTATAGGTCACCCATATTCCGGAAGATGTTTGAACCTAAACACCAGGCAATTGGTTGTCATTAATTATCAGTCCTAACTTGACTAGGTTGTCAACGAATGCTAACCATTGCTGAAAATTTTGACATATACTCAGTATACCCATGAATCAGTAGAAAAGTGAGTGGGGAGATTGCATGATTAGGATTGCTGTTTTTTTTGATAAATTTTTTATTTCACAATCTAAAAAAGAAGTTAAATTGTATTGAGAGATGAAATGTTGAAATATGGTGGATGAAATGTAGTAATTAATATGTGTTACACTTCTTCCATAATTTTCATTCTCTAAAGCAAAACCAGCTATGACCACAAAAAAAGCATTTACCATTCCGCTCACAAAACAAGCCTTGCGTCAATTTCAAAAGCAACTTTCTAAACTAAAAAATGAAAGAGTTGAAGTCATGGCACGACTCAAAACTGCCAGAGAAATGGGCGATCTATCAGAAAATGGCGCCTACAAGTATGCCAAGTTTGAGTTGAGTTCGATTGGTAGACAAATGAGGGAACTGCAGCACATTCTAGATCAAGCCGTTGTCACCACCAAGCAGATTAATGGTCAGGTTGGTTTTGGCAGCGTGGTTGAGCTGGAACGAAATGGAGTTAGAACCACCTACCAGATGGTAAGTGGCTATGAATCAGACCTTAGTCAACATAGGTTGTCGATTGAGAGTCCTCTCGGTCAAGCCTTATTAAACAGACGAGTTGGTAAAAAGGTGATTGTCAACGCTCCAGTTGGTCAGCTAGAATACACAATTGTTAGTATTGATTGAAAATTTATTGTGCCAATCCCAAAATACCTGCGTTTCCATCAACTGATGATGGAACAAAACGCCACACTTTTCGCCAAATTCAAACCCATTCATGATGGATTTGCAGCTTCACCCGATGAGTGGGCGGTACAGTTTCATAGTGTGGGAAGAGATGTCACAGACGTGTGCCGAGATTGGGAAAGAAGATTATGCTATGGATCTGAAAAAGGGCAATACGCTAAATTTTCCTATAAATTATCTGATAAATTTTGGGGAGAAATTAAAAAAGATTTTCCGTTGATTGAACAAGTGGGGTTAATCAAATCTTGACCACATCGTGACCAACAGCAACTCACTAGTAATCAAATAAATACCAAAAAAACTAAACAGAAAGTCAATTCTGAAACTGAACCATTGTAGCTGGCATTGTATAACTTTACCCGATTATTCGCGGAAAACAATGGTGCGTATATGACTCGTTTATATAAAAAAATAACCCCCCGCTTTCTTGCGGGGGGTTTCAAGTTTAGAGCCGAGTCTGTCCTCTCAGCCCTCTTACTTGATACTCACACCATTATTTCTTAATTTGAAAAACCATGCATCCGCAGCATCTCTGCCGGCATTTCACTTCTTAAATCTTCATCATTTGCACCAGCTATGTCTTTGTGAAAACCACAACCGTACCATTTGCCACCATATTTTCCTGGACCAAAATGCAAAGCTGCTATGTCAATACCATTTTCCTCTGCCCAGGTCACCATTTCATCATGCTGCGCTTGCATGATAGCAACCCGATCCTCGAAAGACATATCTTTTAATTCTTCCCTCATATCTTGATAAATCTGCTGATTTTCCTGATGCTTAGCCAAAATTAATTGTTTTTGATTTTCCGTGATTAGACCAGCGACAACTGCTTCTTGTAATTCATCTTCATAGCGTGCCTGTATTTGTTGCTGCCTCTCCTCACGCAATTCATCAAATACTACTTGTACCTCTTGTTCGTCTTTGCCAAATTTGTCTGCCAATCTCCTGACTAAAGTATCTTCATCAGCTCCAAAACCAAAAGCATCTGCCCGATCAGTTGCTAAAATCATAATTCCAACTAAAAAAATAAATGTAGGAATAAGTAAAATGCGTTTTTTCATATAGAGCAGTAATTGATAATTATTTAAATATAACGTACCAAATTGAGAAAATCTTGAAAACTAATTACACTCATCTCTCAACCTTTTGATGGTAACCAGACAGAAAAAGTGCTGCCTTTGCGTACTGCTGACGTGACCATAATTTGACCGCCATGTTGGTCAACGATTTTTTGAGCCACCGATAAACCAAGTCCATACCCATGGTGTTGATAATTGCCACGAGTTTGATCTGCCCGATAAAACCTTTCAAAAATATGAGGGAGATCTCGGTGGGAGATTCCGCTTCCAAAATCTGTCACTTCTAACAAAACTTGGTTTTTTCGTTTATTGAGCTTAACTTTGATCACCGACCTTTTCGGGCTATACTTTAATGCATTATCAAGCAAAATTAGCACTAAATCTAAAAGTGCTCCTTCATCACCCCATACCCAATATTTAGTTTTCCCCTTTTCCAGTTGAATCGTGATCTCTTTTTTTTGGGCAGTGGCTTCCAAATATTCCATACCCCTAGTCACAATCTTTGTTAGGTTAAGCGGTTTTTTAATTAGCTGTTGATCTGTGACTTTTGCCAACCTTAATAAACTCTGACTGAGTGACTCCAGGCTTGTGACATCCTCTAAATTTTCCTTCAAAATTTTTTTCGTTTTTTTATCAAGTGCCCGATCCATTAAATTGACTTCAAGCGATGTTTTTAAGGCTGTGATTGGAGTTTTCAATTCATGAGCTGCGTCGCCAATAAAGCGTTTTTGTTCCTCATGGATTTCTTCAATTGGCTTGAGTGTTTTGCCACTCAGAAAATACCCCGCTGCAGCAAAAAAAACAATAATAATTAAATTTATAATGATAAGCTGACCAGCAATTTGACTTTGAGCATTTCTTAAATCCTGAGGTGTAATTCTCCTCCCAAATCCTGGCCTACTTTGCAATCCAACTCCAGGCCATTCTTGCTGCAAGCGTTGTTCTATTCTGATATATTCTTGCTCTAAAACCGATGAAACGCGCACATAAATCACGCCACTTAAAGAAGAAGTTATCAAAACGATGATCAGTAAGTACCACAGCGTTAATCTAATGCGAGCTGAAGCGAACATATCCGCCATATTAATCAGTCACTCCAAACTTGTAACCAAATCCACGAACCGTGTGAATTAAGGGCTTTTCCTTCGGAAAAGCCCGATCTATTTTATTTCTCAAATAACCAATGTAAACCTGAGCGGTGTTAGGTAAAACATCACTATCATAACTCCATACCTGCTCTGTGAGCTGATCCTTGGAAAGCACTTGTCCTTCATGCCTCATTAAAAATTCCAACAGCGCAAATTCTTTACGAGATAAAGAGATCGATTTGCCTGTTCTAGTTACCGCAAAACTTGTAGGATTAAGTTGCAGTGAACCAGACTGTAAAACTTCATTGACTTGTTTCTGTGGCCTTCTCGAAAGCGCCCGCACTCTGGCTAAGAGCTCGGTAAAAGCAAAAGGTTTGCCCAAATAATCGTCCGCCCCAGCATCCAAACCTTCTACCCGATCCTCGAGTTGAGTCTTGGCGGTCAACATTAAAATTGGCGTGTGATTACCAGCTGTTCTTAACTGCCGACAGATCTCCATACCTGTCATGCTAGGTAACATTCTGTCCAAAATAATCACGTCATACTTTTCACCATCCGCCAAATCAAAACCTGTCGCTCCATCATAGGCCACATCCACTATATAAGATTTAACTTCCAAACCTTTTTTGATGTAATTCGCAATTCGGTGTTCATCTTCAATTACCAAAATTTTCATTTCTTAGGTATTATAAACTCTTTCTTGAGAATAAGTTGAAAATTTTCACATATAAATAGTTTTTATTACCGAGGAATATCCTAGTACTATTATTCTACATTTCATCATGAAATCTTTTGAAAGATATCAAACTAACTTTTTAAATGTGAATTTTTAATTGTTTAAAGCAGTAATTTTTTTCAGCGTGAATCGGAATATAATAATCCAGTAGTTCAGTATTATTATATTGTGGCCACCACTCAAACAGACCTCCAATTTAAATTTGTTGAGCAATATATCAAACCTGTCACTGATGATACTCGCCTCAGACAAGCATTTCTTACAACGCCGCGTACCTTGTTTGTGCCAAAACAATATCGCTCTCAAGCTTACCAGGACCATGCTATCCCACTTGATCACAACCAATCCATCAGTCAACCCAGTTTAGTTGCGTTGATGATCGACCTTTGTCAGTTAAAATCTGAACACAAAGTGTTGGAAATTGGCACGGGTTCTGGTTATCAAACCGCTCTCCTTTCCAAGTTAGTGCGAGCAGTTTATTCAATCGAAATTCATCCAAAACTAGCAGCATCCGCCCAAAGAAAATTGCATAGTTTAAAAATTTTGAACGCACATATTATCGTCGGTAATGGTCAATTTGGGTATTCTGTCCAAGCTCCATACGACGCCATCATTGTGACTGCGAGTGGCAAAAAATTGCCACCTGCATTAGTTGCACAATTAGCACCAAACGGCTTGATTGTTTTTCCTCTTAAACATGATGATGGCAAAGAATATTTGTACCGTGGAATTAAGAAAAATGGCTTAGAGTTGCAATTGATTGAACCTGTTAGATTCGTGCCGTTAATTAATTCTAAAAGAGACTGACATAGGTTGACGGCGTGATAATTAATCGACAGTTTCTAACCTAAGTAGAACAGGATACTCAAAACTTAGCTAAAAAATGGCAAAACAAAGCAAATACTGAGAATTAACTTATATCCTAATCAATTGATATTCCAGCGAACCCAAACCAATTCGATTCGCATATGCAAAAATACCGTAATCGTTGAACGGTCTTTTACCTTCTCTTTTTTCCAACAGATCAAAACAGGCTTTGTCAATTGCCACAGGATCTGTTGAAGCCAACAAACCTAGATCATCATAAATAAGTGGCATTGGTTCACCATCACAATCACAATTAGCAGTAATATTGATCGCAAAATTTAAATAAATATATTTTTGGCCATGCACTGCTGCTAAAGCATATTCTGCCACTCTCTCAGCAAATGTTTGACCATAATAAACATAATCATCATTCCAAATTTGGGAGCTACCAGTAGGCACTTGACTCGCTTTTGCCCAGTCAATTCTTTCTGTGACAGGGATTTCTACCTTGGCATGCGCCTCAGTTTTTCCACGACCAGACGCAAAACCAATTCCCAGTTGTTTGATTGCCCCGCCAAACCCAGTCATGATGTGCCCCTTAAAGTGACTCATCGCCAACACCTGATTTTGATCGGATAAACCTGCGGCAATCTTGCAGGTCTTGAAATGCTTGCCATTTCTTATCGATACCTCCACGTGGTCAAAACCGTCTTCGCCGTCAGCTATCTTGGCAGGAATATCTGTAAAGCCATGATCTTTTAACACTTGCAAGTGTTTGTCTTCGGTTGAACGAATTCCAGCAGCGGTATTAGTTTCAATGTAGTACGGCTTAATTTCTTGATCTAATAAGTGGTCGATCAGATCTGAGTATGTCTGTGGTCTGGTAAATGTAGTATTTCCTGGTTCTCCTGAATGAATTTTGATGGGTAAATTTTTTTGTAAACTGAGTTGTTCACTCTCGACTAGTTTTTTGAAAATTTGCAGCGTACCGGCTGCTAAAGCATCTGGATTAGTGAGCTTCTTGGCTGAAAGAAAGTAAACATTAGTCATCATAGTGGGCAGTCTAACATACTTTATTGACTCAATAAATATAAAATTCAGCACCCCCCCCGCCTTTGGCGGGGGGGTAGGAATCAGTCTTCAGATATGGTCCCAATAAGGGTTACACTGTTAAGTAAATAGTATTCTTATTGTTGCCATCTACCCATACCACTACCCTGATTTTTACCTTGACCAGTGCCATTTTGTCCACTGTTCTGATCACCAGCTTGACCGGCACCGTTTCTCAAGCCCAAACCGAGCTCAGTGCGAATTTGCTTCGCTCCTTCAACATCACCGGCTGCTGCTAAACGATGCGCTTCAGCAAAGCGAGGAAAGTTTTCCTCATTGACCATCTGCGTCACTCGACCCTTACCAGCCATCAATTCTGACCAAGCTTGATAGTCGTTGTTTTCAAAAGCTGCCAGCATGGCTGCATGTCTTTCTTCAGTATGATTGGGACCCTGTACACTGGGATCTCCCTGATAAGCTGCTGCTGCTCCAGAACCCATAGTCAAGCCTCCAAGCATTACGGCGGCGGCTATTAAACCGATGTATTGTTTCTTCATTTGCTCCTCCTTTCAAAAGGATAAATTGATAACGAGGCAGATCATAACGTTAGCTGTTGAAAAGTTAATGAAGATTTGTTGAGTGAACGATGAGAAATCTGCAATCCTTAACTTAGCTTGATCATTGCTTGACAAAATATTGAACATGCATCATCTTTATTCAATCCAACACCGAGCTCAAATATATCTGTCATCGGATGAAAACTATAATTATAGGAAAATTTGACATTATCGTTTAGTGCGCAATTTGTGAGCAGGCTAATTGATTCGCTTCCTTGAGATTTTCAGTACAAAATTTATTTTTAACCACCCGCGTTAGATCGTCACTCAACCATGCTTTCAAATTTTTTATTGAAAGTTGTCAATATTTGCGTGAATGTTACTTCAAATTCTTCAGCAGTTAATGAACTTGAAAAATGATGCCCATCTCTTTGTCCATCAGAAAAACTCAAATTATCCATCAGATTATTTGGTCCACGGAAAATATCCACGTCAAATGTGATTTCATATCCATGCTCCCAATCTTCACGATCTGTCCTAATTGAAACTGAATTATCTGGATTATCTTCTGGAATTAGATCAATTTTCATTCTCGCTTGGGCAGTTTCTGCCACGTTGATTGGCTGTCTATCATTTTTGATTTCAATGGGCATTACATATTTTTTAGGTCTAACTAAAATTCTGATCATCCGATATTTACTGCTACCCAAAGTAATATTTTCCGCATAATAAGCACTAATCATATCCCCAAGTTCTGCGTGTTTCATTTCAAGCTTTTTATTTTTGGTCAAAGGCACTAAATTTTCGGTAAGAGACCTACATACTCCAGCAATCGTCTCAACCCGTCTTAACACGAATTCGTAGTTCTTAGAATTCAACCGAGCTGGATCTCGTGCAATTTGATAAGAATATTCTGCAATTGAAGACAATGTCAGCATCAATGCATCCCATACTGTGTTAGCGGCGAGCTTATCTTTTTCAGCAGAATTAAGACCAATGTCTGGAAATAATAAAACTGCATTGTCTTCTTCGCCTGTGTTGCAATAACGTTTGATATTTCTCATTACTTTTTCCAATTCTGGAATGTTTTTGGCTATTTCACTGTCGTTTTCTAACATCACTTTTATCCGATCTATATATACAACTGGTGTTAATACTGAAATTAGTTTATCACGACTAATGCAACAACCATCAACAGCAATATGTCATACTGTTAGACACCAGCATCATGAATGAGCGTACTGTAAAAGACTAATGATGGTGCTCTTCTTCAGCGGCCATAGCTTCATCGCGAGTGGCATGAATCGTGCCAGCGGGATGATTTGGCGGAGAATAAAGCGTGTACAGCTTCAAGTCATTGCTGCCAGTATTAGTTAGATTGTGCTCACTCCCCGCTGGCACAACTACCGCTGATCCATCTTTGATAGCAAACGTTTCACCATCAATCAACACTTCTCCCTCACCTTCATCAACTCTAAAAAATTGATCAACATGGTCGTGGACTTCTTTACCAATGTCTTCTCCTGGCTTTAAACTCATCAACACCAGTTGAGTGTGCTCACCGGTAAAAATCACTTCGCGAAAATTAAAATTTTCTTTAGTCAATTTTTCAATATCATCTACAAAACCTTTCATCCTATCCTCCTTTCAAAAGATATTAAATATATATACTGGTTTCATTATATACCCGCTTTCACGACTACCTTTCCATTCCGGAATGTATCGTGCCCAATTCATCATCGAAATGTATTGTGCAATATTTACAACTGCTGAGATCATTTACATTCCGAAAAGTATCGCGCCTCGTACTCAATATGTCCATTCCACCATAACAAAGCATGTCTTTCCAAGTAAATCTAGTTTCTAATTTTCCCTTTTGCAAAAATTTATTGTAGGATGGATACAATATGGCAAATCATCATCCCACCCAACCAAATCCTGTCCCAGACAATACAACTGTCAATCAGTCAATGCCAACAACTGCTCAGTCAGCTCAAACCAACCCCGTTGCACCACCCAACCAAGCTGCTCAACCCCTACAAACTACACCTAAGCCCAGCCAACCTACCCCCAACCAACCAGCACCCGCCCAATCTCAGACAACAGCAACTCCTACTCTCTCCACAGACAACATCGCACCCGCTGTTTATGGTCAAAAACCCAGTTCAAAAAATAAACTTGCCATCATGCTAATCATCTTTGTGTTTCTGGCAGCTCTCGCTGCCGGTGTCTATTTTATGTTTGGCGAACAACTCATCGATCAATTTACCCCAGCCCCTTCTGAACCAGAGCGAGAGGTATTTGTTGATCCTCTGCTCGATATGCCGGGCGCAACTTCTGGTAGTTATATGTTAGATAATGATCCTACTGTGATCTATGAAGAGGACCCTGCGATTACCGAACCAACAACTTCTCAAGATGACGGGCAACTTTCCACTACAAAACCTAGTGCCACTCCAACTTCTCTCTCAGAAGCTAACGAATTGTCATTGCCAAAATACACCAACTCAACATATGGTTTTGAGGTTTCCTACCCAGACTCATATCAGCTGATGACCGATAGTGAAAATCTTTATGGACACCCGAATGGCGTGGCGCTACTGTATAAAGGCGGCCAAGCCTACGACATTGTCATTGAAGTATGGGATACTGAGGCTGAATATCAAGCTGCCTATGTGGGCAGAGCCAACGACCTGAAAGTTATTCAAAATCAAGGCAAATTTATCACCATTCTCAACAACACCCAAGAACCAGATAATCAGGCAATTATTGATTCATTCAAATTGGTAAATTAATTTTTTTACTTATTTAACCTTTTGTTGTTTGCCCGATCGATTGGCTCTTAATTCAACAACTGCTGATCAACATCATGCTCAATGTTATCATCGTTTAGATAAAATTTTGTTTTCCCCAATTTTGTCAACAAGTTGAATTTTCACACGCCAAAACAGCAATGGTTAGGTTTTATCCCTTGCTGGTTTCAGAAACTTAACAACAAGCTCTGGCTCATATGAATAATAACTTGAGCTAACTTGAGGTAGTCACGCTTTTGAAACTGAGTAACTTTGTTTCTTTAATCTTAGTCGATCTCACAAACAATAGACCGGCCATGAAACAATGAATCAAAAATTCTGATACAGGATATAAAGCTGTCAAAATTGAGTAATTTTCTAAAGAAACAATTATTAAGGCAAACCTCAATATGTTCATCCTAAAAAACAATTGCGTTTCCGTATGTGGCTGCGACCAAGATTTTCTTATTGTCGGACCATATGCCAACAAATTAGTCAGTGTGATCAGGATGGCAGACACTATCGGCTGCTTTGCAACTAACCATAATATTAACGCCAAAATTGTTAATCCAAAAAATAATTTATCCATCAAGGTAGCTGTTTGATTATTCCAATTTTTTAAGCTTAAAAAAAACACTGTGACAATCAACATCGCCGCTACAAACGTTGCCGTACTTCCAAAACCCGCTCCACCTCGAACCTGGAGTGCAAAAGCAATGAGAGTAATAAAGCCAAATAGAAACCAACTGTAAATGTGAGGTTTTGTTTTCCCTTTGATAATGTCTAGAATATAGGGAAAATAGCTGACAATTGTTATAAAAACTGCCACAACACCAAGTACTGTCTTGATATTTATCACAGATGATATTTTACACCTCGACTGAATGATTTGATACCGCTCCACAGATGACCTGATGGAGAAGTACTCCTAGTACGATATTGACAGTATGTGATACTGATCTATCGCAACTTGTTGAATGAATTTGCTTTATCAATGTACTCAATAATTACTATTCCCGCCTGGATTATTATCAAGTTGAGTATGATGATTTTGCGACATAAAATACCACGCACGTTAAGTATCCACTGATTGTGCAATGTCCCAAATAGTTATATGATCACAATATGACAGATACATCAGAAACACCTTCTAAAGAAGATCAAAAAAATTCCCCAAAAGAATCATCAAGGTTTAAAAAAATCAGAGGAAATCACAAATTCCGGATTGGCTTGATCGTTTTCTTGATGGCCATCGTGGTGATCATGTTTATTTTCTGGCAAAAAGCTAGAATTGCTTTGGTCATCGTTTTCATTACTTTGCTAGCAGCCCTTGGTTTGGAAGTTTCCCAAAATGACTGGGATTTGGGTAAGTTGTGGGAAACAGGTTCATTTCAAGAATCAAAAATTGCTCGTGATGAAGCGGGTAATGTCCTTTATGATATGTTTGGTAACATCACCACCGATTCCAGCGTAGGCAAAAAAGCTGATGAATACAATTGTAGTGATTTTGAAACGCAACCAGCAGCGCAAGCATTCTTTGAAAAAGTGGGTGGTGTTGGCAATGATGTCAATCGATTAGACGGTGATAAAGACGGTGAAGCATGCGAATCGCTGCCAAAAAACTAATTTTCAATCAACAATAATTACAGATTGCGATGTTTTTAAATTATACTAATTAATGTCGTGCTTCCAAAAAATAGCAGTCAAATTAACTCCACCGTTTGCGGCCTTAATTGCTTTTCTCAGTTCGTATTGACTAATGCTACCATCAAGTGGCTCTTGATCTGGAATATTACCAGTATAATAACTTTCTAAAACCGGTAAAGCGCGCTCATCACCCAACTGACTGAGTCCCCAAATTGCATCATTTCTAGCCTTATATCCCCGTTCCTCGTCCTGTAATTGAGCAATTAAAGCAGTTGTACAATCTCCTTGATATTCCCATTGGGCAGTTTTGCACAAATTTTTCATGGAATAGCCAATCCAAGTTGCCCCAATCACAAACACGAGCATGATGAGACTTAGACCCACCGCTCCCAACCAGAGCAACAAATTGATTGATGTCTTAATTTTCATTGATCCCTTTCCTTACTAGTCACAAAAATGTCATCAACTTTTACATCAAAAAAATTTGCCATTTTGAAAGCCAAGCCCAAAGAAGGCAAATATTTATTGGCTTCAATGGCAATCACTGTCTGGCGAGAAACATCCAGCTTTTCAGCTAGCTGTTCCTGCGTCAGATCATACATGGCGCGATAAATTTTTAATTTATTTTTGATCAGATTTTCCTCCAAATTTTTTCTGCAACCAATAATAACTAAGGGCAAATATCACAATTAACAAGAGTGTTAGGTAAGCCAGAATCATACCAATTGATTCAATGTATAAAAATTCTCCTTTGGCAAATACTGGAAAAACGTCTCCGTGAGAAGGAATTAAAAGCAGCAATGCACAGATTGCGACAGTTGGGGCAAAGATGGCATAAGTGGTGTGAGCCGCTTTCTCTCTAATACTTTGCTCACGCTCATCAATAGCGAGCTTGGCTTGAGATTGGACCGTCATTAAAAAAATGATTGCTGTTAGCACTCCCACAACTGCCAGCAAGTACAATTTTAACCAGAGCGCAACTACTACAATCGTAATAATAAACAAAAGGGCTGCCGCCCTAAGAAGGTGATAATTTCTTTTATTCATAGCTTCATTGTAAATTATATATTACATAATGTCAAGTTTAATTTACATTAGTAGTTTAAATCCGCAATACTTGATAGAATGATGAAAGATTAAAACTCATATGCCTAAAAAAATTCCCGTGACGATATTTACTGGCTTTCTTGGTTCAGGTAAGACCACCATCATTCTGAATCTGATTGACTATCTGCAAAGCATTGGCCAACAAGTGGTTTACATCAAGAATGAGATTGGTACGACTGATATTGATGCAGAAATTGTGAGTGAAAAACAAATCCAGACTAAAAAGCTTCTCAATGGATGCGTTTATCACACTTTGGTTGGTCCGATTACCAATGCTGTGAATGATTTGATCGAGAAATTCAACCCTGACCGCATAATTATTGAGACCGCAGGTACAGATGAAACCTCCAATCCGATTGTTTTGGGAATTAATATCAGCAGCCATCCCAGGTTGGTCAGAGATGGAATCATTACTGTGATTGATGTGGTTAACTTTAATAACTATAAGTACCTGGATGATTATAACCGCGATCAATCAAATTTTATTGATTTAATTGTGTTTAATAAAGTTGAGTTGGTTGACGAAGATCGAAAAAGGGCAGTTGTTGCATATGTGAGGGAGTTTAACGAACGTTCACCCATTGTAGAAGCACCAGAAGGAAAACTTAATCCTCATCTTGCATTTGGCATGAATCTTCCAACGGAGGACGATCAAACTCAAGATAAAAACAAAGTAAATCATTTTAAAAAAGATCATATCAACACCTTTACTTATACATCCCATCATACTTTTGATGAGAAAAAACTAGAAAATGCATTTCGAAATTTTCCCAAAAATGTAATTCGTTACAAAGGTTATATTAAAACCACCCAGGGCATGAAAATAATCAATGGTGTTTATAATAGATTCGATTGGCTGGCGCCGTCCGATCAAACTGAGGTGAACACGACACGACTTGTTATTATCGGATATGAAGTTAAAGACAGTCGACTAGATATGATCAATCAATTGGATAGCTGTGCTGTGACAATGCAAGATGAAAGGCAACTGAAATGAAGTGGAATCATTAAAAATTTTGTCTAGCCGATTATTTATTTCAGTTGTACCTGAAATTTTAGCTAAGCATGTGAAGTCTGAAAGATCAGGGTTTTCTTGTTATTTTAAAATTACAAATTATTTGCAAAATAAATATGGAGATCATTGCTTTAGTCCATCCCCGTTCAAAAAAAGAAAAAGTGGAAAGCCTGGGTAATAATCACTTTAAAGTCTATGTCACTGCCCCACCTACTGATGGGAAAGCCAACCAGGCAGTGTTGGTTATTTTAGCAAAATATTTAAATATCAAGAAAAGCCAAATTGCATTGGTGCGAGGCGAGAAATCCAAGCGAAAAGTTTTTGAGGTTCAACCCTGATAATTTTGATTGTGAGTGGTCAATAAAAATTTTGAAGGTGACTTAAAAATACTACAAACATATTGCTTAACCAATAGTCAGCAAATGACTCGCAAATATCCATTTCTTGTTTCAGCTGGCTTGAACAAGAAATCTAGATCAAGAGTGTCCCTCCTGCACCAACTTCAGTACGCAACAACGCATCCGCGACTTTATCAATTACGATTTGATTAATCGCTCTTTCCAGATGCCTCGCGCCAAATTCCTTGCTATAACCAGCTTGATACACTTGCTGAAATGTCTGATCACTAATCTGTAAAGTGATACCTTTTTCCTGTAACATTTTCTGGGAAAATATTCGGAGTTTACGTTTGGCAATTTCTACAACATCTTCATATGAAAGTGGATGATACAACACAACACCATCAAAACGATTGACAAATTCTGGTCGTAAAATATCTTGCTGCACCAAATAAGCAATCATCTCCTCAACTGATATCTCATTAGATAAATTTTGATACAGATAGTCACTCCCTGCATTAGAAGTCGCCACTACTACTGTGTGCTTGAAAGAAATATTTTCTCCTTTGCCATTGGTTAAATACCCTTCATCAAAAATTGTCATCAGTGCTAATTGGACTGAACGATGAGCTTTTTCAATTTCATCAAGCAACACTACTGAGTAAGGCTGTTTGTGGACTGCTTCTGTCAAAGCGCCTGCTGTGGGGTTGGTAGTTGAGCCAATCAAAGCTTCCAAACTCGCCTCTGTCACAAACTGCGCGCAATCAATTCTCACCAAGTGGTTGAGGTTGCCAAAAAATACTTTCGCCAGGGTTTTAGCAGTCTCCGTTTTACCCACACCAGTTGCCCCTAAAAAAAGAAAGGCGCCCATCGTCTTTTCTCTACCAGATAATTCCAAATTTGCCCTTTTGAGTGCACTGGATAATTGTTGAATGGCGTGCTTCTGACCAACAATGGTTGCCGCTAAAGTTTCTTCTAACCTCGATAATTTGTCCTTTTGCTCGACCGTCAGCTCACCAATCATGCTATTGGTCTGTTTGGAAAAGAGAGCGTGCACATCTGCCTCGGTTACCACTTGATTTTGACTATACTTGGCAACCAACTCTAAAGCTCTCACCGAACTAGACGGTTGAGGTAAATTTGGATATACATAACTGGCATATTTTTCAATTTCTTTGATAGCAAAGAAAGTGAAGTATTTTTGCTTTGATTCAAATGAGGTAAGTAGATTGAGCAGCAGTTTGATTGTCTCTTCTCTACTCGAAGGCAACAGATCAATCGTATGCACCGAGGACAAAAATAAATTATCTTGTCTAATAACGTCCTTAAAATTGGTTTGGGTAGCTGTCATTAAAATCTTGACTTTATAGCGACCACTGACGCTACTTAAAACTGTGCTCAGGTTAGTTCCTTTTTGAGTGTTTTGTAAATAACGATCAACGTTGGCGATCACCAAAATAATATTACCAGCGTGATGAGCTTCCGCTAAAACTTTTTCAAAAATGAAGTTTTTTGATTCTGCACTTTCAGAAGCCGATAAAGCCGCATCTACATCCAACAACATCACCCGGTGGTCAGCTAGTTCAGGTGTAGTTTTCCCATCATAAATTCTTTTTGCTAAGAATTGCACCAGAGTCATCTTACCTGTGCCAGGAGCACCGCTCACCAGCACACTACTCACTGATGAACGTGAAAAAATTTGTTCAACCTGAGTGGTGACCTCTTGATGGATATCAAATTGCAACTGATCAATACCCATGCTGGCTACATCGGTTGCGTACCGATCAATGGTTGGTGTATAACCAAATGCCCAATCTTTCCCGATCGATCTGGACTCACTCAATTTACGAACCGTCCAAAATTGTTTGTCGTGATATTTTTTGATTTCATCTTCAATCACCCAGTTGCAAAGAAGCTGACAATCATGAATTGATAAACGGTGAGTGATCAATAATTGCGAGTGCTCTTCTCGTGCTAACTCCTTAAATAAGATAGCAACCAACAACGATGATTTAGTATAAAACTGTTTGACTTGGGCATCATCCATAGGCTGCAACAAAGTAGTTGCACCGTTGCCCAACAATGTAAAAATTTTTTCTCGATCAGCAGTCTCAAATCTCAATCTCAAAAAGATTTCTCTGACTCGCGCATCATTTTGCATCGCGCTCACTAATAATCTTGGAGAACGTTGATATGATTTGTAAAGTTTGGGCAAGTGCGGGTGAGTTGCCGAAAACAAATAATAGTACAAAGGAAAGTACACAAAGGTAATCGCCCAGACCGTGACTAACCCTAACCACACCACAATGAACATTGCCATCATCATGAGTCCCCAAAAAATGGTCGCCGACCGGATAATTGCGCCCATCATCGCGCTAACTGCATTATAAGAAAAGACGTCAAACATATCCTCAAAATCTAGTCCTTTTCTGGTACGCACCCGCATCAAGCGTTTCCAGGGAGCAAACAAGGTTTTGGCATGACGTGTAATGCCATACAGGTTCCAAAAATAGTAAAGATAATTGCGGAGAATTAACCACAGAAACGCAAGACCATCAACCAAGTACCACTGGAACGCCCGGGAAATAAACGGCATATCATTCATCATAGCAGATAGGGAACTAGAAATAATCTTCTAAAATTAATCTCTCAGAGTCCAGTTGCTGTCCAGTCTATTGAGGATCAGCTAAATTTTCAAGCAGTGTACTTTTTGGCTGCCCAAGCCGCCGATAAGTCAGGTCGATAGCAAACTTTCCCGCCAACATCGCCATAATTATGAGTACTAAACCAATAAAACCACTTATTTCTACGTCTTTACCAAAAATAAAGTCCAACACAGCCAGGAAAACAAACTTAGAAAAAAACATCACTAGCCAAACGCTCAACACTAGCCACACTTTAGCCGCTTTACCATTTTTACTTTTGAAGTATTTAGCAATTTTTTTCTTCAACTCTAGGGTTAAGTAAGTCAAGATCTGCATCACCACCGCAACCATAAACGTGGTAGAGTAAGAAGTTGTGTTTAAAATGTCAGTGTAGTCATTAAAAAATCCCAATACTACTGCATAAACTAGTACTCCTAGCACCATTTGCAGAAATAAATCCTGCTTAGGAGTAGTAACAGATTTTAGAGTGGAAGCAGACTTGGGTTTGGTCATAATGAGTGATTATATAGCAAAACTGAAAATTTGGCTGATTTTGTTATCATTGAATCACAATTGTTCAGGCGAGTAGGAGATCTAATTAATCATTAAATGCGCTCTATAGCTTCGACCAACTTATCAAATTTTGGCTGGTATTTTTCACTGAAAGTCACCGGCGGCTTTCCTTGTGAGTTGCCAAATTGAAAAATATAACCCAAATTGTTTTTGTCTTTTCGTCCAGACGCATCGGCGGTATAACTGCCAGCATCACTGCTGTAATAAATCCTAATGAGTTCTAACACTTCTCTGGGTTGTGTTCGAAGTGTTTTAGCCAAACTTTTAATTTTTCGAACAGCTTTTTCTAGAGAGCCCTCAATTGTGGCAGTCACAAAATACTCACCCAAGATATCCTGATCCACTACCGCCATTAATTTTTCCGATTCTTTAGGAGATAAACCGCAGGCCGGAAGAGCAAATTGTAGAATTTTTTTTGAGTACTCGTGTTGTTCAAATTTTTTGCCATCTTTTGCAGCCAATGATTTACCAATGTCATGGAGTGCCAATAAAATTCGGAAGTTGTCTTTGGTAATTGCACTCAAGTCATAGTCATTCGCAAAGTACTTTTCAAATTGTGCCATAACCATTAGGGTGTGCTCACGCAATGTGTATTTTTCGCTCACTCCAGAATCAAGCGTATATAGTGCCTTCATATACGGACAACTTTCAAATGCCTGAATTAATTGGTCTGGCGAAAATTGGCTTACGGTCAAGCAACTGTTAATTAGCTGAGAATCTATTTGGTTGCTTTGATAATCTTCAATGAAAAATTGCACTCTGCCATTTATGTCACAAACTGGAATATAAAAACCATTGTTGGCAATTTGAAAATAAAGTTGCTGTAGCTGCAAATCAGTCAAGTTGCCGTTGATCACAATCGCATCGATCTCTGTCGCGGCAATACCTGTCCGCACTCCATAGTGTCTCTGACCCAATAAACGTGACGGAATTAATTCGTATCTATCTTTTCTTTTTCTTCTAAAATCTCCTTCTGGTTTAGTGTTATTTTTAAAGGAGAGATAAAACTGTTCCCTATCCCTAATTACAAAAGATACTCCACCATAATGATTATCTATAATACCCTGCAGATCTACTTCATGCTCATCTCCTTGTAAGTCTGAAGGTAAAATTCTAAAAAAATCTGCGTCATAGGGGGTTCTATCTGAGTTAGCGGTATCACCCTCGGAACCAAGAAACTCCCTTGACTTAAAGCCGGTTTGTAATATGGAGTGACAATTATCAATATTGACGGCTTTGATCAGATCACCAGCTGCAAAATTTAGTGTCCGATGACGATCGTCTCTGTTTTCAAATTGACTTTCAGCACTTGATCCTTGCTTACTCAACAGCTGCAAGGAACTAAGATTCCTTTCATGAGCTAATAATTTAACCTCATTCATCCTACTCAGAATCTCCTCAATCGTGCCATATCCGGCAGTAGAAAAGTATTTTTCAACCAGATAATCTACTATGTTTGCGTCAGCAGATCCCACTAATTCTATTAATTGACGATATTGATCACTCAAAGGTAAATTTTTTTGAGGTACATTATTTTTGGGATTCTTAATATCGTGGGATAGAATTGCTTTGATTTGTTGAAAGAAACTGTCTAATATAGTCGCCTCTTCCTCACTTACACCTTGAAATTCCGATGCACGAGCGCGATCTAATATGGCTTGATTTTCTCGCATCTCGGTTAGAAAAGACATTAGACTTTGATCCGCTGAATCAATGGCAATGTGTAGTAAATCTCTCCAAAAAACCATTTTCACCACGTCAACATTGGATAGACTTTGCTCAGTTACAGTTCCCGATTCAATTAACTGATCAACATTTTCCGCGAGCATTCTTAAAAATGGGCTTAAATTTGCCTCACTCCCCCTACTCTTCAACTCTTTCCAAAATCTTGTCTCTCTGAAAATTGTGCCAGTCTGGAAATACAATCTCTCAAACACTAAATATTGCCTCACAAAAAGTGGTACATTATTGGCAATAAATATTTCTCCAATCTCTTTTGCAGCTTGCTTGGCTTGTTCTAAGGACAGCGGCAATAATTGTGGCAGCAATTCTTTGGAAAATATCTCAAGGTCTGGAATGCCTAATGATGAGATGTAATCATCAATATCCATGGCTTTCATGATATCGTCTACACTCTTTAGACCAATACTGCTTAAGGTTAAATAAAGTCCTATTGATCTATTCTTTGATTTGTTAACAAATCTTTCATCAGCTTTGTATATTTTTAGCATTTCTATAATCTGAGCAGCATTATTGCCGTCAAATAATTTAACCAATGCCAGTTGGATATAAGCATTAAATTCAAGAAAGTCGCGACTAGTCATCGTGTCTCTAAGAAAATCAACACACGCAAATGGATCTAGATCATCACACATATGTTCAATCGCGAACTTGACCCTATTAGTGAGTTCTCTATAAGCTGACGAGTTGATCAGATTGCACGCAGTTTGTGCAGTTTTGATATCTACACCACGATTTATCAAACTATAAAGTGGTAGTGAATCCTTAAAAAATGATGAATTTCTCAAAATAGAATTAATCTGTTTGGCGATAATTACATATTCACCGATTTGACCTGCTTTTTTATCCGGAATGATTGAATTTATCAAGCCTTTCTGGATAATCGTTTCAAAAGATGCAAATTCCTGGGCGTGTGACAATAGTGCGTCACAGATCTCCTTATTACTTAACAACCCTAAATATTTTTTGTATTCTTCCATGTTAAGCTGATCACCCTTAGCAAATAAACTTGGATCAAGAAAATACTGTTCGAAATAATGCTCATCGTTTTCATCCCTGATCAACTCGACATAGAGTGAGAGAATCTCATTCAGCTCATCTATTTGAACATGATAAAGAGTAATCAACTTAATCAACGCATCTACACCAAGATAGGAAAGATATTTAAAAGCCTTGTGTTCATAGATTTTATCTTCAAACAAAAAGTGGATTAATAAATCCACCTCTTCTTGATAAGGTTTGCTTGTAAAGTAATCCACCAAAAATCTCCGAACATTGGTGCTCAAGCTAGCTAGCTGGGGATGAGTTAGTAATCGGACTACAAAATCATAAAGATCAGGATTTTCCAGATTCTTGATTTCCAACATACTCTTAATCTTTGGGTCGAGTTGTTGCTCCAGCTCTGCCAGTGGTGCATTATTATCTGAGATGGGATCAATAACTTCTTCAAGATCATGCTCTATTGATGTGGGTGGCAACTCAGCAACTGGTGATGCCAATTTATCTAATTCTGCTTCACTCATAGAGTCATCTTAGCAGATACAAGTAGGGGGATTCTAGATCTGCTTGACCAAGATTGGAAGTTTTAAGTTTTGTCTGGAGTAGTCAATCTAGCACAGAAAAACCTTTGCTCACCAAATTCTCTTAATAAATTATTAACTGCTACTTATTGCTTTTATAATCAATTCTCAATGATTATCTAGTTGCAGTCATCATAATTTTTTGCAATTGTATTGCAGCCAACTGGTAGTCTATGATTGAAATTGATATTAAGTTAGGTTTTTCATCCATATGGCCCAAACAAATGAGACAATACCTTTAGAAATTTTAGCAAGCGAAGAGATTCCATCTATTAATTCTAATGGTCGTCTAAGAAGAGTGGGCATGAGAATTTTTCGAAAAGGCGCTGAGATATTAACTAACATGCCCGGTAGTGAAAATTTTGTTCCTTACTTAAGATTGGCTGCTTCTGAAACACTTTGTCGCTTTCAGTACGGACGGGGAGACATGCCTCTGGTAGTGGGTATAGAAACCACATCCATATGCAATCGAAAATGTTCTTACTGCACGCAAAACAACCCTGAATTTAGAGATAAACACCCTACTAAATACATGAGTGCAGATTTATATACGAAAATTATTCAAGAATTGGCGGAATTTCAAAGAACATTTGATAAGAAAGGGTTTTGTGGAACATTGCATTTAAACGGTTTTGGAGAACCTTTGAAAGATCCAAGCATTATCAGCAGAGTTGAGGAGGCAAGAAACGCACTAGCAGAAGCAAGAATTGGTTTTTATTCAAATGGTGATTTACTCACTGAAGACAAATATCTGCAACTACGCGCCGCTGGCATTGACGAGATTTTAATAACTCCCCATGGTGGTCAACATCCAAAAAAATTAGTTTCCCTAGCAACAAAATATAAGCAAGATCGCATCATTACCTTGCTGCCTCCTTTAGTGACATATTCTAACCGTGGGGGCGAGGTTGAATTAGGCGATAAAACCCAACAATCCCCTGTCCGTCATTGCATTCATCCAACTTATGCATTAGAGATAACCTCGAATGGAGTGGCAATTTATTGTGCAAACGACTCAATGTTAAGAAGACCCAGAGGAAATGTGGCAGAGTCTTCAATAATGAGTATTTGGGATGATCCAACTTATGTGAAATTAAGACGCGATTTAAGACGCGGCAATATTGACCGGCTGCCGGATGTTTGCCTAGCTTGCAGAACCAATGGTTCTAATCCATCAGCAAACAATAATGCTTAAACCAATTAAAACTTCTTAGAACGTTATCCGCATCTTTTTGAAATGCTGATAAATATATAGAGTAAAGCGAAAAATAAAATCGTCCAACTGAGAATAAACAAAATCAACTTCGGTGCAAGCAACACAGGAACCAACCAAACCACACTCACGATGGCTAGAGTAAATATTGATAAATAAACTAAGCTAATAAATATTACACTTTGCCTTAATTTAAGACGTGATTGATTTTTCCAAATCCTTTTAAATAAAACCTGGGCCAAAAACCCAACCCCGGCCAACACTACCAAGACTATCAGCACCTGGATAAAACTAGTGTTTGGTACGAGTTGACCAACAATCAACAGCTCTACTGCTTGATATGGTTGTGCCAATAATATTTGTTTTTGATTGATTGTACTAGAAATATTCTCATGATTCATACTCAGGGCAATTAGGCCGACCGGCAATGCTGATAAAATCAATAGATTAAAAATCAATAATCCCAGCAAGGTGTGAAGACAGTAATCAAGCAAAATTTTGATGATTTGATGTACTATTTTTGGGCAAGAGAGAATTTTTGAATAATTTTTGCTTTTTTTCACTTCTTGATTATAGAACAATTTTTGGGGATTTTTAAAATGTAAATTTAAATCTCGCTTCTTTATTGCATGCTAAATAATTTGAAATCAAATTTATGATCAGGTTTGAATCCATAAGTTATAATAACATATGCAAAAAGAACGACTTTCAAGAAGAGATTTTCTAAAACTGGCAGCAGTCCCAATCGGAGTAGCTATTCTCGGAATTGAAGACTGTCAAAATTTGCATGCAGAAAGTTCTCCCGATCAACTAATCACCCCCGAATCAACGGATGGCTCCTACTGGCCATCGATGTACGATGTTGGTTATTGGGATGTTGTGAAGAATCAAAGCTATTACTACAAAATGGGAGAAGTAATCCAAAAAATTAAGTATAGCCACAACGTCACAGCTGTTGGTTTTGGTTTTGAAACGCATATCCCAATTGGTAAAGACAAGCGTGTAGGCCCCAACTCAAATACTGTTAGTGAAGACTGGTTTTCATCAACGCCAGAAGGATCATATCAATTTAGATATCAAGATTTTATGACAACTTATGGGGAATATATGGAGTATCTATATAATCTCTCTACTAATGAGGGTTTTAATGATTTTAAGATCAATATTGAATATCGAGTAATTCAACATCTTGATCCAAGTGTCATGATGTGTGTATTAAGCGATTTAACCGACGCAATTACCTGTAATTCAAATAATTATTCACTAACACTCGTTAATATCAATTACCTATTAAATCCTCTGAACAACTCAAATGAAAATAAGCTGATTGATGGTGAAATACTTCGATTTGCACTTACCCATGAATTTTTGCATTCTACCCGTGACTTGAATGGATATGTTAGGTCATATATGGATGAGGCGTTCGCTGATGCATTTGCTATTGATTACTACACCGCCCATCCGCTTACACCACTCTATGACAAACAAAAAGTGATCTCAATAATCAGGACTAATAGGGCAAAGTTATTCTTTGATCGTCGACAAATCAGCAATAAAGCATCAGAAGGTTACGAACACTCTGCCTTGGTTTCACAACTGATGAGAAAATATCAATACAACTGGCAGCAAGTCTTTGCAAATCTTAAAGCCAGCAGATGTCACTTATTTCGATTATCCTATGACGAGATACTGCAAATAATTTTCCCCAATATTGATCTTGAAGAAGCCTATGTCCAATATTTGGGGCAAGCCTTGCTAGATCCTGGTGTTGGAGACGCAGATTTGTTTGATCACGTTAGACAGATGCGGCAAGACAACATTAATTTACTGGAAATAGGTTTCCCAGACCAAACATTCACTCTTCAGCCGGGAGAATTCAAATATATTGCTTTTGATACAACAAGTATTAGGGGTGATTTCACACCCCAGTTGAAAGTGACCGATGAATTGCTGGCAGGCATGTTGATAGAAGATGAACAACGCATTGTTAGAGTACATAATGGCACACTTTTCCGTGAAAAAGATGAGGGCAGACACGTGGGTTTTGTGATCTATAATCATGGTGAGTCTGACGGCACTGTTGTCATGACGGCATTTGATTTAAGATCATTAACAGAAAGAACTCATTTGCCAAATATTTTAAATAGCTCCTCTCCATTTTGAAAATCAATTTGTCGTTTTTCTTGAATTTTTTTTGCTATCACAGCCGGCAAAATAACCAAAGACAAAAGTACAAAGAACCAAGTATCACCTCGCCAAAAATAGTAAGTTTGCAGCACTTCCGTCAAATTGAGATGACGAATAAACACATTCATCCCCGTTTCAAACACTATCGTCATTATCATCCATATCAATCCTACAAAATAAAGATCCCGTGAACGGTAATTTTGATGCACATTTTTTAGAAATGCGTATATCGCCAGTGCAAATAATAGTATTGCAGTTAATGAACTAATTTGATGAGCCCAAATGCCAATTATCGGTTCAAGTAGAGGTTTATAAGTTGTCTCTCTAATAACTGCATTGACCAGTGCCATTGATAGCAATATGAACCAGAAAGCAATTGATTTTAAATAAAAGCGATTCATTTTGATTATCATGTCAATGGTATTATCTAGTTTTTAAACAAAAATAAACACTCTCTAATTGTAAGACTGTAAAAATTTAACATACTTTCAATCAGCATAAAATAGTGGTTGTTATGATTAATGACATAATGCGCCATGTCAGTCACCTTAATGTGACAAAGATCACTTCAACACCTATAATCAGCTTCATCATTCATCTATAGCAATGTCAAAACAAACTTCTCAACCCGTGATTAAATTTGCAGATGTTTCGCTGCAGTTTAGTCACAAAGAAATTTTTGATCACCTTAATTTGACTATCAATTCAGGAGAAAAATTGGTGATTTTTGGTAAGTCAGGGATTGGCAAAAGTTCCTTGCTCAAACTAATTTTGGGGTTCGTCAGACCAGACTCTGGCGATGTCTATATCTTGGATAAGAAAGTTTGTTCCAATCATATTAACTGGGTAAGAACCAAAGTGGCATACGTTGACCAAGATGTGATGATTGGCGAAGGGCAAGTTGAAGATTTAATCAATGAGTATTTTTCTTTTCAAGCCAATCAGCAGCTAACTGTGAGCCGAAAGAAGGTCCTCTCTCTCATGACTGAGTTTGAATTACCCTCAACCCTGCTTCAACAAAATATTCAAGAACTGTCTGGAGGAGAAAGACAGCGGCTAGCTTTGGTGATTGCTTTATTGCTAAAAAGACCAATTATTTTACTAGATGAAGTCACAGCATCACTTGATCCGACTTCCAAAAAAATTGTGATTGCCAATCTATTAAAACAGAAAGACCTGACTGCCATCATCGTCACCCATGATCAAGAATGGAAAAAACTGCCCCAAGTAAAATTATTTGATTTTAAGGATCAGAAATGGATACGATAGATATTTCGGTGCTAGGATTGATTGCTGCCTTTGCACTAATTATTCCCACCTTGCTTGCTGATCAATATTTTCAGCTAGGCTTGCGGCGAGACTCGTTGACCTCAATTGCCAAAATGTCACTCCAACTAATGTTGGTTGGCTTTTTTTTGGAGTATATATTTCAGCAAAACAGCTGGTGGTTAAATTTGACTTGGTTTGCCTTAATGGTAGGTACAGCAGTTTTTTCTACCGTTGATAGAGCAAAAATTGATTTAAAACCCATCTGGTGGCTAATTTTGATTACATTTGCAATTCCTACTCTGCTAGTCTTGATTTACTTCAATTCTTTCATCATCCGGCTAGATTACTTATTTGATGCTAGGTATTTAATCGCATTAGGCGGTATGTTGCTTGGCAACGTTTTGAGCACCAACATTGTAGCAATCAATAATTTCTTTCAAAATATCAAAGATCAACAGAAATATTATTTATATAGATTGGCGATGGGAGCAACGCGCAAAGAAGCTTTAGCGCCCTTTTTTAAACAGAGCGTGCAACTCGCCATCTCACCCAGCCTCGCCAAGACCGCCACGATTGGGATTGTGTCGCTTCCTGGCATGATGAGCGGCCAAATAATTGCTGGCTCATCTCCTAGTACTGCGATTAAATATCAAATTGCCATCATGATTGCAATTTATGTGGCGAGCATGTTGAGCGTGATTATGACGATTCTATTGACCAGCTGGAAAAGTTTTGACGGCTGCGGAATGCTAAAACAAAGTCGCACTTAAAATTTTAATCCTATTTTTTTCGGGCAGTATTCTTAGATTTTTTTTCTAGTAATATCTCAGGACTCATTTGAGTAATATGAAGAATGAGGGGTATCAGTACGACCGCTCCCGTTACAATCAAACCAATTATGAGTTGAAATCATAAGCTGATATATTCTTTTGCGGCCGGCACACTAAAATCATCTTTCACATCAGTCAATACTGTTGGCCAATTAGGTAAATCTGCTGGTAAATCTCCGTTGGTGTGAGTAATAACATAAACAAATTCATTATTACGAGTCAATTCTTCCATCCCCATCATTTCTATTTCGTCAAAATTATCGTAAACATCAGGCGGATATAAATTTATCACCCAAACCATACTTTCTTCATCAGCGCAAGCAGCTGGATTCTGTGGCTCAGTCTCAAAGCTGGCACCTTGATCTAAGCTATAACAATAACCATAACTGGGATACTCACCCTCTAGATGCAACGGGCGTTGTTTAATTAGTCTAAAAACAGGATCATCCAAATAATAACTAAAACTATTGGCTGTATCCGAAGAATTTGCAACGTAAATTTTTCCTGGTCTGTCAACGTCATTTGCACCAGCGCTTGGCGCAGTGCTCATCTCTGTATCAGGAGCAGATTTTAATGCTACAGTTTGCAAACCAATAACTTTGTCTTCCCATAGAGTAGCGTTGAGCAGATCATCGTAGCTGACAAATAATTGTATATCTTCACTAACATCTTGATCAATTTCTGCTTCAAAAGAAGGTTCTCTACCTAGTAATTGATTAAGTTGCTCTAAAGAAGTAGCTGCATAAAAATCCTTAGGTTCCAAATTAAGATAAATCCCATTTTCTAGTTCTACGTCAAAATTAAAGTGTTGCCGAGCTACAAAGTCACCGTCTTGAAACACAAAAATTTCATCTAAATAGATATATTTCCAATTCTCCAAAATCTGGTCATTATCTTTGGCAATAGTAAAGGTTTGAGGCAGTCCAAAGTTATCAATCACCCGCTGCTGATTTTCACTATAACTGCGGCTAGACACCGAGCTACTAAACATTGACGTAATCTTTTGCCAATTATTCATCAACCAAAACCCTCCACCAACCATCATTAGCAACAAGAGAATTGCAAAACTCATTCTCAGAACAATTTTTTTGTTCAAATGCGGTAAACCGTCCAAAAGTTGATTGTCTCCATTCACAGATTTGTCATGATCAAAAGATGTTGATTCATCTTTTCTATTTTCTTTATCAGCTAAGCCTTCCACACTATGTTGATCTTTATTAATCGGCAGATTTTCTTGATTTTTTTTTGCCATAGTATTGTGCTATTTATAAAATTTTATCAGATTATTAATTACTACTCCGCTTCAATACCTGTTGCCCATAGACATCGTTGTTTTCGCTTACTTCGCCATCAAATTCTGCCATCACCTTTGTTGAAATAAGCGAATCGCCCTCAATTTGATAGGTAACTTCAACTCTTAAATTTTCGTTAACGGCGACTGTTTTAACGTGATCTGCATCGACTTGTTCCCAAGAATAGGCGATACCTGCTCCTAATGGTTTGTCTTCCCTATCCAATACCCCACCTTCTTTAAAATACAACACTTTTTTAATCGGTTGACCATTGGCATCAGTGCCGTTCAATGCTCCTACTTCGTGGTTGAATCTTTTGTCAGTTCCAACCCAAGTACCAATCACGGTGTGATTTTTAGTTAATTCTTGTTCAACTGACTCTGAATCAGCTGGCTGGTTGTCGTTTTGATCATTGGCAACTGTATTTTGCTCTTGGCCTTGGTTGTCCTTGGCTGGCGCTTGACCTTGTAATTGTTGAATAAGTTCAGGATTATTATCTACTATTTGCGCTACTTGCTGATCAATTTCTGTTGAATCAGTGTTACCAGGTGCTTCTTGCTGGTACCAACTTTGTAGTTGTTGCATCTCTTTGTCTAAGGCTTTAGTCCGTTTAGTTAATTCCCGAGCCTGTAAAATTAAAATTTGTAGATCAAGCTCATCTCCCGCTTGGGCAGCTGCGTTCCAATCTTGCATCTCAAGATTATTCAGCGTTCCCTGCAAACCATTATTGCCAATCACTTGATCGGCAGCTGCGTCTCCAATACTGATCAAACCTTCTGCAGCTTTCCCAATTTTACCCAATTCACTGGCTTTACCAGTAAGTAAACCCTTGGCAAAACCCAGTCCTTCCCGTCGCACCGAATTTGAAAACACTTGATTATTGAGCTCTGTCATCTTGGAATTTACTTGAGATAGCTTGGCGGCTGCAGTCAACATTTGTTGTTGCTGCGCTCCTGTTGCTTGAGTAGCTTTTTGTTGCAGCAATTGTTGAGTCTGCTGCATATTATTGAGAGAATCTTGAATTAATTGTTTATCTTGATAAGCTCCAACCACATTAGCACTAGTATTGACGGCTCCAAAAAGACTAACTGTAGTTGCAATTAACGCGAGCGTTCCTGAAATTACCATAATATCTCTCAATAATAAACTCAATTTAAATTAGTATGGGCTGATAGTACACATAAATCAAGCTTATATTTCCCACGTAATTAATGCACTGGGATCAGTTTTCAAAAAATAATTTTTGAATTTTTAGATTAATAAAATATCCCTCAACAACTATTCTGGCCGCCAAAGTTTTAATTAAAAAATGCTTGCGCTACTTGCTTCCTTTAGCGATAATTATTTAACCGTAAAAGGGATATCTGCCAACGCCTGATGATTTAAAAGAAATCGGTAGCGATAGTTGCCTTGAGGTAGATCAATCATACCTGGTTGATCACCAAAATCTTGGCAATTTGTATTTGGTTTAGGAAGAACATTAAAAACTATTTTTTTGTGTGATTGTATAGTTTCCTTTGACTGGGCATTAATTATTTCAATGTCTATAAAGGCCAACTCTTTTTTTGGCACCACCACCATACAAAATTTATCCTCGGCTCTGATAAATTTATCAGTTTTTTCAACTTCAGCCATTTCTATACCAACCCCTCTGGGAATTTTTCCTAAATATAAGTCTGATACATAGTCTGTTGGATCCAAAACTAGAGATTCAATACTCTCGTTGAATTGATAACTTGATTGTGATGTATCGATTTCTGTAGAAATTGCCGTTATTTCTGTCAAAACCATATCTTGCAATCTTTCGTTAGGTCTTTCATTGGAAATTTTATAAATCACCGGATCTAAGGGGAGAATATGTCTAATTACGCCCAGATGATACTCTCCATCTTTGCCAAAAAGCACTACTATGCCTTCAGTTAAATCACCCTCATCAAAACAGCGATTCAATTTGATAGTTGTGCCAGGCTCGATTAAGGGCGACATTGAATCACCGCTCACCTTCACTTCATATTCGCAAAGGTATTTATCTACCACTGGTGTTTGACCGACAAGAAATGAGATGTGTTCTAACGGCACTTTGCTAATCCAAAATGGAATTGTAATTATTAACAGTAGAAAGAAATAAAAAAACCATTTAAATATTTTCTGAATGATTTTCATGATTTTAATTTTAGCGAACCTAACTTCCCCAGTTTGTAAAGATGCCGACTGCCAATTCTGCCCACAGCCACAAAAATACTAATACAATTAGAGCAGTCACAATCAGCGCATTTTGTCTAATTTTAATTTTTTCTAGCATCACTTCAATCATATACCCGTAATTAAAATCATCACACCAATCACTATAAAATCAGTCTCATCCCAGTTCCAACCTTCAATCAACTCATTACCCAACCAACCACCGATAAAAATTAACCCCATTGCGAATGGTGGACGAATAATTTTTTTGAATTTTTTGTTGGATCTAAATTTTGTGGTTGGCATTTGCTGATGAAATCATCTAATGGAGTGACTAGTATTAAGCATCACATTAATCGTGGCTGACTGATTTATTTTTAATCAAGCGAAACAATCCCTTAGATGGTTTGTAAACTTGATCAGGGAATCGGTTGACTAATTGCCAAACACACCCATTGACAGTTTTGGGGTGAAGAGTAGGATCGGCTGCCATAATTTTTTTTAATAACTCAGACCATTGTAAACCGTCTGGATGCTCCTCGAGCAAATTCAGGGCTAAGGCATTAACTCGGCCGGTGATTGTTGATTGATGGGATTTTTTCATGAAGCTAATACTTGACTAACTAACATTGTATCATTGTTATCACAACTAATGCAAAAAATTGATAATCTGCCCAACTCTATATATACTTCTATTTATAATAAAAATAGAGCTCTAATAAATTGTTTTTTATGCATGAACAAAATGTAGGAAGTGAAAAGCCATACCAAAATAAGCAATCGTTAACTAAGAGATTGAGTAGTTTTTTTATTCCCCCTTCTCAACCCTCACAGACAGATTCAGAAAATCCCGTGACTAACGCTGGAGATATCCAGATGGGTGATGATAGAACCACAAGTTCAGAAACAGCTAAGGATGAGCCATCTTGGATTGACCAAACACCTGCAGATTACACCACACCAGAACTAAGTTCAGAGGAATTAGAACACATGAATGGTCTTTTTAACAGACTATTTGAACAGACTGAAGAATTCTTGCAAAGAAAGTATCAAAGTGGACATCAACCAATCGATCAAATAGCACCTCTGAAAAAAAAATATTCGTCAGATTTTGGAGATTTAGAACTGATTGTCAACTTAGACAGTGAGAAACCGCAAATATCTAATCTGACCATTAAATTATCAAAATTGATTGATAATCCTGATTTCAAACGCAGTAATATCAGCCCTCTTCCCAATAGATTTAAGCCATCAGAAAAATTGAAAGATACTTGCCAGATAATCATTACAAAAAAAAGCGATGGTGATTTTACCTCAGATATTAAAAGATCAATTTCTGAGGACTTCCCTTTCAATCCTTATGTTTCAAGAAATAGACAGAATATGTCTTGGTCGAGAAATTTTTCATCTAGAGAAATCGTTATTTTAGAAGAGGTGATTAATCAAGCTAATAAAGAGCTACAAGAAAATTTTGAACCAATCAATGAGAACTCAATTAGGACATTTTTATATGGATTAAGTCAGCTTCTCAAAATTACGGACACACCAGGAATAAGACGAATGCTTGTTGAGTCTGGCCTGAATGCTGAACAAATTGAATTATTCACCAAACAGTTGAAGGCATTGCAAGGGATGGCAAATCACTACCGTCAACAAAATGGATCAACTCCAAGTGGTTCTCCTTCAAAATAACAAGACTTTGTTGCGAGCTGTTTAAGTAGTTTGCACAACCAAGCTAGCTCATAATATTAATACAACTTTTTTGCTATTTTGAGGGGATACTTGATATTAAAGATCATCGCCGCGGCGTCTATTACCATCCCAGCCGCACTAAAAAAATTGAAGTAATTAATATCTGCATTATCACAAGTATTGTGCACCCGCACTCACGGCTTAATTTTGTGCACCAATCATGGATAAATGTGATCATGAAAAAACGCCAAGAAAATACAGAATCTTAGGAAAAACAAATTTTAAATCTGTTCACCAAAGCTGGTAGATCAAAATTTATTACGAGATTGATCTTCAAGCTAATTCTTCTGCTTCCTCATAAATTAATATTTCTGCAGCAATTTCACAAGGCAGTGATAGCCAATCACCCCATTGTCCACATGCAAATCTTGATCCATATTCATCTAAAACCCGCAACCAATCCATCAATACATATGTCACACAGTAACCCTCACCGCCAACTGCTTTAATACTTTCCTTAGTTAAACCAAAGAAAAGTACATTACTTTTTTCCGGATTAAATTGATTTACGGGATGGGCAGTATTGTGATACAGTCTATTCCCTGGACTAATTGATAATTTTTCTGTCATGAATGATTTTTTTGGATGCACGATTGTACCAAATTTTAAAATTTATTCCGACCAAAAATTTTCTGGGATCTTTCGATCGTTCATTATCTCTCGTCAAACCTTTAGAATGATCAGGGCAGGACAGTAAATAATCCCAAACCTTAAAAACGCCCTGAAAAAAGCAGTACCAGCACAACAATAGTAAAAACCGCAAAATAACCTACTGTTTTTGCAAATAGATTGACCGCCGCTTTTTTATTACCATCAAGCAAAATCAACAGTGGTTGATAAAAAAACAAGTATGCCATGACTGCTACAGACAGGGTGAGCACAAATAAGACCGTGATAGGAGCAAAAAATGTATCGGGCTTATCCTGCAGTGGTTGCGTCACGTAGGTCATCACCGATACAACCAGGAAAATATAGATGGCCGCACTCAGCGCATTGAGCAAAGGTTGTTTGGACATAATAATAGTAATATACCAAAATTGCTCTTTTGAACATAGGATTTCGAATATTACTAAATATGGAAGATAACCATTAGAAGAACGTTAATGCTGTTTGATATTAGAAAAAACAAAATTAGTAACACTTCAGTTAGCTACCAACTTCCCTCGCCAAAAACTCCCACAGCCCGTCTACGCCATCCGACCTAACCACACCACTTCGATTAGGCTGCTGCTGATACTGAGTCATGGCTAATAAAATTCCTTCTTGGTGCCAAGCGGCAATGCTCTGAGCGGCCAGTTTGCCATCATCGGGCGGTAACATCACCCCGCGCCAACTGCATGCACTATTTGTTAAATCCGTCCGACATGCTTGTAAGTTACCACTTAAATCCATCGCTTGTTGATCGGTGGGCAACAGTCCATGACGACGCATAAAAGCCACATTGTCATCTTCTTGCCTACCCACGGGATTAGAAAACAGCAACACAGATCCGCCATACATCCGTGGCGTATATAAAGATTTGAACGCCTGCTCGGATGGTTTGGTGATTTCCACTCCTATCACTTCGCGTCTATACATCCGCTCATATGCACTCACTACATCTAAGTCACGCTCATATGCTGTTACTTCAACCGCAGGTCGCGTGACACACCATTTTAAAAACTTGTGCGTATACTTTGATTTACGTGAGACTACCAAAAACTTGACAGGCATTAATTGCTCCAGCGTTTGAATCAGTTGTTGAAAATAACGCAACTGCACCGCAGCCCCCGATATAGGAATCATGACTCTTAGGGGTTCATTGCTATCAGGAGTGAGTTGTTTCAAGCGCAATTTCCATTGCTGAGCAGTCATTTCTGT
>DBQS01000016.1:106599-113750 GCA_002305355.1 Patescibacteria group bacterium UBA1388
TTTTGGGATTGGTCTAAAACTTAACACTAGTTCATCAATTTGCTCTCGAATGTGTCTGGTATTTTTTTGCAACTGCCACCGATAACTCTCCGTGAAACGCTTTTCCGCCACCGGATTGTTTTGCACAAATTCCATCAGTGCTCTAAACTGAGGATTAATACTAGTAATGCGATGCAAAGATTCCAGCTGGGGACTTGAAAGACCGACGACCTCTTTGTTGGTTAATTCCGGCAAATCCTCCATTAGTGCCATTGTCACTCGTGTGTGTCCGAGGCCGGTTGGCGCAGTCGTCAAAATCACCAACACATCATCCCGCTCATAAAATTTTTGAATGCTTTTTTTCATTCTTTTTAGTCTAGATGAGAAGCAGCATTTTGGCAAAGAGAAATGTAATATTAAGATTATGGCTTCAGAGGGTGACTCAAACTAATATCATCACGAATCAAGTAAAGGGTCAAAATTGTTCTAGCGCTTCTTTAAGTTTGATCATGTTTGGAATCGTAATTCTTCCGTCTTTATCAACCAAAATCATCTTGTTCAATTTCATTCTTTTAAGCATTTTGCTCACGTATTCACGCGTGATACACAATAATTCAGCCAATTGTCCTTGAGTTAAAACAACGCGAAGGGTGCAACTTTTTTGATCTAAATCACCATAATAATCAGCTAAAAGTAGAAGTTCAGAAATTACCCGCACGTAAATATTTTTTTCTCCTAAAGTCAGTATTTGATTTAAAATGAAAACATTATTATAAGCAACTTGATTCATATACGCAGTAAAAAAAGCAGTATCACTTTCTAAAAGGGTTTGAAACTGCTTACAATCTAGTCGATAAACAACACAATTTGATAAAGCTTGGATAGAAATGCTAGTGTAACGCTGGTCGATAACACTTCCTACCTTACCAAAAATTGCTCCCTTTTCCCAAATACCAATAATTTGTTGGCTACCATCTTTCTTGGTTGCAAATACCATTGTTTGACCTGATGATAAATAGTAGATACCCTGCGCGGTGTCTTCCGGACGAACAAAGAGTTGCCCTTTTTATAATCCATCTTCAAACCTTTTGTAATGAAATAAGGCATGGCATTTTGAGTAAGATGGTGTAAATTTTTCATCTTGTTTTTCATGTGAACCACTTCACACACTAAATATTAACATCTTCATAACACTTTTGCACAAGATTTTTCTATAGTAGATAGAAAATCTTTAATCTTTAAACATCAATTTTATGAAAATACTATCCTCAATCACTATTGCTTTTGTATTGTCCGCACTCGTTTTGTTTACTCAAGGACACATAGTTTATGCAGGTTTCTCATTTGCGGGTGGAGCAGGCACAGCAGCCTCACCTTGGCAAATTGCGACTTGCGAACAACTCCAAAACATTAACGATGAGGCCAATTATTTAGATGATTATTTCATCCTCACACAGGATATTGATTGTTCTATGACCAATCCTGACGACCCAGATTTTGACCCGGAAGGAACTTGGGGGGATGAAACAGGCTTTATACCAATTGGGGATTGGGCCTCGCCTTTTACTGGAAATTTTAATGGAGCTGGTTTTAGTATCAGTGATTTATATATCAATCGCATAGAAACAAGTGAAGTGGGAATCTTTAGTCATTTAGGAGGATATGTGGCGAATCTTGATTTAGTTAATTTCAATATTACTGTGGAAGGAGACTACGTAGGCACACTCGCAGGACAAATGTGTGGCGCTGATTTAGCAGAAAATATTACAGTGACAAACGTTACTTCGTCTGGCACTGTTGATGGTTTCTGGCATGTAGGTGGTTTGATTGGTAGCAGTACTCCCGAGTGTTCTCACCCAGGACAGATTATTTCCTCAAGTTCTTCAGTAAATAGTACTGGAGTCATTTACGTGGGTGGCTTAGTGGGACGTTTTTTGGGAACAATTTCGGATTCTTATGCCACTGGAACGATAACCGGAACCGGTCTTTATGTGGGTGGCTTGGTGGGACTGTCGAGCGGAGATATCACGAGATCCTATGCTTCGGCCGATGTATTTAGCTCTGGTGATAATGTCGGTGGATTAGTGGGGGAACAATCTAATGGGGAAATTTCGTATTCTTTTGCAACGGGTGAGGTGAATGGCGGCAACAGAATTGGTGGGTTAGTTGGAGAAGTAGGTGGAAGTTGCAGTATTGTGAAATCGTATGCCACTGGGGCTGTCAGTGCAACCGAGCATTTTGCAGGCGGGTTGGCTGGATATTCTTATGCCACCATTGCTGATTCTTACGCTACTGGCAATGTTTCCGGTCAGAATTATCTGGGTGGTCTAGTGGGTCAGGCGGAAGCTACTATCTATCGATCCTATGCTGCTGGCGAAGTTAGCGGATTGAATTCTTTAGGTGGTCTAGTAGGAGGTATTTATACAGAAGGACCTGCGGTTGATATCTATTCCTGTTTCTCGGCTGGCGCAATTACCGCCACGGGCGGGAACATTGGTGGGTTTGCCGGACTAGCAACCATGAATCATTTTAATTCTGGATGGGTAGAGATTGCGGGTCGACCAGCAATCGGCTATTCGACCCTGACTTCTGGTCCAGTGAACGAAATTGATTACAATGAAGCTTCTACTGCTGTCTTTTTCGATGCCACTCATGGAGTTTATACCGCTGGAGAAAACGAAGATGTATGGAACTTTACAACTGTTTGGTTAGAAAATGAAGATAGCTATCCAACTTTGAGAGATATGCCAGAGGAAGAATTGGAGGAGCCAGATCCCTCACCACCCCCATCTCCCATATCAACGCCAGCTGCTTCGCCAGTACCCAATCATCACCAGCCCTCTAATTCCTCTTCAAGAGGTTCAAGCTTAACATCTCATTCATGTACCGCAACCGTCCCAGCCACAACACCGGATCTTTTTCAGATTGATTCATCATTAATGTCGGCAAAACTATTTTTCACACCTTCAGATTATAATCAATACTTTGTCTCATTCTCCACTAAACCAGAAGCAGAAGAATTTGGCGAACAAGTGACATTAAGTCGCGACGGTGTGCAATCCCACAATATATTTCATCTCAATCCTTATACAACCTATTATGTTAAAGTTCGTTCTCAAAATGATTGCATGCCGGGTAATTGGAGTAATGTCATGACATTTACGACCAATTCACAAGTCTTTTATAAAAACAGTTTGCCCGTGTCAATATCAGCCACCAATGCAACCATCCAAAATATAGATAAAGTTGAACCTGTCTTGGCGGATGATACACAACCTGCTCAACTTGACATCCAACCTTCTCTCCCCAAGGCTTCACCCCAACCTACGCTAATACCGGAAGGATCAGAATCCAATGCAGAATCATCAAAAAAGTGTTTTCTGTGGTGGTGTTGGTAGTAAAAAAGTATTGAATATTAAAATTAACAATTCAATTTTGCGAACTTTCGCAACTCATAATTTCACAATTTCTAGAGTATAATCTCACCCATATGAAAACCAAGCTTTTACTCGTCGCCACTGCTCTGATTTTATTAGTAATTGCTGGTGTGGTGTTTTTCACCCGCCCAAACCAAGTTGAGCAAGATGTACTTGCATCCACTTACGATTATTCTAAAGAGTATTTACTGTTACGCTTTCGCACCGACGAAATTTTAGTCAATGCTGAAGCATATCCTGATTACGAAACTTGGGACAATGACATGACAACTCTGATCCAAGATTGGGATAGATTTGCCCAAGAAGCGCAGCAACTAGAAGTAAGTGCCGGTAAACAAGCGGAGTTGGCGGCGATTAATTTTGAGTTGGTGGAGTCAGCTCAAGCTTATACCGCCAAGGAAATAACTGATATTTATGACAAAGCGCCAAGATTTAAAGGAATCGCAACTTTAGCACAGCATTTAGGTGTGGACGCTAAAAGAGCGCAGCTTATTCTCAATCAAGCACAGGATGAGACAACGGCGGAGGGTTGGACTGAAGCTGGAGACACTCTTCAAAAACTCGAAACTTCGGCAGTAGTAATTAAAGATGGTTGTAAAGTAGCAGGTTATGTGGGTGGAGTAGTCATAACTGGGGGTGCTGCAGGCGGATTTGCGGCAGTGGGAACATTAACTCAGGTAACTACAGTAGTTGTGGGGGTGGATTTAGCATTAGAAGTAACTGAAGATTCTGCGCAAATTGCTTTTGGGGATAAAAACAAAGTATCCTCTTTTGTTAAAGATGTGAGAACCGTCACTGAACCGGTTGCTAGTGTATTAACTATCACAAATATTCCCAGTAATCTTGGAACTGCTTATGGTAAGTTTGAATCGGTTATGGTCGGATTGGATCAATTTAGAGAATCAGCTCAAGAAGGAAAGGTTGTTGGGGTTGATTTGACAACTTTTGAATACCATCCACCCTTTCAAGTTATAAAACAAACTAAATATCCTGGAGAAGTAACAGTTGCCGAAATGGAAAGGGCTGAAGTTGAAGCATGGTTGCAAAGTCTTAATGTGAAACAAGAACCTATGACTCAACAAGAGGTAGTAGATTTTTTGAAAACTTCAACCAAAGAAGTGTTTCAAGAAAAAGCAGCTTCTCAAAAGGCAAACGAGATGGCAACACCACCCAATAATGACTCCCACGGTAAGGCTGACAACAGCGGTCTTGGCAACTCCGGCTGGAAAGGGACATTGGAAAGTATATCGGGAGGAAATGAAGAAGAGCAAAGTACAGAATTTGATTTTGTTTTAAATAGTGATGGAACGGTTAATGGTAGCAATTTCAAAAAATGGACACAGGAAGGTGATCGCATCAAATTATTTGGGGAAGACGAATCAAGCGGGTACTACGAGTTTAAAGTGTCAGACGATCACATTATCTTAACTAAAATGATGATTGGTGGCGAAGTAATTGAACCTGGACAAGAATACATGGGCGGCTTTGCGCCAGCTGGCATTTTGTATAAAAAAGCAGGGATAGGAGAAGAAGAATCCCAAACCAGTAAAGATGCACTTCCCATCAGTGAGTTTAATGAAATGAGTGAAGATGGCATGTTTAAAAATATTGCAATGGTAACCGAGAAATTAGGAGAGCCCGATGTCAAAACCACTGATGACAAAGGCAGAATCATCTATGTTTACTATGATTTGGTTAAGTATGATAATGGCAATTTGGGTAGTGTGAAAATGGCTTTTTATAATGAAGAAGATTATCGGTCTTACATTGAAGGTATGGGCGCCAGCTGGGAATCAAATCAAGAAAATTGGGATAATTCTGGTGGCGGCATCAGAGCCACTGAAGAAATCCGCGGTGGTGATACCTATAAAAACATGTATGGCAACTAGTATTTGAAAAAATAACTGAGTTGCTGTGCCTTCCACTTTCGTGATACTTCATTTGAGTGGTGATTTTAATTCCAAAAAATGGAAGAGCTTGAATGCGCAAGCGTTTTTTTGGCTAACGGATAGCTCAACAGACGCTACTCCTGAATAGAGAGAATCTGAAAAAATTTTCTAAGCTAATGGAGAAACTAATTTTCAACCAACTATTGTCTCTATCAACAAACACCTTTTAGTCGACAAATTGATAGTGAACAACTAAAGAATTATTGTCATACCTTGTTTCATTAATCGTTTTTTCTGGATTAACTTGAAACTCTACCTTATGTATCCCTAAGTCTTTAGGATACTGAATATCAGTTTCTGACCAATAATTTACCTCCTGTTTTTGGATGATGCCAATGTTAAAAGTAGTGATTGTTTTTTGATCAACAATTACTTTTACTTGCACATTTTTGGCATCTTCATGTCCATTGTTTCGAATAGCAAACCAAGTCACACCTATGCCAAGATTGCTTTTAAATACACCTGTTGTAGAGCTAGTGGCCCAGTTAGATTCTGATCTTGTCTCAATAGTGGAATCTTCAGATATTTCAACTCTTTCCAAATTTAGGTCAATGTTTGCTTCAGGGACTGAAGTAGAAGCGGGTGCAGGAAGCGTTGTGGGATTTGGGGTGAATGTGGACGAAGGCTTCGCTACCGGATTGGGCGTAATAGCTGGAGTGGGAGTTGGTGTGACAACAGTTTGCTCTTCAATTTGAACAGATTCCAAAGATTCATCCTCCTCAAACGTGATTTCCGCGACAGGTATTTCGGGTGTAGGGGAACCATCTTCAATCTCTTTACTAATTGAATTATTTGTGTTCAGACCAAAGTAAGAAAATATACCTAGCGCAGAAGTAGTTTTATCAAAGATTAATATTGCAACGGCAATCAAAAAAATCATTAATCCTAAAATTGCCAGAATCTTAATAAGTCTTTTTTTATTATTAGTTTTGTATGAGGTAAATGGTATAGATGAATGTGGGTTCTGATTTGATTGATCAGGCTGATCCAGATTTTCATCAGAAGGTTTAAATGATTCTAAAACGTCATTGTTTTGAGGATATAGGTCACGGGAAGGTAAAATTGAATTTTCCATTCTAAACTAGTATAACACTCATCAGACGGAAATGTTATGACACATCAATATACAATTGTTGTAGATAAAAGACATTGGTATCTAAAAAAGTGGTTTTGGATTACTTTAGTAGCTTCTTTTACATCCTCATCTACCTTTGCTTTTATGTACATAAAGCAAAGAACGTAAAAAATCATTTTCAAGTGTCTTATAATCCGAATCAACAACATATCTTTGGAGTTCTAAAGTGATTCGCTCCCCTTATAGTTCACACAGATTGTAATAAAATCTAGTGAGAAGAAAGGGCAAGATGGCAGGAATTTCCAAAGAGGTAAAAGCAGAAATAATAGCCAAAGTTAAGGCTGGGCAAAAAGTGGCAAACTTAGCCAAAGCGTACGGGATAAGCACCAAAACCATCTATAACTGGCTTCGAGGTCAGGTAAGAGAGCAAGTTTGACCTGCTCCCCTAATAATACACACAGACTGTAAAATAGCAGTCGTGTGAAAGGGGGAAAAATGGCAGGAATTTCAGGAGAAGTGAAGGTCGAAATATTGGCTAAAGTTAAGTCTGGACAAAAAGTTTCAGAGTTAGCCAAACAATATGGGGTCAGTGACAAAACAATATACAATTGGCTCCCCGGACAAGATGTTACACGAACTGATTTAGTCTGGAGAGAAGAAGTGAGAGGAAGTATTATGGGATGGTGGGATCAATGAATTTTACTCTGTGGC
>DBQS01000011.1:0-5460 GCA_002305355.1 Patescibacteria group bacterium UBA1388
TGATATGCATCAAAGTCATGGATATGAAAAGCAACGGTAAACCTACCCACTGGATGTCTTTCACTGAGGGCATATAACATGGGATTTGTTCCCCAGATGAACAAAGTATCACCTGGCAGGGTTTTTAAGTAAGTAGCCGCCTGATAATTGTCAGTCATCATGGGGTTGAAGGATTGAAAATATTCCTGAATGGAAAGATCTTTGGTAATGAATCGCCAGTAATTTTGATAGTAATCTTGAGCTGAATATGGAGCGAGCTTCATGACCATCATTAAGTAAATGCATAAAGCGCCGAACGCTAAAGTAGGTCCAGTTTGTAATAAAAAGTTGGTGAAAGAATGTTTTTTTGAAAAGATGGTTGTGCAAACTCCTGCAAACATGAGTGTGAAGGGAGGCATGATTTGTAAGAAGTAATGGGGGTAGGGACGATTGGAGAGTAAGCTGGCAACTAATGTCAAACTTGACCACATGAGCAACCATTGCATTGATGGGCGAATTTTTTTGCTAAATATGCTCAAGATAGATAATAGAAGCAGTAAAAATAATGCTTTTCCGGGTAAGGAAAACCAAAATGCTAACCAAGCCTGATTAAGACCTAGATCCCAGTTACCAGCATAGCGGAAATTATATAGCAAGCCAAAGTCTAGGTATGCTTGGCCAGCTCCAATTAGGACGAAATAGAGAATTGAAATTAGGATCGGCAGAGCCAGTCCAACTAATATCCACACTTCTGCTTTGATTATCGGCCAACCGAGCGTTTGCCACCAATTACTTCTAAGCTTATCTAGCAAAAGGTAATTTGTGAGTGTAAACCAACCAAGAGTAGCCACGGCGAGATAATCAAAAACAGCTGGAACCTTCGTTAAAATTGCTAAACCAAACATACTGCCGGATATGATTAACAAACTGGGTTCAATCCAGGGATGAAGTTGTATCGGTTGCGGGGTTGATTTTTTTTCCATGAATCGCCGCCAATACGCAGTCTGTTGGAGTATGAAAAGACCAACTAAAACAAAACCCATGACAAACAACTCACCATTTGGAATATGACCTTCAAACCAAGGCAAAGTGGTGAGGAGGACGAACAAGAAACCGCCCCAAAAAGCAGCGGCTGTGGAGCGCCATAGTTTTCGGGCGACGAAAAACCAGGCTGAAGTGGTGATAAGCATCCATACATATAACAAAATCCGAAAATTGAATTGCGAATCTGCACGGGCGAAGTAATAAATGAGGGGTGTTTTATGATCGATGATGTCCTGATACAAAACACGACCATCATTAAGTGCTTGACCAATAGTAAGATAAATTGCTTCATCTCCATACCAATATGGTTCTGAAAAATTTGGCAAACGGAGGATTGTCATGAAAAGCAACAGCAATGCGAGTTGTACAGGAAACTTCATCAACCGCCGCTTAGCGTTGGTGACAAATAATTGCAGAGAGTGAAAAGATGAGGCTTTAAGCATGGTGCTCAATCCATTAAGTAGCTAACAACCCTCATTGTAAAGAATAGCAAGATAACAAGCAAACACCAAGATAAAACTACACTTTTTCAGTGACTTTGTACTCAATGTATTTACCCAACATGAGCCGGGTATGAGCATCAATTCCTGGTAAAGCTGAGAAAAAGAAACCGATAATTGGGAGTAGTAAAAACTCAATCGGTTGCAAGAGGTAAGATAGATAGCGACGTTTATGAGGTCGAGGCGGACGATTAATGGCGTCTAGGATAAAAATTACCACTAAAGAAATAAGTGACAAGGTGAGTAAAGATGAGGTGACTTGGGGTAAAGTTTTCCCCAACACCGTGCGGTTGAAGTTGGGATTAAGCAGCGGCGGTAAGAATGCTGAAACGGTAATAGCAAACCAATTCACCGGCCACAAAAAATGATCCTCGATTACTTTCAAAACCCTTAATGTTTTATCTAAGAAAGGAATCCGCTCTGCTAAAATGTATTTTTTAATGATGTAAGCATCATCACTCACACCCCAAGCCCACCGCTTCAATTGTTCGTACTGATTTTTAATTGATCCCCAAGCAGTATTAGATTCTGCCGCATCGGCATAGATAGGCAAGAAAATTGGTTCAACTTCAAAATCTCCATCTTTAGCAAAATAAGATTTAAAAAATAACCGATAATCTTCTGGGATGACATCGGTATCCCAATAACCAATGTCATGGACGTGTTTTAAAGATGTGCTGTAGGTAGAAAAATTAATCAGCCGGTCTTTTCTCATTAAAATATACATTTGAATGACTGAAAACATGGATGCCAAAACTCTAATTGGAGCTGGTACTTTCCAAATATTGTTATAGAAGACAATCGCTCCCTGCCAGATGTGATTGTATGGTTTAGGATTGGTGAGAAACGCATAGCTTAAAGCAGCAAAATATGAGTTATGAAACAGCGCATCGGCGTCCTCGCTAGTAATGGTAATCTTTTCAATTGGAATGCGATCTTCATCAACCAAATATTGTTTAGCTTGCTTTGCTCCCCAAGAAGTATTGGAAGATTTGCCTTTAATTTCTCCTGCAATGTCGGGATGAAAAGTAGTCCATAAATGCCCGAAGCAGTGGCCAAATTCTTTTTGAAGTTGTTTAGCCTTAGTTTGAGCAGGTGCTCCTTCTCTAACTTCAAAAGACAGCATGACGTGCAGATTTGATTGAGGGTAAGTTTGATGAGACAAAGCATTTAGGGTTCTTTGAAGTGTTGGCAAGGGTTCCTGATAAGTCGGAATCACTACAATGTGATGAAGTTGTTTCCAACTGTTGGGAAAAGTGGCTTTTAAGTCTTTGATCCAATCAAAGCGGCTGGCGGCCTTTATTTTAAAATGGGCGACAACTGCCAGTACTGCTAGTGTGAAAGACCTGTAAAGCCAATAGACCGCAAAAGCTATCACATAATAAGCAACTAATGTAGGAAAAAACAATGAACCCCAAAAAGGAAAAAGAATTAATGACCAAGACATGAAGCCAGGTAAAATTTCCAAAAAGCGCTGTGTTTTTACTGGGTGTCTAGTGACGTAGGTTCTTAAGTGGTCATTCATGGTTGATTAACCTTCATCTGCTTGAGCTTTGAAAGCAGGAAAAAACGTTGTCGTATTTTCAAGTATTTGTAGTAAGTCTAACCCAAATGTGAGTTTTAGGTATTTGCCAGTTAATTCTATCATCTCTGGTAGGCAAGTTTGGCCACGGTGGGGGACAGGTGGTAAATATGGCGCATCTGTTTCAAGTAAAACTCTGTGTGGTGGGGTCATCTTCACAATTGCCCGCAAATCATTAGCTTGTGGGTAGGTAATATTACCATCAATTCCAATATAAGCTCCCAGGTCAAGGGCTTGCTTAATAAACGATAATGGGCCCGATACACAGTGTAAAACAAATGGTGATGCGAAGCCAGTTTGACGATAAATTTGGATAAAATCCCAGTAAGCTTGTTCCTTCTTATCTCTCAGATGGATGATGAGTGGCAAATTCAACTGCTTGGCTAAAGTTAGCTGTTGATGTAATAGCCATTTTTGTAAATCAATAATAGTTGAGGTAAAAGTTTGGTCATGAGGGAGGTGGAAGTAGTCGAGACCGCACTCACCAAGAGCGATCACCTGATCTGATTTGGTGAGCGCTTTAATTTTCCCAAGTTCAACTGTGAGTTGGTTTTTTGCTATTTCCACTGAGTGATCAATGGGTTGAGCTGATTCCGGATGAATACCTACTGCACTGTACCAGTTTTGAACTTGATTTGCTTGAGAAACAGCTAATTGACTGGATTTGAGATCAACTCCAATTACTATCGTACCGATCACATCATGAGCTTGAGCCCGTTGCCAATGATGAGACCAATTATCACTCAGTGGTGGCAAGTTATAATGAACATGGGTATCAATGATAGGCATAAAATAAATTTACTCAATTCTACTATTTTTATGTTTTGCGAGCTTTTAATGCTAGTTTGATCTGGTAAATTATTTGATAGTTATGACGCGATTCTTGGAAACAACGCTCGATCCAGTTTTGTGATTTGAGAAGCGGAAAAATGATTAATGATCTGCTCGGCAGTATTTGGTAAAAATGGTTGTAAATGCCAGGCAATTTTTAGAAGCTGTTTGACGGCTACCATGAGGTAATTACGTCTTTTGACTTGATCAGTTTCTGCCCAAGGCTGATGTTTACTCAAGTAGCGATCTGTTTCATTGATCCAATCGAAAATCAAGGATAAAGCCTGAGATATTTCTTGATCGTTCATTAAACTCGCCAATTCTGGTTCAATAACTTGATTTACGATCTCAGACGATAATGTTGATCCGTCAACTTGATTTTTGTCACACAAGGTTGCCAATCTTGAACACAAGTTTCCCAGACCATTAGCTAGGTCGGCATTATAATATTCTTTAAATTTTCCTATTGAAAAGTCGCCGTCACTATGGGTAGGGATCTGGTGAAGCAAATAGTAGCGCACGGCCTCTAAACCATACTCTTTCACTATTTGAAAAGGATCAATTACGTTCCCGAGGGACTTGCTCATTTTTTGGCCTTCGACAGTTACGTAACCGTGCACAGAAATATTTTTGGGAAGTGCAAGTCCAGCTGAGAGTAGCATGCCAATCCAATAAATGGCGTGGAAACGAGCAATCCCTTTGCCGATGACATGTGTTTCTGCAGGCCAATATTGATTGAAAAGTTGGTCGTCATATCCCCAACCGATAGCGGTTAAGTAAATACTGAGCGCATCAAACCAAACATACATCACTTGCGAATTATCTCCAGGCACAGGCACGCCCAAACCCCGTGCTCTCTCTACCGATCGAGACACACTAAAATCCTCTAGTCCACTCCTGATGAAACCCAACATTTCCTGTTTATATTGGTCAGAGGTAATGCGAAGTTGATCCGATGCAATCAGTCTTTCAATTTGTGATTGGTATTTTGAGAGTCTGAAAAAATAATTTGTTTCAGTGATTTCCTCAGGGGTTGTGAGGTGTTCTGGGCATTTGCCATCAATCAGTTCACTCTGTGCATAATAACTTTCGCAACCTACACAATATAGACCGGTATATTCTTTGGAATATATGTCGCCATTCTCTTTACACAACTGCCACAACTTTTGTACTCCTGGCCAATGTTGCTGTTGATTACTACCTCTCATAAATCTTGTCAAACTAATATCAAAAAATTGAAAAGCATTTTCGAAAATTTTGGCATATTCATCCAACCAAGTTTGCAGAGATTGGTTGGCTTTTTCGGCTGCTTGAATATTTTTCAGACTATTTTCATCAGTTCCACAAGTAAATTCGACGTCATCACCCTCTAACCGAGCAAATCTGACCATTGTGTCTGCCTGAAACCACTCCAAAACGTGTCCCAAGTGAGGCTGAGCGTTGATGTAAGGAATAGCGGCAGTAAAGTATTTATGCGACATACATAATTTTTATTATAAATGACATGGCTGAGAAACGTGATAG
>DBQS01000011.1:5571-15197 GCA_002305355.1 Patescibacteria group bacterium UBA1388
GAGTAGCTCACTTTGAGATAAAAACCGCACTAAAAAGTCAGCCATCTTATCCATTTTTCTAATATCTGTGAGCACAATGTTTAGATCAGTGAATAAGGCAGCTTTAAGATCGGGTGAAATTTTTTGAGGAGAAGCTTTCATGATCAAAAGATCTACTTTAATGATGCAAAGTATAACAAATTATCTTTTAATTACTATCTTAAAAAATAAATCCAAGCCAATGATGATGCTAATCAAGGTTACTAAGACTGTTGATGTTAATACTACAGACTGAAGCTTTAAAAAGAGCGTAGTTGTTAGCAAAAGACTAACCAATAATCCCCGACGAGTATTTTGCAGAACAAAACTGAAAATGAAAAAAACCGCTCCTAATACTAACAGCAACAATGGCCAATAGCTGTGGTAAAAACCAAGATTAGCGATTTGCGCGGGACGAATGTTGGTCAATAGCACGCCAATTACCACTAGAAGTACTAATCCGATAAAAAAAGTTGGGAGGTAAGTCAAGTATTTTTGCCAAATTGAAGATTGTGATTTGGGTACTGACCGTAGTCGGTTTTGCTTGTGGAAAGTGATGTTTGAGCCTGCGTGCTTTGCCCTTAATTCATTGAGTCGATCGGTAGAAAGTCTTGATTTTGCTTGCCCCATTGTCTAAGTAGTATACTGCTCCTATATGAGTTTTGAAGTAATAATCATTTTGTTGGTGTTGGTGATAGGTTTTGCGATCATGATGGGCAGTATATGGTACTGGTTGAGTCATCGGCAGCAGACCGATATGGAAAAATTGGTGGAGAGTGTATTTGGACGCAGTGCGCAGCGCATCGCGGAGCAGAGCAAGCTAATCTTAGAAGGCGAGAAAGATGTGATTGCAAATGATTTAGCCAACAAACATAAAAGTTTAGAAGAATTGGTTACAAGGTTACAAAAGGATTTGCAGGAAAGACAAAATGAAATTCGAGGGCTTGAACAAGATCGGATAAAAAAATTTGGTCAGCTATCAGAAACAATTGAAAATCAGCGTCAACTGACTGATCAGCTGGCAGCTTCCACCAAACAGTTAGCAGAAGTACTCTCCAATAATCAAGCGCGGGGTGAATGGGGAGAACGAATCATTGAAGATTTATTAAAAGCAAACGGCTTAGTAGAGGGCGTGCATTATGCTCGTCAGCGCACGATGCATAATAGTAAATTCAGACCAGACATCACCTTACTTTTGCCCAATAAGCGGGTGGTTGCTGTTGATGTCAAGTTTCCATATGCAGAAATTCAAAAGTGGGTGCAAACAGACAATAAATCGGCACAAAAATCTCATTTACAGCAGTTCAAAAGTGATTTAAAAATCAAAATTGATAAAGTGGCAGAGTATATTAATCCTGCCGCCGATACGCTTGATTATGCCATCATTTTTGTACCCAACGAGATGGTCTTTTCCTTTGTCAATCAGAAATTACCAGACATGGTGGATTACGCGATGAGTAAACGGGTGTTAATGGTTTCACCGTTCACATTTTTAATCGTCGCGAGAACTGTTATGGAAAGTTACCGCAACTTTATGATTAGTGACTCACTCCGGGCAGCAGCCGCTTCAATCGAATCATTCATTGATCAATGGGACAAATTCCAAGCAGAGTTTCTCAAGTACGGCCGGACGATCGACACCTTGCAGGCCGACTTTGAGCAAATTGCGGGCACTAGGGTTAGACAGATGAACAAAACAGTGAGCAAGGTTAAGGATCATACTTCCGGCGCTGTTTTACCAACAGTCAAAAAAGAAACGATTAAAGCAATTGAGACTTGAAAAACTCGATATCACGCATAACGACGGTATCCCAATTGGGGCGCATGTTGTGATCTGTGCTGGGGTAGCGGTAGTAGGTGATATCGATCGGTGCGAGGTTTTTTGTGAAAGTAGCACTGGGTGAAGCCGTCTCAGCTTGGGTAGAATCGATCGACTTTTCCTGTTCTGCTAGGTTTGTGATAATCTCTGCTCGTTGGTCATTTTCTTTTTCAACCCGATCCATGAACTCATCAGACCAAGCAATTAGAGCAGCATCATCAGCTGTGCCGTGGTGCAGTAAAATTGGACCGCTTAAACCATCAAGATGTTGGGTAACTGAAAACTGCTTGAGATCATAATCTCGTTCTAAGTTGTTGACATAAAAGCGCATGTCTCTGCCTTCATCATCTATTTCATCACTATAAAATAAGACTGAATATGGAAAAGGAGCCAAGACTGGCGCCCACAAAGTAGTGGGAATCGGCTCTTCCAATATTTCCAGCACACTCATCGTAATTTGCCCGCCATTGCTGTGTCCCCAAAATCCCACTTGCGCAGTTTTGTGCAGTTGGCCATTTTGAGTGATGGGTACACCCACTTGTCTAACGGTTTCCAGTAATTCAATCACCGCAATTGGTTTTTCAAAACGAGCAATCCAAGTATCTGTTGGTTCAGGATCACTTTCACCATAACCAAAAAAATCTGGTGCTAAAGTGATAAAACCAGCATTTGCCAAGGCCGCCGCTGCGTTGCTTGTGCCCACTCCTGTCACAAATATTTCTTGAGGGACGTAGCCTCGGTTCATAATGATCACTGGCGTATTGGCACTAACTTCTTGAGGAACATTCAATTGACCAGTCATTTTTCTGCCCAGAGGTGCATATGAAAAGAGGTAGCTTTGAAAAGTAGATGTTTGACTAAGGGGTTTTTCAATCACAATTCGGTTGGGCAAGTATTTTCTGTTGCGCAAATTTTCGAAAGTATATTCGGTGTAGGGGTAGCGTTTCACAACTTCCTCGTTCACGAAGGGCGAGCGCAATAAAGAAGTGTGCGTCAACGATGGTAAAAACCAGCCCACGATCAAACCCACACAAAATAACAATAAATATAAAACAAATTGTTTCAAATTCTTCATAGTAATTAATACAGATTGTAAAGGATATTGTCAAAAAGATGATTACTTGATTTTAATTTGCCATCCTATCACGACCGATTGCATCGATGTTGTCATCAAATTATGATTAATGTTTTCCCAAGGGTTTGCCAAAAAATATTCTCGACCATGGACAGACTGAGGTGCGACCTTTAACTCTAAACTTAGCCAGTCATAATTAGCAAAAGCACTGGGGAATTGTTGCTCATAACCTGTGGCAGGACGCAACTGATATCCTTCAGGATCTTGGCGATTAGCTATGAAAGCCAATACCTGTTTTTGTTCGCCAATACTGGGTCCATAACTCCATTCAAGATGATTGCTCACAAAAAAATTGTGTTGATAAATACCAATCAAATTGATTACTAGCAAGCAGATGAGAATGCCCACCGATGTTCTTTTCCAGAATTGTGGTAACTGAAAAATAATGGTAGTTGTGAAGATTGGCAATAAAATAGTGAAGGCATAAAAGTAAGTTTCAGAGGAAGCGCCATGAATAATAGCTGAGATAAGCAGTATGCAGCAGGATACAAAAGCCAATTCTCCTGGAATTGGTAGCAATTTAGCCATTCTTTTTTTAGATCTGATTAGGTTTTTTTGCTGCCACAGCAACCACATCAATCCAACCAAATTCATGAGTAGTACTCCTCCGCCGACCCACGCGTAGACAACATATACTCGACCAAGATAGGTAAAAATATTGCTCATTAGCTGCCCAAGATAATTTGGTGTTATTCCTTGAAAAGTGTTAAACTCCCACCCTTTATGGTTGATCCACAAATCATCTATTCCCGGAGAGGCAAAATAATGAGTGAGGACGTAAACAATCTGGGGGAGAATGCCTAATCCAACGCCGAGCACTAGCCATCCTAATTTTTTATTTTTCAAAATGCTCATTTGTTTTGACCGCCAAAGTACATATGGTATCAACACTATTAAAGCTGCGAGTGATAATTCAAATTGAAGTAAGAGTGCAAATGTCAGACCAGCAAAAAACAAGCTATACGATTTCTTTTTCCATAGCGCAAAAAGCGCTATTAAGTAAAGAATGGCAAACAAGGGAATCGGGGTGGAACGATCGGGTACACGTGCGCTAGCAATAGCAAGTGGTGAGGCCGCCAAAATCATTGTGGCTAGTAGCCCAGATTTCTGATTAATGCTGACAGTCAAAAACTCGTAAGTGATAATCAGGGCCGAAATTGAAAGCAAGGCGTACCCAATTGACAGCGCATGAGTATTCACCCCAAATATGGTGATAATCGCCATCGAGTACCAAAGGCTCAATGGACTTTGAGCGAAATAAGGAACGCTAGCGGGTATGCTAAACCAGAGTCGTTGATGATTTTGCACGGCAGTATGAGCATTCAAGAGATTTCTACCAGCATCACTAAACAAAATCCCCTTAGTGTCAAGGGCGTTAAGTCTTAAGAACGATCCGAGAGCAACAAAAATTATCAATAGTACCACTAATTTTATGGGGATAGATGGTAATTCGAAGAGCTTTAGTATTTTTGAAAAATCCACACCAATATCATACTGAATATTTAATGGTGAGACCACTATCTTTTTATAATGATGGCTGCTAAACTTTCGCTCAAACTGAAAAATTTCATGCAACCAATTCGACCACCACTAACCATATTTTTACTTGGTGCAACAGGTGATTTAGCAAAAAAGAAAATTTTGCCGGCAATTTTTCAGCTGTTCAAAAAAGGAGTCTTATCAAACAACTTTCAGCTGATTGGTATGGCCCGTCGGCCAATGACTCATCAACAATTCCAGAATTACGTGAATAAGATTGTGAGTCCTATCGTAAAAGATGCGGACTGGTCTAAGTTTTCTCAAAATCTGTTTTACGTGAGTGGCGATCTCACCAACGCTGAGAGTTATAAAGAACTTAAACATTGTCATCAGCAGCTGCAGGCTTGTGGCAATCATTTGTGGTATGTGGCGACATTGCCCAAACTATATCTCGATGTGATTCGCAACATCAAAGAGTTAAGCTTGGAAAAAACAGCCTGCGGTTGGACAAAGTTTCTGTTGGAAAAACCCTTTGGCACAGATCTTGTTAGCTCGCAATTACTAAATCGGGAATTGCTACAGGTTTTTGCAGAAGACCAAATTTATCGGATTGATCATTTTTTGGCTAAAGAAACCATCCAGAATTTAATGGTTTTTCGTTTTGGGAATGGTATTTTTGAGCACCTTTGGAATCGTCATCATGTTGATAACATTCAGATTACTGTTGCTGAACAAATGGGAATTAATGAGCGGGCAGATTTTTATGATTCGATTGGTGTGGTGCGAGATGTGGTGCAAAATCATCTCTTACAGATGTTAACAATGACATTAATGGAAGAACCAGTTGATTTGCAACCAAAAACGATTCACACCCATCGCATGCAGTTCCTATCTCAATTGGAAGTCTTGGATCCTATTACTAATCCTGGTAAAGTGGTTTTTGGTCAATATGATCAAGGTACTCTTGATGGAAAACTGGTCAAAGCTTATCGGCAGGAAGCAGCAGAGCTTTCGAACTCGCTTACTCCTACGGCGATTGCTGCCAAATTGTGTGTAAATTCAAAGCGATGGCAAGGCACGCCGATCTATCTTCGGGCAGGCAAAAGATTGGCCCAATCTGTAGCGGAGATTACTATCCAGTTTAAAGAGCCCATCAATGAGATGTTTAAAAAACATGGCATTGTTCAACGCGGTAACTTGCTCACACTCCGCATTCAACCTAATGAAGGTGTAGTCTTAAGGATGAATGTTAAAAAGCCTGGGCTTGATTTAAACATGAGCCAAGTACCGATGCAGTTTTGTTATAAGTCTGAATTTCAGATGGGTTTGGTGGAAGCATATCAAAAACTGATTTATGACGCAGCACAAGGTGACCCCACGCTTTTCCCACAAGCGCTAGACATTGAAGCTTCTTGGAGGGTGATTCAGCCAACTTTGGATTATTTGCAAGACGGAGATCATCAACCAGATTTGTATCGTGCTGGTAGTTGGGGACCGCCGTCATTTGCTAAATTGTTAGCAAGGGATAACAGGCATTGGTCTGAACCAAGTCCTGGCATATGCAATTTCTAAGTCTTGTTTGTTTTAACGTGTCAATTTTCACCACGCACAGTAAAGCAACTATGTTGCATAATTACCATAATTCTTTTACAATACCCCTGTGCCAATTTTGTTTCTCATTCTCATCAGCGCATTAGTCTTGAGTTTAGGTGGGATTTTGGGAGCTGTGACGTTGCTGCTCTCAAAAAAACATTTGCAAAATATTTTGATGGTACTGGTTGGTTTGTCTGCTGGGACTTTAATGGGTGGTGCGTTCCTCCACCTTCTCCCAGAGTCATTCGAAACAATGGAAATTCACCAAGCAATGCTGATTACGCTTGGTTCAATTGTACTTTTTTTTGGATTGGAAAAATTTTTGCATTGGCGCCATTGTCATCGCACAGATTGCGATGTGCACACTATTGGTCAAATGAACTTAATTGGCGATGCGATTCATAATTTTATGGACGGGCTGATTATTGCTGCGGCATATGTGATGGATGTCAATTTGGGAATTGCTACCACCGTGGCGGTGGCATTTCACGAAATTCCACAGGAGCTGGGGGATTTTGGGGTGTTATTGCATGCCGGTTGGAAACCAAAAAAAGCGTTGATTGCCAACTTCTTGGTTGCTATGACTATTGTGATTGGGGGGCTATTTGGATATTTTCTATCCGAGCAAGCTGAGTCGATTGTACCTTATTTGTTGCCTATCGCCGCCGGCAGCTTTATTTACATTTCTGCTTCTGATTTAATTCCAGAAATCAGACAGGAACGAAGCATGCGCCGTTCAGTAGGCAGTATCTTGATGTTCGTGGTGGGGGTAGGGATTATGCTAATATTGGCTCATTAATTGAAGGAGTTAGCAGCCTTAAGCTTCCAATTTGATTGACTTCATTCTTTACTATTCAATAATTTCGAATAAGCTAAATTTTTACTGAATGCGGAAGCAGCCGAAGTGCGCTTGAAAATAAGTGTTTATAAGACAAGTCCGCTTGCTACTTACTGCTATGACCAATTACAGTTCACCGCAGTATTAAGTAATTAGTTAAGGAGACTAATTATGAATAATATTAAAAAAGCGGTGATGGGTGGTGTCGCTGGTGCAACGATGCTTGCGAGCACGATGATTCCTGTGCTGGCGGCTAAGCCAAACCCTTCAGCCGAAAATGGCCTGAGAATGAATGGTCAATCGGAAGTGAGGCACCTTGAGTTGTATCAGAAGGATCCGAGCAGTTGGGAAATTGTTGAGAGTGGAGCGAGAGGAAAGATGACGTTTGATTCAGATAGTTTTGTTTTTAATGGTAAGGGACTTGAGACAGGAACAGCCTATTCGCTGATCTATTATCGTGATCCTTGGCCTGGTCAGAACTTGGAGGTATTGGGTGACGCGACTGCCAACAATGGTGGAAATGTAAATATCAAAGGAGAATTTGACTTTTCAAATCTTCCTGATGGCGCCAAGATATGGTTGGTATTATCTGAAGATGTTGATATAGAAGCGCCAACGAAGATGATCGGCTGGCATCCCGATCAATATCTTTTCGAACATGATGTAATTAACTAAATTATATCTTATAAGATTAATAAAGCACCCCCTCTCGCGAGGGGGTGCTTTGGTCTAGTTGAAAAAAAATTGCATCCTCCACCTAAATAATTAACATCTATNNTGGTGCTTTTTTGGTTTCTTTGTACTCGCAAAATTAAGTACATACAGTAATATCCCAGCTGAGAAGACTAGTTCGACCGATTCTTCCCAAGTTTTGTAGTAAATCGGGCCGATGAAAGACCGATTTAATCCATAGATCAACAAAGGTAGGAAGTATGTGGTTAGTTGCCTAACAGGCAATAAACTGAACAATGACCATATTTTTTGCAGCTGAGTTTTAAAGAAAGGCAAAATCCCACCCAAAAATCCAATTAGAATGTAGCCATACCACATCACTTGCTGCACCGGGCCCAAGTTATGCAACGTAGTTTCCTGTTGAACATTATGAGTTAGAAAGAAATCGTGAGTCGTGAACTGGAGTAGAAACTCCCCCCACGCTATTTCTTCCCCAGCTAAGAAAAGAGTGCTGGCAGCGATGGCCGCAAGCACAAGAGCGTAGAAATATTGTTTTGCTTTCCAGTACCTAATACTATATCGAGCCCCCATAAAAGTTGTGATCAAACAGAAAATAAATGTCAGCCATTCAACCAATCCGTTTTCAATGCCAATTTCAATAAATGAATAGACATATGTAAAACGTATAAAAACTAAAAATAAGAAGCCGATGGGAGGAGCGAGAAACAAATAATTAGCTTGGCGCTTCCAGATCATAGGCAATGATACCACGCTCAAAACTGCCCACAAATAAAGTGCGATCTCTTTTATTACAGATGGATGTAGATGAAGTGTGCTAAAAATAATATTTGGATACATCATTTTTTCAAAGTAATAAAAAACGATGGAGATAATACTGATCAAAAATGTTGCGAGAGAAATAATAATAATAAATCTTTTATGAGGCGAATATTGATAAGCTGAGATGGTTAGACTCAAGACCACTAATGACAGTAAAGCGATAATTTCAACTTGCAAGCTAATTAAGTTTTCTATTAGCTGTGGATAAATGATTGCTTCTAGGCCAAATAATCCAATCACAAACAAAATAATCCAATATAAAATCCGTGGAACTAAAGGACTATTAAAGATTTGTTTCATGTTTAGCGACGATGTTGATAGTTTGTGGTCTAATTAAAGCGGGCAAGATTACTAGTGGTATTATGCCTTTGCGGCATATAATCAGCAAGAGTAGTTAGTGTGGAAAGGAACACAACATGATTGGAAATTCTGAACGAACACGGGACACCAAGGAAGCTATGCCGACCCTCATCGGCCAAGTAGAAATTGGCACAAGGTGGACAAAAACTGAGCGAACTGCATTAGCGCACTTGATTAATCGTGATCTGGAAGCCGCAGTGTCTCGGAAAGCTGGTTTAGATGATGCCAGTCCTGCGTATGCAGAGGCGCAGCAAACAGTTACCGCACTCAAATCATTGGTTGAGCAGGTGTGGAATTTGCAGAGTGAAGAGTTGGAGGGAAAGCGAGCTTTATTTAGTGCCTATCTCACTTAGATGAAGTTATAAAATATTGCTTGTTTGGGAAAGGCAAACTTTGCACAGCATCGCAGTAATTAAAAATCATTTTCAACGAGTTGATCCTGTGATGTCGGGTGTGATAAATCAGATTCCACTCCAATTGGTGCAACCACTGCCACCTCAAACATATTTTCAAAAACTATGCGAAGCAATTATCGGTCAGCAGTTGGCGGGTAAAGCAGCCGATGCGATTGTCGCCCGTTTTACCAAGTTGTTGGAAGATCAAGTTGAGCCCAAGTCAGTGCTGGAGACAAATGATCAAGCTTTAAGAGATGTGGGCATGTCATGGGCCAAAGTCAAATCTCTCAAGGATCTGGCTAGACATGTTGATCAACAGCGAATCAATTTGGATTCTTTACAGAATATGGATGACGATCAAGTGATTACCGAATTAATTAAAGTTAAAGGCATCGGCCAGTGGACAGCTGAGATGTTTCTTATGTTTACCTTGGGTAGAGAAGATGTGTTTTCTCATGGGGATTTGGGGCTACGGAA
>DBQS01000014.1:0-83345 GCA_002305355.1 Patescibacteria group bacterium UBA1388
AAGTGAAGGAGTTTATTATGGGATGGTGGAGAAGATTAAATCAGTAACTAACTTATGGATCCGGTTTTGGAATAATTCTTGATATAGTATAAGTGTAATCAATATTCTCATATGTTGGAGGCTCCCTATCGATTCTAAATGCTGCGTACAACTTATCTAACGGAATCTTTCTTACTACCTTTACAACATCTTGAACAGAAGCGTCATTCGAACAAGATATTACCTCATCTTGTTTTACTACAATTAAATAGCCACTCCTATATCTATCGTCATCACCTCCATAAGTTCTGCCATCCATCATAGCTAAGGGTGCAGAAAGCTCAAGCGCAAAATATGTACCATCATCAACAACTGTTCCCTTATAATTATCACCACCAATTCCATTAAATATAATAATATTTTCGAACTCTTTCGCGCTGACTGCTCTAAATGCTAAATCATTCCTTCCATTTAACTCACGTGTAATTACAGAAATTGGTATTTCTTTATTATTTTCCAAGAAATCAGCAGTATCACCTTTCCAGAGTGGCTTTCTACCGAATTTCCTTACATCTTTATTAGCTTCAAGAATTAGAAAACCTAATGGGGGTTCTTCTTCCGAAGAATGTCTTTCAAAAATGTTACGAACTCTGCTCCAAAGTTTAGTAGCTACACTGACCTGAGGAAGTTGCTCTTGTGAATGAGATTGATCCGATTTATTTTCATTTAAATTGGACATTATTGTTAAGGGTGAGTAATAATTATATTGATAATTTAGTATACTAGAGGCTGCACAGTCACTTAGGTTATAAAACTATTAAACTAGAAATGAAATTGGCTCGAACGATGGGAAGAATTCGGACAAATCAGCTGGCTGACTTACCTTGAGTACCCAGAGTGGACCGCTAAAGAAGTCAACAAATTCTTAAACTTGTAACAGCCATTCATACAAGGGAACGGCTTGAATTTTCACACCTTCTCTTTCAAATTCGGCTTTTTCACTTTCTGTAACAATCACAAGATTTTTAGACTTCTTTTGTTCGTTGGCTGCATCTACTAATGCTCTTAATTCTCTTTCTTGTGTTTCGAGGGAATCAAAGTGTTGCGCAACTTGAATCAGAGATCCTTCTTTAGGTAGGAAAAAATCGACTTCGTAGTCTTCAGCCGTTTTGTAGTAATACACATCATGGTACTTTCTTCGTAGTTGCAAGAAAACTACATTTTCCATTAATTTGCCTTTGTTCTTTGAAAAAGAAAAACCCACCGATTGAATTAATCCTGTATCAATACCATACGTTTTTTTGGCGGCAATTTGTTGTTCTTTAACAGAGTAAGCATATTTATTAACCACAAAAAATAACCAGCTATTTTCCAAATAATCAACATAGTTGATAACAGTGTTCACACTACCCAGCTTGAGGAGATCTTTAAGTTTATTGTAAGATACCAAACTGGCGGTATTGCTAATCAAGTAAAAAGCTAATTCCTTTAAGCTCTTAACGTTGTCCAACTTGTACCGAGTAGCGATGTCACGATACAAAACATCATCGTACAGTGCCTTATGAACTCCCAACTCCGGGTACTTGAGCGCATCCGGAATCCCACCAAAAGCAATGTATTCATCAGCGAGTTTGCGTAAATTGCCTTTTTGCCTGGTGGTCAAGACATTTAAATCAGGAGTTTTTACTTCTCGAAATCTTAAGTATTCTCGAAACGAGAATGGATATAGCTCAACTCGTATAGAACGACCAGTCAGTCGTGTACCCAACTCTTGACTCAATAGTGACGCGTTTGAACCGGTAACAATGAATTTATACCCTTGATCATGGAGGCGGCGCACAAATCTTTCCCACTCAGGGATATTTTGAATTTCGTCAAATAAGAATGTTTTCTTCTCGCCAAACAGGCTTATCAAAGTCTCATGAAGCATGTCAAAATCACTGACTTGGAAGTTGAGTAGTCGTTCGTCCTCGAAGTTAACAAAGTAAAAGTCATTTTTCAGATATTTCTTTGCTACTTGGGCAAGTAAAGTTGATTTGCCGACTCGCCTAAGGCCAGTAATAACTGTAACTTGTGGAGCAGAAATTGCTTCTTTCAAGTCTTCTAGCACCTCTCTTTCCACCCCTAAATCACGGGATATAAAAGCTTCGTACTGTTCCTTCAAGGCTGACGCTAAGAGGTTTTTGGTGATTTTTGTCTGGATTTGATCATTCATACCTCATCTACTATAATATAAAAAGTTTTCACTGTCAATGAAAACTTTTTGGGGATAGTTTTCAACCATAGGGAAATCTATTTACTTGATGGTATACTCATTTTATGACGAAAAATCCTCAAATCTACCAGATTAAAGTTGTTTTACAAGATATTAAACCTCCAGTTTGGAGACGCTTACTTATCCCCTCAAATGCCACCTTTTGGGAATTACATATTGCGATTCAGGATAGTTTTGGTTGGGAAGACTACCATTTACACCAATTTTTTGTTGGTTCTGCCTGGGATAGGAATGCAACCCATATTGCCATTCCCAACCCAGAAGACGATTGGGGCGAAGGTGAAGAATCACTTGATGAAGCCACAACTAAGTTGGAAGAGTTTTTATCTGAGGATCAACCTAAGTTGACTTATGTTTACGATTTTGGCGACAATTGGGAGCACAAAATTATTTTAGAAAAAGTCTTACCATTTAGTTCTCAAGAAGTCTTTCCACAAGTAGTTGCTGGCAAACGAGCATGCCCCTGGGAAGATTCCGGCGGCACTGGTGGCTATGAACATAAAATAGAAATTTTAAAGAATAAAAAACACCCAGATCATCTAGAAATAGCAGACTGGGTTGGAGTAGATGATTTTAGTGAATTGGATTTAGAATCATTCGAGCCCGAAGATGTAGTATTTAGGAACCCTGCTACAGAACTGCAAAGACTTAAAAAAGCGATGGATGTTTAGCTTTTATCATGTCCGAAAGCTTCTTTTCTAACCAGATTTATGGCTTTGCACTTAGCGGAGGTACGGGTCGCATACTGTATCGGCTGAAACAAATTGATTACTGCTACTTGGTTTACCCCAATAATGTTGAGCACTATCTGGAAATGATACTTCACGATCAGCCATCATATGTTTTGGGCTTGGGAACATACTCAGGAGTAGATCAAGACCAAATTCGTATCGAGACAATTTGTACTAATCAGTTTCGCAATGATTATGTTGATGGTAAAGACAAACAAAAAGTTAAAATCAATCCATTTCTGTCTGATAATTCCGAAATGAAGTTGGCAGAAGCTATGGGTAACTCCCATTGCAACTTAACGAGTTGGAAAATAATGCAGTTGATAAATCAAGGTGAGTTAAACGCTCAGTACACCTTTCTTCATGTTCCTAAAAGCATGAAGCCCTGGGTAGTGACCGAAATAATTGATCAAAAATTGTTTGAGTTTAAACAAGCGCTGGGGTGACTATTACTGGCGATGTACTAATTGTAACTTTGTGGTGATTTCTGTTGAAAGGCTCCGAGCGATAGACGCTATCAAGAACCTGCATTATGCAAGAAAATACCAGATTTTACCACTTGTTAGAAGCCCCATTGCCGTAAAACTGCGTCCACTGCTTCCATACTTCCACGGCCGACGGTCATTGTGTTGTGTATTCGCTACACGTCGGCGCGGTGGCACCCCGCACAGTGCTGCCTCCCAAAAACCTCGTACCTCCCCTATGGAACCAGAGCGTGAGTAAAGATGGAGCATTACACAGATGTAGATACTATAATTTATCTTCAAATGACACTAATACTGAAAGCTTTATTGAAAATCGACAAGCAGCTTATCATGACCCCATTGATTAGAGGCTTGTCCGCCATCAGCCGTTATATAGGCATTACAACTCTGGATTGTGAAATTAGTGATAGTGCTACAAACCTGATTGCCACTTGAGTCATACTCGCACTTGATTGGATAGGTACTCTGTGGGTTAGCCATTTGATAGCCGCTCAAGGAAGCAACACTATTTAGAGTTATGTCTTTTGACTCGCCAGGCAAAATTGCTTTATCGAGTTGTTCTGGTGCAAACTCGATGCTGCCACTGAGTGTATTGTTCTGATTGTCAATAAAAGTACAATCATGAAATGAAAAGTTGGTTATATATGGCTCTACAGAGAAATTAGTAATTTTAAGAGTATATTGCACATCATTTGGATGACTCATCTTAATGTTAGATACCGATAAAACCTCAACTGAGTATTTAGGCTTATTAACCTCTTCCTGAACAACAAAATCGCTCTCTGTGCTTACTTCAATTGGGACATCAGACGGTTCTTTATTGTACCTCAACATTACACTGACTACTGCAATCAGTAATGCTACTGCTGTCACAGCAAAAAATATCTTCTTATTTTTTTTTGTTTTCTCATATTTTTCGTAACTTTTTTCAATAGCTAAATATAGCACATCACTTTTTTAACCACCCGACGAGTGGTATCTTATCCAAGATAAATTGCCGTTTCTGCTTGTGAAGATAGATTTTTCGCTCAATTGGTTTTCTCTCCTTCTCAAAAATCCTCATCAATAAATCATTTTGGACTGGCTTCTTAAACTTTCTAGGCACATCATCCCACTCAGCTTCAAGACTATTGATTTCCTTTTCAATAGTTCCAATTTTTTGATATTGAACAAAACAATAGATAGCACCCCCCACAAAAAGTAATATTGTGATAATCGCTATAACATCTGACCACTGAAAATTGAGAGTATTGGTGTTTGGGGCAATATTTTGTTGAACCTCAACCAAAGGTGTAGGTTGCTCTTCTGTTAGTGGCGTTGCTGAAGCTTCAATCTGTGCTGGCAAGTCAAACGTTTCAAGCAAACCGCTTTCAGACTTCCTAACGCCAATGTTCCTGCTCTCACAAGTTGGATAAGCACTAATCCACTCAACCGTATTTTGCTTGCATTGGACAAAATTGCTTTCCTGCTCACTTCCACATAAGAGATTAACAATGTCTTGTTTCTCTGCCTCAGTAGGCTGCCTAACTTGGCATGGTATCCCTGTGTATCCCAATTGCTCGCCATTGTATGGAGCCATCCAACCTTGCTTCACACCCATGTCTTGAGCAATGCCCCAATTGTTGGCAAAAGCGGGCTGAACTGCAAAAATAAAAAAGACAAATAATGCTACAGACAGTTTTGATTTCATAATTGTTCCTCTGAGGACTGATTGCCTCCACTCATAAAAGCTACCACACTACTATCCACAATCACGTCTTCTCTATAAACATCACGTTTTAGGTAAAGTGTTTCTAGTTGTGTGCAACGGCTCAACGCCACATACGTCTGACCATGAGCAAAAGCACCATCACCGAGGTCAATCACTACGCTGCTATACGTCTGTCCTTGTGACTTGTGGATAGTAATTGCCCAAGCTAACCGCAGCGGGAACTGGCGAAACGTGCTAACCACGTCTTCTTCAACTTTCTGCTCCTCACGGTTGTAGTAGTAACTAATTTTGCTCCAAGTTTCAGGCTAATCACTAAAGATAAGTTTGAGGAAATTCGTAAAAAAGCTGAAAAAAATGAAGATGAATTAACACAAAAACTTGCCAATCTTGAAAAAGCTAATCGTGAGTACTATATCACTGTTTCAAGCCTGGTAGAGATTGCTTCTCGCTCGGCTAATATCTTCTCTCGTTCTAAACCTCATGAAAAAAGAGCTCTTTTGAATTTGGTACTTCAGAACGTAGTCTTAGATGGTGAAAAGGTGCGATATAAAGCCAAATTCCCATTCTCAATCGTTCTAAAATACGCACCGAGTTCAAATTGGCTCGAGAAATGGTATGAATTCGGAAAAGTTGATTGGGTCAGCGAGCTGTAGTATCCGGAGTGGACCACCAAAGAAGTGAATAGATTCCTGCAGCTGACCTGCTCCCCTAATAATAAACACAGACTGTAAAATAGCAGTCGTGTGAAAGGGGGGAAAATGGCAGGAATTTCAGGAGAAGTGAAAGCCGAGATATTGGCTAAAGTCAAATCTGGACAAAAAGTTTCAGAGTTAGCCAAACAATATGGGGTCAGTGACAAAACAATATACAATTGGCTACGTGGCCAGATAACAGAGCAAGTAAGCTACCGAGAATATAAGCGGGTGATGAAAGAAAATGAGGACTTGAAGAATATTCTAGGAGTACTCACACTCGAGTTGGAGAAGGCAAAAAAAAAGAAAAGATGAATTTGTCACCGAAGTACTTAAAAAACATCCTCAAACCAGCAAAAAGTTGTTATCCAAGAGCTTAACAATTTCTCGTCGAGGAATATACCAGAAGCGTACTGCAAGGCTAAACAAAGACGCCATTCTCAAGGAATAAATCTTGGCAGTTTTGGCAGAGCATCCCAGCTATGGCTACCGAAGGATTGCTTTGGCACTTGGTATGGGCGAAAAGTGAATACGCAGATGTATGAAGCTGTATGAAATCAAGCCATACAAGAGAAAAGCGCGGTGGAGAAAAAGACGGGATGAAAGAAGAAAACCAGCTCCATTCCAAAACCAGATTAAGAACCAGTTTCCCATTGTACCCAACCATACTTGGGTGGGAGACTTCACTTACTTGCCTTTCAAGGGAAAATTCTTGTACTTAGCCACTTTCATGGACTTGTTCACCAGAGAAATTGTGGGTTGGCAGGTTTCTCGTAAACACGACAAAAATCTGGTGGCACAGGCCTTCTTTGATGGACTGGTTAACAGAGATTTCCAAAAACCACACTACATCCACACCGACCAAGGAGCAGAATATACCAGCCAAAACTATACCAAATTAGTCCAAGATTTTGGCGTTACCGTTTCCATTAGTACCAAGTCTTCTCCTTGGGAAAATGGCTACCAAGAATCTTTTTACAACAACTTTAAAACAGACCTAGGTCTTGAGTTTGACCGCTTCGATGACGAAGGACATTTCCTAGAGGCTATTCAACACACACTGTACGAATACAACCACAAAAGAATTCACTCCACACTTAAAATGCCACCCTCCAGATTTCACGCCGAGTATTTACACTCCGTGTGCACAAAAAGGGGTGCTTGACAAGGAAGGTTTTAGTCAGAGATTTCGAATGATATTTTCCCCTTGAGCTTGCTATACTAAACTTATGTTGTGGCCGTGGATGTTGTTGACTGGTTTATTTTTGTTTTTGCTTGGTGCCGCCATGGGTAGCTTTTTAAACGTGATTATTTATCGGACTAATAAAAAAGAAAGCTGGGTGCGGGGTCGGTCTTATTGTGAAAGTTGCGGCAAACAAATTGCTTGGTATGACAACATTCCCCTCCTCTCCTATGCAATCCTCCGGGGCAAGTGCCGCCACTGCCGGAAAAAAATTGACATTGCTCACCCAGCGGTTGAACTCTTAACCGGAATTTTATTTGTTTGGTGGTACTTTGCCATCTTCATGTTTTTCAAACTGACTCAACAGCCGTTTGTGGTGTTACAACCGGTTTTTTGGTTAAGCGTAGGCATGATTTTATTGGTAATTTTTATAATTGATCTGAGGTTGATGATTATTCCAGACACTTTAACAGTAGCTCTGCTGGTAATTGTTTTACTTTACCGGGTTGGGTTGGTCACTGCTGGTATCATGCAAGTACCAGACTTTGGGATGGCAATGCTGACAATGATTGGGGCGACCGCTTTTTTCTTTGGGATTTGGTTGCTCACGCGGGGAAGGGGTATGGGTTTTGGCGATGTCAAACTGGCAGCGCCGCTCGGGTTACTGCTGGGCTGGCCCGCCGCCATCGTGTGGCTGTTCTCGGCTTTCATTATTGGCGGTGTGGTGGGTGTTGGTTTGCTGTGTGCTAAAAAGGCCAAGATGAAACAAGCTGTGCCGTTTGGCCCTTTTTTGATCTTGGGTACTTTGATTGCTTTAATTTGGGGCAACAAAATTTTCAGTTGGTACGTGGGGTTAATTATCTAGCTGTTGTTTTTCAAATTTCAAGTAATTATTAAGTTGCGATCGTTCTTCTTTTGCACTAATTTTCAAACGTCAAATTTTAGTCATGGATTGGTTCTACACTTTATTAAAGGTTGATCAACTATGATGCTCACACGTGGGCCTGCGCTGGTGCGAGACTACATCTGATAAATTTGGTCTACGGGTTCGAGTCCCGTCGGTCCACCAAAATTGAACTGAGTATGAACTGAGTATTAACAATCGGCGATATTTTGATAGAATGAGATCCATCAGATGTGGTCGTTATGAAACACTAGCGAGACCAACATCAAATCCCGCTTTACAGCGGGATTTTTTGTGCTTTTTCTTCCATGATCGATAAGCTTGTTTATACAGTTCATGTCAGCTTGGCGAGTTATATTGCAAGCATGAAGGGGTGTAGTTTTCTTGTCATAAGTAATACCAGCTTAAAAGCAATATAATTTATATTGAAAAATATACATATTATGATAAGATTGAAGCACGTTAGTTTTGAGTGGAATGTGAATAAGAATTTAGAAAACCAACTCAAACATGGGGTTTCATTTGAGGAGGCGCAGTGGGCTTTTACCGACATCAACCGCGTGATCATAGAAGACTTGGATCACAGCACATCAGAAAGACGCTACTTTTGCTTAGGCAAAGTGGCACGAGGTATTTTAACAGTGCGCTTTACCTATCGAGCAAACACTATCCGGATTTATGGTGCGGGATACTGGCGAAAAGGAAGGAGACGATATGAAGATGAGCAATAAACAAATTACATATCAAAATGAACCGATGCAGATGGGCAAGCGGACTAAGGATTTTCTACCTCGTCCTGAAGAATTAGTTTTCAGACCCAAGGGAGTAAAAGTGACGATTACCATGAGCGAAGACAGCATCAACTATTTCAAAGATCAAGCCGGGTTGTTGAAAACCCCTTATCAGCGCATGATTCGTAATTTAATTGATGAGTACGTCCGCCAAATGCGCTAGTTTTCTGAAACTGTAGTGCGATTATGTTCTTGAGTAGCCAGAGAAATGTGTTTATACTTAAAAAAGTATGAGATTTATCTCTTCTTTTTTGATGTTGTCTGCCCTCCTCTTGGTGGTGATTATCTCAGGGTTTTTGTTGGTGCGTGAGTACTTTTTATACCAGGGTGTCAAAGAATTTAAGCGTTCGGTGGTGACTCTCAATCAAGAAGGTCAGACTGCAGTGGCTGAGTGTAATCAGCGAGCAGAAAGTGTTGCAGTAAGTAGTGGCATTAATGACACTATTTTGCAATTACGTTTTACATCAAATAAGGACTATGTTTTGGAAGTGATTTGTGCTGAGTTTGCGTTTGATCCGATTGAGATTGGCAGCTATAGTTTAAATCCATACATCACTAAAAAACCAGGCACATCTGGTATTGTTTTGAATCAAGGCCTGAGCGCCGTGGAATTGGCAGTCTTTGAGGACATTGCTAAGGAGATTGGGGAATTATTAGATCTAGATTTGCAATTTTTAGTTAAAACTCAAATTGTGGGGGTAGAAAATTCCTTTGTGACCGAAATCATCGTCGATGATGACCTGGGGGTTGGTCCTCTTACCTCCTGTGAGGGTTATGGCTTTAAGTGTTGTGACCCGGTGGCGGAAATTGGTATTGGGGAAAAGATGGAAAATGTTCAGGGGTGTGAGAGCGGTTGCTTCCAAGCTTGTACCACCCGACCGGCAGTAGTGTCTTTTACTTCCAATCCTTTTTTTGATGTAGCTACCCGCCAGGTGCGCGTGCAACCAGGAGAAATCATTGATTTTAATTATGTGGTTGATCCTGGTAAAAACCAGCTGACAGCGGTTTCCATAGACTTTGGTGATGGTAAGACTGAGCAATTAGTGACTGATACTGGGGCAGTGAGTCACGCCTATACTTGCGCCACCAGTGGCTGCACTTATACCGCCAGCGTGCAAGCGGTGGATGAAATGGATAACACTTCGGTTGCTACTTCAATTAGTCAATTAACGATTGTGGTGGGTATGCCTGCTCCAGAGGCAGAAGTGACGATTAATTAAAATATGTTAAAACGTCAATATCAGCAATTGCTACTCCCCTCCTCTAATGGTAGCTGGCATTCTCAAGATGGCTGGACGTTAATTGAGCTCTTAACCGTCGTGGCGATTATTTCACTATTATCGATTGGTATCATGATGATCGTCTCTACCCAACTTGGCCGTGCCCGCGACGCCACTCGCATTGCCGATTTGAAAGATACCCAGGTGTATTTGGAGAAGTACAGCATTGATCATGGGGCGCGGTATCCCATTTATCACAATAATGCCACCAAGGCACAAAATTTTCTTGATATGGCTGCAGTTTTGGCTAGCCAATACAATGAGTACGACGGATCAACGCGTGATCCGAAAAATTTACAGTATACATATCTTTCCTCGGGCGACGGAACAACCTACTGCATGTGCGCCGAGTTTGAAAGGCATGGGGAAAAAGCGAATTCTAATTCAACGTGTGACTTTACAGTCTCAGAACAAGATGCAACTCACTATTGCCTAGTCAATAAACAATAGGTTAAGATGGAGGCAAGTTTACGAAAGATTCATATGAAGATATTTTCTCGATTTAATAAAAAAGGTTTTACATTAATTGAACTGTTGGCCGTGATCGCGATTATCGCTATCTTGGCGGCGATGGGCTTGGTGGCATACAGTAGCGCGCAAGCAAGTGCAAGGGATGCCAAGAGAATTGGTGATATGAAGGTACTTCAGAATGCTTTCGAGCAGTATGCCGCAGATCATCAGGGTGCATACGCTAGTTGCGAAACAATGTGGAGTGATGCGCAAACTACAGTTCAACCCACAACGGATACACAGGGCGATAGTTATACCTGCACCGGAAATGCAACTTCATACTGTGCTTGCTCATCAGTTCTTGAAACGGTGAGTAAGGCGAACTCAGGTGCTGCATGCAATTGGACTGCAGCATCACTTGATCGGTATTGTGTGGGAAGCTTACAGTAGCATAATTTATATATTAGGAATATATGGATAGAAAGAATTTTTTTTCGCAAGGATTCACTTTAATCGAATTACTAGTCGTCATTGCCATCATCGCAATTCTAGCCGCTCTTGGTCTAGTCGCCTACTCTTCTGCCCAACGAAGTGCGCGGGATGCACAAAGAATGAGTACTGTTCGCGATATGGCGGCGGCCATGGAACAAGTCAAAGTGGAAACCGGAGATTATCCTACTTATATACCAAGCAATGGTGGATCCATCAGCGAAGGTACTGTTGAGTACGTGGTGCCAACAGATCCTTCAAATCTTTCGGTTCTCAATAATAAGGTTGATGAGTTATGGTGTATATATTATGAGTTAGAACAAAATACAAAAGGAAATTGCGGAGGGTGTTCTGGAACTGACATAGATACTGGCACGGGCTTTGCTTGTGTAAGTAATAGACTCTAGGAATTATATGAACTGGAAAAATCAAAAAAGAAACAACGGTTTTACCTTGGTGGAGTTGTTAGTGGTGATGACCATTATTGTGGTTTTGGCTTCCGTGGGGTTAGTGAGTTATCGCAATGCTAGCATCACAGCAAGAGATGCCAAGAGAAAAGCAGATATCGAGGCAGTGAGACAAGCGCTAGTTCTGTATAAACAGGAAAATACGTTATACCCTCAGCCTAGTGAAACAGATCAGTTTCTGCGATTTACTAGTGTAGTTGGTACTTTAGTGAATAATGGATTTCTTTCAGCTCCAGGTCCAAGCGATCCAACGAGATATGCATATACAAGGAAAGATTCTGGTCAAGGATTTTGTGTTTGCGCTACCCTAGAGGGAACTAATAACAAAGGTAATGCAACTACCTCTAGTGGTAACTGTACTATTACTGGATCTGGCAATTTTTACTGCGCGAAGAATCCTTAATTTCATGCATGCAATGCCCAAAATTCAACTTCCCTACTTCAAACAAACAGGCTTCACCCTAATTGAATTGTTAGTAGTGGTGGCGATTACTTCGATTGTGGTGGGTGGCTCCATAGCTGGGTTTACTACTTTTGCCAAAAAGCAGGAAGTTTTGACTGCGACGCAAGAAGTGCGGCAATTGTTTGTGAGTGCTAAAACCAAGGCTCAGGTTCAAGAAACACCGGCAGCATGTGATGGGGATACCGCAGGCGAAAAGCCATTACAGGGTTATCAGGTAGTAAAAACAGGGTCAGTGATAAAAATACAGCCTTTGTGCGGAGACACTATTGATGCAGCAATTGTTCCAGCCTCTCCCGGAACGCATCCCTCTTTTACAATTCCAACGGGTGTTGATGTGAGCATGAATACTATCAAATTTTTCACACTGAATAATGGAGTATTTCCTGCATCCGGTCAAATAATTACAGTTTCGGGAAATACAAAAACTTACACTTTTACGATCAGTACAGGAGGGGCAATATCGGATGTTCAATAAAACCAAAACAGCTGGTTTTACCCTGGTAGAAGTGCTGGTAGCAGTGGTGATTGTGGCGTTAGTGCTGACCGCCATTGCAGCGGCACTTTCATTCTCAGTCAAAAATAGCGCTCAGGCAGATTACAGGCAAGTGGCCACTAGATATGCGCAAGACGCGATTGATATTATTAGGCAAAAGCGGGCAACTGATGGGTGGAACAGTTTTTATTCCACATATTTGCCACCAAGTGGACAAAGTAGATGCCTTCAAAGCAATGGCACATTAACACCCACTCCTTGTGCAGCCTGGAATACTAACGGCACAAACTATACGAGGGTAATTAAAGTGGACAAGACAACTGGTACAGCGACCATCACTGTCACTGTGTCTTGGCAAGATGGCTCAGCCACGCGGGATGTAGAAGTCGTCCAAAAATTGTTTGATTATTAGATTACTTCTCTCCCCTACCCGCACAAAATTTCCACTCAGCTATGTTTACTAATGGTCATCGACTAAGCAAAAATCAGCGGAAATGTGCATTTTATCCCGCCTTGGCGGAAAAAGCCGATCGTGAAATCGGGGATATAGGCCAAGAAAAGCCACGGCAGAATTCCGCCAAAAAAGCCACAAACCCCAACCGCAAGGTTGTGGGAGTGGCTTCATTTACAACTTGAAACCCAGAGCTCAAGCTAGTCTGCAAATCGATGGGGAGGTTAATCACAAAGCTAAGTTGCGCACCTGGACGGTAGTTTGAAATTCTTGAGTCAAAGAATTGTCAAAATTATCAGTAATGTTGAGGCTAAAAGAAACTTTCACTTGAGCTCCAGTACAAGTAAAACCTAGTGTGTTAAGCACTGTTTTGGCAGTGATGACTTTGCCATCGATAGTTAACTGTGGGGGGGTGCCAATCGCTCGGATGGTGATTGCATCACCAGCATTATTTGTGAGCGTAAGCACACTCGATGAGGTACATTTTGCTGTCTTTGCATTCCTAATTTCAAACTCAATTTGATGCATGGCAGTGTTGCCGTCAGACTGAATGACGCGCCGGGCGTTGGTGCGGGCGTTGCTCAATAAAAACGTCATAAAAATGGTGGAAACGGTGATCATCACCATGGCGGTGATACCCACCACCACCAGCAGCTCAATCAGGGTAAAACCGGCTTTTTTGGTGTGAACTATTCTCTGCTCTGGTTGCTGCAAATTCGCGGAGGTGCGCATAGATATCCCTGATATTCCTGATTCGTCCGATTCGAATGATTTAACCATCCCAATCTACCCGCCTTAGTTAACTTCCTGCCAATTGAGTGTGGTGGCTTTGAGAATGTCTGGGGCGTTGGTCACAAAGTCTGGCCGGTGGATGAAGAGCTCAGAAGGGATGGTTTTGCTCTCAATACCATCGACTGCTCTTTTCAAATCAATGCCATTCCAGCCCACATAGCTGCCTTCCAGTACTAGTCTCTTGTCTAACCCTGATCCCTCGGATTCTGTAGTAATTTTACCATTGGCTACTACCACTGCCTCAATATTGGCTGTGGTATCTGTTTCATCATCGTTACCAACGTTGCTATCAATGATGACGTTACCACTGACAAAGAAAGCTAAGAAGCCAGAATTATCCACCTTGATCAATTTTTCTTCTGCAGCATCTTGGCTGAAAGTTAGGTTGCCATTGACGAAGATAATGACTTTATTGGTACCCACATCCCAGGTAGAGCTGGGATTAACAACAAGATCACCCTCTCTGTGGAATACTTTTGCGCCTTCTCTATCTGTGCCAGTGCTAATGGTTAGATTACTAATCGAGCTTGTATCAATCGTTTTTACTCCGGTTAAATCAACTTTTTGTTTAAAGTAATCAAAATTTTCCAAAGTGACGCCAGCCTTCATATTAGCTCCTTTGGCATATTTGCTTTCGTTATTGTGCAGAGTCATGAATCCAAGAATGCTGGGCGGAGAAATGTTGCCATTGGTAATTGGTATGCCAGCAGATTTAGCTATGGAAAGCTGTGCTGTCCTAATTAAGTAGGGATAGCAGTTGTTGTCAGCATTACATGCAAAAACATCATCTGTAGGCAGATTAGAGCTTAAACTTGAGTGGCCGTAAACCAAACCACCCCAGGTTTGCCACCATGGCTCTGCTGTTAATGATGCAACGTCTCTTAGGTAAAAATGCGCATCATTTTTTGGTGGATTAATTGATCCAATATAGACACATGAATTGTCATAACCGGTAACTTTTAGCCCCTCTGTAGCAGACTCAGAATTGCAGCTAGCACAAACATAATCAGAATCTTTGAAATGCAAAATAGGCTGCAGTTCTGTAGCAGACTCAGGTACTTTAGCTGTATAGCTTGATGATTGAGTTTCAATGTCCTCTCCTTCGGTGGGAGGATTAAGAGTAACAGCCGCATCTAATGTGATGATGTTTTTTTCTGCATCTGTAGCGCAAGTATTGTTTGGGGTCACGTAGAAATTGCCGGAGATTTGAGCACTACTCAATGGCGCACAGACCTCAGATTCTTCATAATTTTCTAATCGACATCTCTTTCCTTCGTTTGCAGTTTGATAACAGGTGTAGTTTTGATTTCCATTATTAGTTGTGTCTTGACACTGCTCATCTGATGTGCAGAAATCATCACATTTAATTGAATAATCAGCAGGTTTACAATAAGGATCAGGTTCATTGACTCCCAATCGACACTTATCCCCTTGGCTGGCGGAGCACACAAACGCAGGATCACCTCCATTAGCTTTATCTTGGCACTGTGCATCACCAACTGGTCCTGGAGTACACTCGTCATTACATTTTATTGGAGTGTCTTCCGCTTTCGTACACGATAATGGCTTTAACTCAGTCTTGCCTGCTGGATGACCAGCGGTAGAATCTTGAAAATCAGATCCAACCCAGTCAATTTGGGCTAGCGGTTGGCCAGGACACTGATACTGCAAATTTGCTCCGACAGCTAAATATGGGTTAAAACCATTGGTATTTAGATAATTAACAAGTTGATTAATTGAGCGGTTATTGCCACCAATGAGGACTGATGGATTCCAGGTAAAATTGACAGTTGAGCCTGGCGAGTTAACCGTCTGGATAATATATCCAACTCCTCTGCCTTGCTCTCCATCATAAACATAATCTGGTGTACCCAAGTAGGTTTTAATGGCAGTAGCATTAGTATCACTATCCATGATGCTGATAAAAAGATTGGTTTGGGTTGAAGGGCATCCGCCCGTGGCTTCAGAACTGATATTTAGGTTGTAAGTGTAAGTCAGCCAGTTGTCACCAACATCTTTAGATTGCAGACTAGGATTGCAGAAGTGTGAAAGAGAAACAAGTTTGCCTCTCCCAGGAGGTGGTGTCGGGGGGCACCACTCCAACTTACACGAAGCATCGTTGCTTCTCTGACTCGCGTTTTCATCCCACACATAAGCTTTGTAAGTCGTGCCAGGCACCAATACTAGTGGTTTGTTACGTGCCTCAGCTTGGCCAGTAAACTCACTTTTAACAATTGATAAGTCATTGCCATAAGTTGGCCACTTATTCCAAAAGTATCCAGTATTGTTATCCCATGATCTACCCTCTTCGGTGATATTAAAAACGAGCCCCGAACCACTGCCCCCATCCCAAGTAAATTTTAATTTATTATCGGTTCTATTAGGAGTGGCACGATCAACACAGTCGGTGGCTGTACACCTGAGGTTTTTAGGAGGGGAGCCATCTCCTTCTATCAAGAAGTTAATATTGCCAATGTGATAGTGAAAATTATCATGTTTATAACCTGTTGGTGAATAGCCATTCCACTTTAACTTGATCTTGATTTGAGCTAGTTCACACCCATCGCTTCTTCCACAAACCGGCATATTTTCTAATGAGTAATAATGATATGGCATCCCATCACGCTTAAAAGTGCCTGCTTTTGTCAACTTTGAATTTTCATCAACTCCAGGGTCACCTGCAACAACGGGGTGAGATCTTAAGCAGCCTTCATGATCTGGAATTAGGCTGTGTTGGGTATGAAATCTATTGGTAAAAGGTTCAGATCCTTGATTACCACATTTTTCATCTGGTCCAAGAGTATCGACATCCTCATAAACCCACTTATCACTCTCACCTGCTCGCTTTTGAGGTAATAGTTGGGTGTCAGATCCAAAGACGTTAACTAGATTACCATTGGTATCATATTTATACCCATAAATTTTGAAGTCGCCGCCTTCATCATGATCGTGAATGGTCAAATTTATACCCTTCACCAAAGTATTCGTTCCGTCTGGTTGATCATCAGTTGCTTTGGGTACGTTGATAGTGATAAAGATAACGTCACTATCTCCGTCCACCGTTTGAGCTGGTGCTGCTGATGGACCACCGTGCCAAAGTGTACCCAACTTCTGGCTAATGTTCACATCTTGGTTATAGGTGATTGTTTTGACTACTTCTGCAGCACTGACAAGTGAAGTATGAGCCAAGAACAAACTGCCAAACAAAATAGTAAGATAGAGTTGTTTCAGCATATGCTATTCAATCCAGGCCCTAACAAAAGGTGCTTTTGCTACAAATTGACTCGAGTTAATAGTTGTACCAGAATTTATGTCGATTTCTGTTGAGGTTACAACTTGGCCGAATGAGGTATCTGAATCCAGTGCTTGGTCGTTGTTGAGTGAAATAAGCATCGGGTTAGCTTCATCAGAAAAGACCACGACTGCGCCTAGGTCAGATGACAAAGTGGATAACAATTGTCCACTATTTGTATAAAATGCCACTTGCTGCTCTCCTTCTTTAAAAGTGATCAGAGCAAAATAACGGTTATCTGCAGACCACACTATATTGGCAACACTTGTTTGACCAGGTAAATTAATGGTGAAATCTTTCCCATCTATCTTGGGTTTGTAGGTTTTAAAGTTGAGTAATTGGCCATTTTGGAGAGCAAAATGAGTACCCCCATGTGAGTTGATTAGGTTGGTTGAATCTGCGTTAAGCACACTGGTGACGTCTTTGGAAATAGTATATGTGATAATTTCTTGATTGATGATAATTGATGGGTCAATTGGTTCATCCTCATTTGCTGACTCCACAGGGATTTCTACTACCAATCTCCTATCCATAAATACATCTTTTTCATCAAAATGTAGCAAAATTAATTTTTCAGCATCAATTTGAGTTAGTTTTGTGAGTTGAAAGTTATCTGGATCAAGAGTTAACAAATTATATTGGCGCAAGCCGTCCTCATTTTTTCCATTAATGGTGCTTAATAAAACTTCTGTGCCATCTTTATTCCACAGGGTTGCATCAATTATTGATGAACCGCCCTTATCAAGTAATTCATTTTCTTGCAAATAGAATAATTTTTGATTTTTTAGATTGAGCAGGAAGTAATGATATTTTGGGCCGGTACTCAACTGCTCTGTGCTGCTAATAAAAAATATGTCATGCGATTGATTGGGTTTCACAGTAAATACATTGCCAGGGATAGCTGCGGTAAATTTATCAACTGGGCTTAATTTTGAGGTCTTAATATCAAATTGTTGCAAATATCCATCTGAGACAAGCAAAAGAGACCCTCTCAGGTCATTTTTTGTGATGGCTACGTTATTACTTTGATTAAATTGCAAGTCAACGATTTTGGGTATTTGCAGTGATATGGAGTTCCTAAACATATACCCCCCCACAACTATCAAGATAATCCCCAAGCTAGCGAACATGATTAATAGTGGTGCATTTTTGGCAAACTTGAATCGCGGCCAGCGACGCTTTTTACGTGGCGAGCCAATCACCAGCGGTGGGTGCTTGGGGTGGTGGGTGGCAGTGGGGTGTGTGACCGTGTGGTGAGGGCGATGGCTAGTGGGTGACGACACTTTTTTGAAATCAGGGGCTGCTCCAGTTATTGTCTCATTTTCAGTTTGGGAAGCTGCCTGCTTATCCTTTGATGACTGATGCTTACTCTCCTCTTTCTTGTCTTTTTTCGACTTAAAATGAGTCCAGTGTGCCGGGTGGATATCGGTATGATTAAGTGTTGGTTCGTAATCTGTCATAGCAAACAACCCTCACAAAATTGGGGTACTACCAGAATACAGGAATTTTTGCCTGGTCGTCAAGTTGGAGAAATGGGGATATGGGGAACGGGCGGGAATTAAAGCTACCGCTTAGTTGGCTTCTTTCCAGGTGAGGTCTGGTGTTTTGATGGCTTCTGGGGTGTTGGCCACTAGGTCTGGACGGAAGAAGAATTGCTCGGTGGGTGACACGGCGTTTTTCTGCCGGGCAAGCGGGTCAGTAGTAGTATTGTTTTCGAATTTTCTAGGTAAATTCACTCCATTCCAACCTACGAATGTGCCTCCAGCGACAAATTTTCTATTCATTGTGGCTGTGCCTGAAGTATCATAAGATTCAATGGTCAAATTGTCTGAAGCGATAAAAATACCTTCGATGAGTTGACCTCTGTCAGCAGTGATCATCTTAGAGTTGTTGGTGTCTAAACAAGTCAGACCAGCGGGGTCAGAGCCGCAGTCGTAACCAATATTTTTATCAAAGGTAATATCGCCGCTGGCCACGACCATGAGGAAACCGCCACTGGCGATATCAATTGAGTTTTTGCCCGCCATCGTAAGTCTTGTATTGGGTTGCCTTACCCTTAGATTACCGTCAATCACTAATATGTATTTACTATTTGTGTCGATATTCCACGGGTTACTATAATCCCCAACTATCAAGTCAACCGTTCCCGAAGAACCTCTAGTTGCTGGCCTGAGGTAATGGACATACACAGTTTTTGTGGTTTCTCCATCATTGAATGGAGTGATAGGACTATTTGGAGTGCTTGAGTTGTTGAATCTGGCTTCGTCTCCACTTCTCGGTGTTACTGTCTGCAGATCGAGCAACTTATAAAAATAATCATAATCTTGTCTGTCGGTGCCAGTAGCGGGGGGAACTCCAACACCTAGGGCACCTGTATCAGACGGTTCTCTGTTAGTCCACCAGCTTCCGTTAAGAGTAATGATGGCATCATCATTTGTAACTGGTATGCCCGCTTGCTTATCATTTAAGTCTGGATTAATAACTGTGGGGTGGGCATTAATAAAGCTGTGATCTTTGCACCACGCTTTAGCTCCGCAGTTAGCATTGGGTGTACCACTATCATTAATTGGTATAGCACTACTCAAGCTATTATTTCCAAAAATCAGCCCCCCGACCGTCTGCCACCAGGAGTCGTAAATTAGGTTGGCCTTGACGACGTAGAATTTAGCTGACCCTGGAGAGGTTACATTTTGACTAGGATCCTGTGCCCGGCATTCATAATTACTCGAGCCGGTATTGCATGATGCACAGGCATAATGTTCATCCTCATCTAGACCAGTGTTGTTAATCAGCAAATCTGCCCAGATGTTGCCATTCCAACCGGTAGTATACGAAGGTAAATAAGGAATGGATGTAATATTAGCCACATTGCCACTTATATTGCTACTACGGGACCCACCCCCAATATCCATTGAATCCCAGCTAACTTTTACGCTGCCATTTATGCCAGGATTAGGAGTTATTCCGCCCGTGCATAAATTTGGATTTGTAACTTCACTTATGCTGGCCGAGACGGGACACTTTAACTGATAATTTAAAACGAACCAATCATCAGACTTAAGAGCATCTCCACAGCTTGATGTGATTGACCTGGCTGCAATCACTAAATTATTACTTAGATCAGGCTTAGTATTAAACGTAAAATCTTTATATGTCTCACTTTCCGAAATTGTCTGCACTAACTTTTGAATATTTCCTGGATCGTCAGTATTAACATACTCAGCATATGCACTATCTGGATTCCCGTATTCAGAAGCTTTGTATACAAGTACTTCCAATGAAGTTGTACTTGTTCCTTGAGGCACAACCCTGACGGTGAATGTGTCATCAGTTTCATCTCCATCTAAATCGCAGTATGTGCGACTAGTCACACTTGCGTTGGGAAGTTCTGGTGGTGTGTTGATACATTCTTGAAGTTGAAACTCAACATTGCAGCTCTCGGCAGCATATGGAAAAACGCTACCACAAGTGCCACTGGGGTTGCCAGTACAAACCGGTGAGCCATCATCATATAAATTTGCAGCTAGAATATATGTTCCTGGACTGCTTGTGGCCGGAATTGTGACATCAAAGGCATTAACAGCAGTGCTCGAATCTTCTGCCAAGGGAAATGGCTTGGTAACTCCGTCAACTTTGGGAAGCCAATTGCCTGAAGCACAATAATTAGCTGTTTTTGGATGATAAAAAAGTTCAATTTTATCTGGATCTGGATCTGTTGATAACTCAAAATTATCGTAGTAAATATAAGTAGTGTTATTTGAAACATTATCTGGAGCGCGCAAAATAATTTGGATTTTGGAGCTATCATTATAATTGGGGTCACCCATGGGATAATCTGAAAATGTTGCTTTGCCAACAAAAGTTTGCCACTGATTTGTGAGGGTAATAGTGTTTTCTTCTCTACCATTGACGTTGAACAAAACTTGTTCATAGTGTTCTGGCGAATCAATTTCTCTAACAGGTGTTTCGTCTAAATCAACATATTTCTTTCTTACCAAAGCAATATTAGAAACTTTCCTGATAGTGTCTGCATTTCCGTCAATTCTAGCTTCAAATTTAATTTGAAAAGTTTTTCCAGAGACATTTTTTCTTGTTTCAATATAGTTAGAATTTACAAAAGCATTAATTGACTCTTTTTTTCTGGCAAATCGAAGAACATTGCCAGGTGAAGATGGGCAGTTGGTGCCGCAAGCCACAATCTCCATTTTTTCGATGCCGCCACTGGGTACTCTTCCACCATAAGCTGGTTGCCAGCCATCAACCTTGTAAAGAGTTTGAATGTTTTCGTCTTCAAAACTTTGATTATAAAACTCGAAATAATCATGTACATTAACGCCACTGACGGTTACTCTATACTCAGTTCCTTGATCAAGTACGATAGGAGCGTCATTTGCTGTATTCTGTATCTCACTTGTTATCCTATTAAAAAATGAAAAATCACCGCACTTTGGATCTTGTTTAATTTCTGTCCAGTAATGTATAGGTTGATACCAAGTAGCTTGCTTGATCCAACAAATTTCACTTTCTTTCACTGTTGACTCTTCTCCAAAATCTCTTCTATTCCACGCCCACCCAACATTAAAGTCATTTTTTTTGGCTTCACCGGTGTTAGTTGTCCAGTTGAAATGTGTCATAGGGACTTGGATATAAGCTTGACCATACCAATGACTTACTTCCCTGATTTCATCGTCCCAACTGACAATACGTTGTTCAGCCTCACTCCAAACTCTTCTATACCAAGCATCATGTTCGTAGCCGGCATAATCACCCACCCATTTCCCGTCCTCAAATTTATATGGCGTGCAAGTTCCTCCATTGGCATCAATCCGAAACACATTATGATCATCTGCCATTAAAGCTGAAGCGCAGTTAATAAAGGGAATAAACCCAAAAGGATTGGGATAACCATATGGTGCTCTAGGGAAAGGGTTCTCATTAAATTTATCTCTTGGATAGACGGTATATCCCTCTGATTCTGCAATAGCTTTAATTTCACTTCGATCGGTGAAAACCATTGGCAGCTTATTTTTACCCATGTAAACATATAAGGTCTCGGTGTCTTCATTTTCTACAACATAATTTTGGACATAACCCGCTTTGAATCCTGCACCCAAGGTGATTTTGTCTCCTGGAGAGGTAAAGGTATAAGTTGTTTTTCCTGGGCTGGCGTGAGACATTCGCTCCTCTGGAGTACTACCAGAAGGTGGCGCCCATGTTTCCCAGACGCGCGTAGTGCCTGGCCAAATAAAGGCGTCATAGGAATTGTCTACCTTTCCACCTTCTTTATTACAATCATCGTCCCAATCCTCTACATGTTCTCCGGTTGATCCACCAGTTGGTCCACAATTTAAAGCACAACTATAATAATCTGCATAAGGTCCCCAACTATCTGAATAACAACCGGCTCCTGCTAAACAGCTGTAACCAGTTCTTGGTTCTTCCTCTGGGGGTGGGGGAGGTGGTACGTATTGCGGAGGTGGGTAGACTGCAGAACAGTTATTGCTACCCTCTGTGCCTTCAAAACAGAACGCATTACAACCACTACCAGATTTTCGGCAGGCTTCATAAGTGCTGCCAGTGACGACTTGTTTACACACGCATGAGCCGCCAGGGCAACCATTGCCGCAGGAATCTCCATCCTTTGTTCCACCTTCGCACTCACATTGTTCTCCCTTCGTAAGACACTCAACTCCTCCTGCGCAATAAAACTGAGCTTGAACCTTGGTCGCGCTTGACACAATTGCCAGCAAGCTTGCCATCATCGCCAAAACAGAAAAGAATAATAAAAATTTATGATTATTCATAAAAAATAAAATAATCGTTATTTTCTATTGCATCCATAACAATATCCAACACCACCTCCCTAGCTTTTTCGTATTGAGGTTGGTATATTTCATCGCTAGACCAATTAACTTGTTTCCAGTACTCAGCAGCATAGAGGAGGGATAACAAATAAGTCCTGTGAAGATCAAAAAACTGTAGTTCTTCGCTACTGTCAGGATTAATATATAAGTATAAATTTACTTCTTCATCGGCATTTTTGAACCAAAAGCCGCTCGAAACTTCATCATTGGGTTCAATATAGCTAAAGACAATATTTTCTGGCGAGGTAGTAATGGTAATTTGTTGTTTCAGATCAAGAATAGGGGTTTGATCTAAGAAGGTGCGCACCTCAGCATGGTTGAAAATCTTTTTATCAATACGATATGTTTTATCATTTAATTGATTTTCAACGATCTGATAATTACTTTTTGGAGGACTGAAGAATTTTTCAATAGTTTTGTTTAATTGAGTAATATCGGCATTATCAAGATAATAAATTAAGCCGCCAGCAACTGCGATCAATACAGATAAGATGCCTAGAATAATTAATGGTTTATGATGCAGCACACAGCCATCATATTATAAATTTACAATTATGCCAACTCATAGGGGTCAGCGTGTATTAAGTGATTACTCAATATATACATTTCCAGCGCTATCTACAAGTTTTGTGATGAGTGGATTGAAAGTGTATCTATTACCATCTTTATCTTTTACCAATTCAACCATGGGGTCTAGAAGTGGTGTAAAGACCGGATAATCATAAAATTCTGCATTAACTTTGTCTGGTTGAATTCCTGCTTCTTCTCTCAAGAACATGCTTGTCGCGCTGATGAATGATGATGCAATTCCATATGGCCCAGGCTTTCCAAGAGTGACATGAAAAATTAATTGACTTTCAACGACTTGTGCAAAATTACTGGGCAAATCGAGTACTTTATTGGGTCCTAGATACCATTCCCCCGGATGAATTTGATTCTCAGTTTCTGGTGTTCTGAATATAACAAATTTTACAGGTTTAGACCTGTCAATCACAATTTCTTTTCTTTTTCCCTGAATAGTGTAAATAGATCCTTCAACAGAAACATTAGGACTTTGAGCTAAGATCTCAAAAAAATTATTCATCATCCTATCTACGAGGATAGCGCCATCTATATCTGAATATTCTTGAAAATCCTCATTTGGTCCAATATAACCAAGTTCTTTGTAATCTTTTATGAGCTCAGCAGTAGGATTGAAGTCCCACCTCATTTGATGTTGTGATAGCGGCATTTTTTTGAGAGAGTTTGGTAGAATTTCTAGCAAGCCAATAGGTTCTTCAATCATTCTCACTCTGTATGGATGAATGTTGTTGTATCCCGCGTAACTACAAATTTGGGTTTGAAGGGTTTCAAATTGCTTAATAATCCAACCACTCCGGTAATCAAGATTATCCCACTCCATTTCTATTTGTTTTTCACCTGTTTGCAATTGAGCAAAAAGTTTATTTCCTATCATCCAAAGTTTAAAATCATCTTGACTAAATATTTGTTTTTCTGCTTTTCCAGTAGTTTTATTTTCTACCAGTAACTCTTTGGGAAGGTTAGTTATTGCTTCCTTTACAATTTCATTTTCTGGGAAGGCTGCCAGAAACTCGGCAGCGGTGTATCGTTTAGCACTCACCTCCTCCATCGTTTTCCATTTGCCATTGTCAAATCTGCCTAGTTCATTGCCATTGGTGTCAAGCGCGATGGGACCTTTTTCACTATCTATATAAATACTGACTGCTGAACCGGGAAACTTCTCTACAGCAAGTGCTAATAACTGGTCAGGTTCAATCTTGCCACCCATACCAGTAGAAGCCTCATCTTCATCATTCGTACTTGCATACTTTTCTAAATTTGAATTAATTTCTTGCCCAGTAGTCACACTCACATCCTTGCTCTCTTGTTTTGTCAAGTTTGGATCGGCAGAAATGTAGGCTTGTCCAACACCCTCTAGATTCACGATATACCAGCCATCTTCTTCACCAACTATCTCTACTCTATCTCCTGCTTTAAGTGAACCTACCACAGTATGATTTGTGCCAGGACCAGACCTGACATTGAGAGCTGCTGCTAAAATGACTGCTTCTCTGACTGTTTTGGTAATAGTAACTTGTTCTTTTTCTTCTAAGTTCCTTTTTGGCACCCACACATATTTAACTTCTGGTTCTTCGTTAGATTCAGCAGTAAGCTCATCATCAACAGGTTTGTCATCATCAGCTTGTGGTGCGGTATCATCAGGTGTTAAAACTACTTTTACAGCAATAAACTCTTCACCGTTAATGATCATTGATGTTGCAGACTGAATTGAATCTCCTTCTTTAAACTCTACATCTGCCATGACTGTGGTAGCATCATATGGAGAAAGTAGTGGTAAAGTATCAATCAACACGCGGTAACTTTTAATAACTGGTGATACTTCTAATTTTGACTGCGCAACTGCTGATTCTTCTTGCCCTGCTTCTTCCTGATTGCTCTCACTTACTGGCACTGCATCCTCGCCATTAAGTTGATCACTTGAATCAATTGGTTCTGGTGTGGGTGTAGCATTAAGCAGTGGATTTTCTCCTGCTTGAATGGTGGCGGTAGGGGTGGGGACACCACTTTGAGCGGAGGCTTCGCGAGGAAGACTAGACATCAGCATCACAGCGATGGCAACTGCAGCTGCTGCTGAAGTAACTTGTTTGTATTTTTCAGTCAAGAACAAGAATAGCCTGCCTCTATTAGCTTCTAGTCCAGTTGGAATATCAACTTGACCGACCTGATCCATGATGGCTCGTGCTTGTTCTGGGGTAATAGCGGCCACTTCAGCAATAGTATGGTTAGGGGAAAGAGTTCGTTCAATAATGGCTCTGAATTCTTTGATAACTTCTGGTGAAATTGATGAAATTTCTGCCAACCTAAGCTGCTCTTCTCTTCTTGGTGAAGATTCACCAACTTCTCTCCTGCCAGTTAACGACTGATTAATAGAGCTGCGAAGATTCTGTAAGTTATGTAGCTGCCCTTCTCTATCCGGATTTCCAGATCTTCTTTCGTTTTCTAAAAGTGCATCCATAAATATCCTGTAATTGAAGTATTAGTTACTATTATTAAGCCGTTATTTGCTTCAAGTCAATGTATTTTAATTGTATCTTATAATAATTGCAATGTGTATCAAATACATACTTGAGAACAGTGTCGAGTTGGCTCATAATCTCTTAAAAATTACTCAACAGAGAATTTGCAGCCGGTGTACAATACCCAGCACAATTATTATAGATTTTGATAGAATTTTTAGATGTCATCTTCAAAAAATAGCCAATTTGCTCCACCTTTGCCAAATCAGAAGTGTACTTACGAACAGTTGGAATGGTATTTGCGCCATAAACACGATTTGCCTGCCAGTGACCGGGAAAAATATAAGTATTTAATCGACAATTTTAAGGAGTGTTGGGAAATTTGGAATCGGGTGCGGTGGGACGCGGCGATGAAGAGCAGGGGTGTTTTAGAACTAAAAAAATATTTGGGGAATGATTTTATACCTTATTTTGATTCTTCTTGGGCATTGGCTAATGAATGGAACAACAAAAAGCGAACATCAAAAAAATTAGTTGAAGATTTTTATCAACATACTCCTCATTACATGTACAATTCGACAGTATTTTTTGAAAGCGGAGATAGAATTAATTTTCATGACCACTTACTAAAACTAATCGATGAATATAACATTACATCAGCAGTCGACTATGGTTGTGGTGTTGGCAACGATGGTTTGATGATGGTTGAAAAAGGTATAAAAGTTTCTTTTGTTGATTTTTTGTCACCAACTTTAGAATTTCTAAAGTGGAGATTGCAAGATAGAAGTATTAAGCCAGATTTATATTCCGTTCATGAGTTAAGACAAGAAAAGCCAGGAGTTATTGATGCAGATATGTTTTGGAGCATAGATGTTATCGAACACATGCTAGATCAAACAGAAATTTTCAAATACATACCAACAAGCACGAAACTAGCAGTGTATTACACAGACGATGATGAAGAAGCTGGAACAAGACACCCATTTCATTTTAAAATCAATCATAAGTTATTATCAAAAATGTTTTCTGATTTAGGGTTTAGAAGAATTCCAAATGATCTTCTTGTTGTATGGTATAGGGAGAATTTTTGAGTTACATGATAGAATGCAAGAATCATGAAAACATATTTTACATGTTCTGCCAGAGGAAATAGACAATTAAAAAATAATTATTTAAAGATTTTTGAAATAATTGAAAACTTGGGCTACTTTCATGTCGATGATTATCGCAAAGCTAATGATCCAAAAAAAGTGTATGAATCCTCAAGAGAGGCAAATTTACAACTTTACGAAAAGGCAATGCTATGTATCAAGAAGGCTGACATTATCATATTAGAGGTGTCTACCCATAGCTTATCAATGGGGTATTTGCTTCAACAAGGACTTAGTATGGGAAAACCAGTTGTAGCTTTGTATGCAGAGGGACACAATCCTGCATTCATCAATGGCATTGAGAACGAAAAACTTCAAATAATTGAATATTCAGATGAGAATTTAGAGAGTGAACTTTCATCAGCACTAAAAAACTGTGAAGATTTGAGTGATGTTCGTTTTAATTTTTTCATATCTCCTGAAATTGTCAGATATTTGGAATGGATTTCTAAAGTGAAAAAAATTCCACGTTCTGTTTATTTGCGGGCTTTAATAGAAGAAGACCTTGAAAATAACCGGGAATTTCGTAGATCAAAGTAAATGAGCAGGATTATTAAGATATTCTACAATTTTTCAGTACGAAGCTCACCTGGTGTGTTGATAAGTTCGAAAAATATTATTAAATGGTTTAAGTCTCAAAAATATATATTGACTTATAACGCATTTAAAAATGGATCTGCAAGTGAAATATATTCATCAGAAATGGAGAGGTTAGAATACTTGTTTGAATCTGCTACCCAAGCCCTTAAAGACTCCGACCTTTGCATTTTAGAAATCTCCACCCACAGTCTTTCTCAAGGCTATCTCCTTCAAAAAGCCCTTGAGGAAGGCAAACCTACTATCGCTTTACATCTCCCAAATTGTTTGCCCGTTTTTGTGGCGGGAATTCATGACAGCCGGTTGCAAGTCGTTGAATACACTCCAGCCAAAATGATTGCTGTTTTGAAGGAGGCAATCAACTACGCATCAGAAGACTTTGATATTCGTTTCAACATGATGCTTTCCCCCACCCTGAATAGTTATCTTAAACAACTAGCTAAGCAGAAAAACATGTCCCGTTCCTCATGTGTCAGAGCGATGATTAGAGAGAATATGGTGGTTGCTCAAGCCAGGATGAATTAGTGCGGCGATTGGGAAATATGAACGACCAACTTTCCACTTGCACTTGTTGCTTCAACTACGTTATTATGGAACAGTTATGGATTAGTTTTTCCTATGCAAAAATATTTCCTCAAGCAAATCCGTAGTCAAAATAGCTCTTCCCAATCAGGTCAAATTGCTATCATTGTGCTCTTGATTATGGTGGTGTTGTTGATCGTGGGTTTGTCATTGGCCAGAAGAACATCGGAAGAGATTTTACTGTCTGGGCAAGTGGAAGATACGACAAGAGTGTTTAACGCTGCGGAGACTGGGATTGAAGATGCGCTTTCAGATGAAAGTAATTTTGCGACAACTGAGAAAAGTGGGGAGGGCACTGTGGGTGACGCGCAGTATGAGTACAGCGTCAATCCTGAAATTGAGTTGGTTGACAAGTTGGAGCCGAATCAAGTGGCGACGGTGGATTTGAATGGCAAAGCCAATAATTCGACTTTCGATGTGTATTGGGCTAAAGATGGAAATTGCGCCGATCGTGCGGTGATCATTGTTTCTGTCTATTATGACAATGGCGCGAGCGTTTACCATGAGGCTCTCAAGCCAGGGTGTTTATCAGAAGATATGGGCAAAAATTTTACTCAAATTGCGGAGCAAACTTCTGTGCAAATAAACGCAAACGGAGGTTATTATCATACAGCGCAGATTAATGTAAAAAACACTCCAAAATTTGCCCGCATTCGTCCGCTCTACCACAGCACCGACATCCGCGTTACTAACGCTGGTCAACAGATGTACACCATTCGTTCAGAAGGAACCGAACAAGATCCAGACGGCCGGAGCGAACAGCGCGCGATTGAAGTGACCAGAACCAAACCCGCGCCACCAGCGGTGTTTGATTATGCGCTGTACAGCGGTGGAGATTTGAGTAAGCCTTGATAGGGATATTAATAGGATTAAGGAAAAGTCATGCCTGCCACAGCACTTGATATCGGCACGTATAGTATCAAAGCCATTTCCGGAGAGCCTGGTAGTAAGCCGCAAGTTAATCGAGTGGTAGAAGTTTTCAACCCCAGCGGGGTGGCAGTGCCCACCGATGATGCCGGAGTGGAAAAGTTGGCGGCATTGGTAGAGTCAGTTTTGGGTGATTACGATTTACCGCGCAGAGATGTGCGCTTATCTATCCCGGAAACGATGGTTTCTACTAAAGTGATTTCTATTCCTCCCCTTTCCGATGCAGAACTGGCTTCGGCTATCAACTGGCAGGCTGAGCAACACATTCCTATTCCCCCAGAAGAATTAGCACTTGAGTACCAGGTTGTTTTTCGGCCTAGCCGGCGTGATGATAAGCAGCCGATGCGGGTGATGCTGGTGGGCTTGAGGAAACAGATTATTGATCGTTATGTACAGGTGATGCACCAGATTGGGGTGGAGCCAACTTTGATTGAAACGCAAGTGCTTTCCATTATGCGCTCACTGCAATTTACCAATCAAGACCCCACCACCTTGTTGGTACACATTGGCGGTTCTAGCATGAATTTGGCCTTGATTCATTTGAATGAACTCAAGTTTGTGTTATCACATTTAAATGGCGGCCAATTGTTGTCTAAAGCACTGGAGCAAACTCTGGGGTTAGATGCTACCCAAGCCGAGCAGTACAAGCGCACCTATGGTTTAGATCCCGCCCAATTTCAAGGTAAAGTACGTGAGGCGTTGATGCCGGCTACTCGCCTTTTAGTTACTGAAATTAAAAAATCCGTGCAATTCTTTGTCAATCAAAATCCTCAGGAATCGGTGAAAAGGATTGTGCTTTCGGGAGGTTCAGCCGCTTTACCGGGGATAGTGCAATTTATTACTGATGAGATTGGCTCAGAAGTGTTGGTGGCGGAACCGTTCGCTACTGCAGGCGGTAATATCCCAGACCAAATCAACCGTCCAGCCATGGCCGTCTGCATGGGTTTATTGTATCGTGACGCGTAAAGAGGATTATTCATGGCCAGAACTATCAACTTTGTCCGCGATCGCCGTCAAACCATTAGTCGGCAGGTCAAACAAGATCAAGCTATATTACGTTATGTTATTTACGCCTTAATTGGTATTGGTTTGGTATTGTTTGCGGTGCTAGCCGTGCGTTTTTTCTTTATTTTTCGCATTAAGATGATCACAGATCAGCAGGCAGCAACTAGACAAGCGATCGTTGAAAAAGAAGAGTTGGAAAAGGAGTACACCATTTTTGCCCATAAATTGAAAGCAATTACTGATTTATTTGGCAAACGAAGAGAAAAACAAGAAGCGTTGGCTTTTTTTAGCGGATTGTTTGATCCAGGAGTGGTGATTAGTCAGCTGAGTTATAAAGCTGGTGAGGAAATTTTGTCTTTTACGATTGATTCACCCAGCATTTTTGCCCTGGAAAAAGTGTTTGAGATTATGAATAGCCCGGAAGTTGAAGAAAAGTATCCCCAAATTATGAAAAATTCTCTTTCTAGAGGTGCCAATGGTCATTACGGTATGTCAATTACTTTACCGCTCGGCGATTCACCATTGGATACTTTAGATGAGGAAGGGATGGAACCCGTTGATGATGATATGGGCGTTGAGGGAGTGGGTGCAGACGGCGCGGGAGATGACACCGGTCAGCCAATGGCGGAATAAGACGTCAGCGAAATTTAGATTAAGATTGAGGAAATACTAAAAAACATATGTTAGAACAAGTTGACCAAAGCGATTTAAGAATTTTTTGGGTAACTAGGAAGGCGCTGGTTTTTGCCTTGGCTTTGGCAATGGTGGGCGCGGTACTTGTCTTTTCTGTGACTATTCCCCAAATTCAGGAGACTCGCAAATTGTATGCTGATTTGGAAAAAGAAAAACCGATTTTGGAAAAGCTAGAAAATAAGTTAGCTCAACTGGAAGCGATTGTGACGACACCTGAATATGCACAAATAGAAGTGATCAACGATGCTCTCCCCTCAAAGAAGCCACTATTGGAATACCTGATGGGATTGAGCATGGTGAGTGAAGAGGCCAACGTAGTGATCACTAATTTTGAGACATCTCCTGGATTAGTAGCGACAGATGCCGCAGAACTGGAAAAAAATCAAAAATCGCATGTTGACGTGGAATCCATGAAACTGGAATTAGATTTAGAGGGTGACTGGGCGGAAATTCAGACTTTCATGTTGAAGGTAGAAGAAATTGCGCCATTTACCACCATTACTCAAATGGATATTGGCAACTCTTTAACTTCGGACACTGTTGACGAAATTGAAACTTTTCAAGCAAGTTTGAGTACAGAAACTTACTTTTTTACCAAGACAATTGAATCTAAAGTTGATAGTCCGTTACCAGTCATATCGGGTCCGGAAACGCAGGTTTTGCATTTGCTAGCTTCATTTGTGCCCACCGAACTGCCTAGCCAGACTGAGATAAGAGGTGGCGGTTTAGAAGATTTATTTCAACTGCGATTGCGATCCGATGAAGAAGCAGCAGTCATGTTGGAAGATTTTGAGATAGAGACTCAATCTACTCAAACACCAGAGATGCCCACAGTTGACGATACCACTTCTACTGAGTTGGAGAGCCCAACGCAGGTAGGAGAAGAAATTTAGGATATTTTCAAAAAAATCTCAGACGATAATTGAATTTGAAATTTAAGTCCAAATTGATGGGCTCGTTTTCTATGCTAACTCACTACCATCTGCCAAGACAATCTTAGCGCGAATACCCTCTTTGAGTGCCCGAATTTTTCCAATGTTGCGAATTGCAAAAATGATCGAACCACCCTTACCAATGACGCGGCCGATGTCTTCTTGGTTGACGTGAATGGTATAAACCGTGCCCCTTTCGTCCGGAGTTTCTTCAATTTGCACATCTTCCGGATGACTTACGAGATGAATGACGATAAATTCGAGCAGGTTTTTCATAAGGTGTTCTAAAGTTAGTTAATACAATTGCTCATCTTGTCAGGATTTTGTGTCGGCTGACTTAGCAGTTTCAGCCGATTTGGTTGCATCAGCAGTCTTGGTTGTATCGGTAGATTTGTTTGCATCAGTCGATTTATCGACACCACTAATCGATTCAGCTGGTTTGGTTGATGATTCAACCTCAACCTTGGATTCCACTTTAGCTTCATCCTCGACTTTAGCTTCATCCTCGACTTTAGCTTCAGTTTCTAGTTGGGGTTCTGTCTTTGGTGCTGCAGCTGGCTCTGCCGCTGGTACGACCTTTTTTTCTGCGGCTGGTTGAGCAGCTTTCGCAGCGGCTTTTTTAGAGGGTTTTTTCTTTTTAGCAGGGAATGGATTACCGGATTGAAAACGCTTAAATAAGCTTGCTACTGTGTCGGTGGGTTGAGCGCCCTTAGCAACCCACTTCTCATACTCAGCGACATCAATTTCGAGTAATTTAGGATGTTGTGTAGGGGCATAATGACCTAAACTTGCATTGTACTTACCATCACGTTTGCTGCGTGCTTCTGTAACCACGAACCGGTAGTGAGGTTGATTTCTCTTTCCAAAGCGAGCAAGTTTAATTTTTAGCATATTTTCTTTTACTTATACTTTAATTTATTAATTTAATGTTTTTTAAAAATTGTTTAATCTGAATCGACTGCCGGATTATACTCTAGCCCGATTACTTTCTCAAGGGCGCTCTTAATTTATCAAGCAGATTGACCGGTGTGATGATTTGTACTCACCCTTCATTTGTTAGTCATTTGATGTAGCGCCACTTCTGCTGCTTTTTGTTGCGCCTGTTGCTTACTCTTACCCTGTCCTGTAGCAACGACTTGTTCGCCGACTGAAACTGAAACAGTAAACAATTTATCATGATCTGGACCAACTTCTTCAACTACTTGATATGTGGGGGTGGGTAAACCTTGGGATTGCACCGATTCTTGGAGCTGACTTTTGGCATCTTTATAGGTGCCTTCAGCCAGAATTTGATCTAAGTGCACGTAAAGATGGGTCTTTAAAAAATTTTCTACCGCCTCAAAACCTTGGTCAAGGTACAATGCGCCAATCAAAGCTTCCATGGTGTCTGCCAGTAAACCAATATTTTGCCTTCCTCCAGAGGATTCTTCACCCCGACTCATCTTAATCTGCTCGCCAAGCTTAAGCTTAGTAGCAACCTTGGATAACGATGTAGTTTTAACTAACGCACTCCGGTAGGCAGTGAGAACACCTTCGTTTTCTGTGGGGAATTTATTATACAAAAATTTAGTTGTGGCCAGTTCTAAGACGGCATCGCCCAAAAATTCCAACCTTTCGTTAGAGTCGGCCGCTTTGAGACCTTTTTCGTTTAAGATACTGCGGTGGGTTAAAGCAATATTAAGAAGTTGGGGATCACTAAATTGAGGAAGCATGTTGACTGTCTAAGGTGCTTAACCAAGTTCGGTTTCGTCGTTTATGAAAGTTAGTAAATCTTCAACTGTTTCTACTTGATCGGCGATGATTGGCACGTCAAGCCTAATGTCAAATTCATGATTAATCTTTTTGATGACGCGTGGTAGATCTGCTTCGATAATCATGCCTAAATCTTCCTCAAGGTCAGACTCAGGATAAATATCACCAGCCTCGTTGCCGGTGGTTTCTGCCAAAATATCGCGTAGTTTTTCAAATCTAGTAATATCAACAGGCATATATTTTCATCTTGTTACTTTTTACTGAATTCGTCAAGCAACAACTTGGCTAGTGCCCCATTAATGAATCGAGGCGAGTTTTCACTTCCAAACTCCTTGGCTAGTTCAATTGCTTCATCAAGTAAGACTTTTTTTGGTGTCTGCTTGTGCTCTGATTCAAACACAATCAACCGTAAAATTGCAAGATCAATTTTGTTAATCTCGCTTAATGGTCTTTCCGGAGCAACTAATTGGATCCGTTCATCAAGTAAATCTAAATGTTTTAGTAATTCAAGCACTGTTCCTTGTTCAGATTCCAAGCTTGATGCCAAGTTTTCTGCTGTAAACGTGCACGCAAATAGTTGTTGCAGTAACTCTGCTCTTTTTGCATGACGAGAATCTTGCATTTAACCTTTATGCTGTGTTTTTCGGCCAGATGTAGGTTTGGTTTGGGCAGCGGGATGAAGTTTGGCGGTTTCTTGAGTTGCACTCATAGCAGGACTAATTGATGGCGCAGTTTTAACGCGTTTTTTGCCAACATTTTTTTGGCCAGATTGGCGAGACTCTTGAGCATCAGTTGCATTTTTTAAGCCGGTTGCATCGAGAATACTGTTTACGAGTCCACGCTTGTAAAGCGGCACAGAAATAACATTGGGATCTTTTTTCAGATCTGGTGTATTACCGGCGCGACGTTTGCCCCGTTCGGCTCTAGTGATTTTATTTTTAGGTAAAGCGCCCATATTTTCCTTAGTGAATAACGTTACAAGTATACACTTTTTTGTTTTCAAAACTACACATCAAGGGAGCGATTGTACCGTGACTTGAGGCAAATCTCAAGTGGCGGTCTGAGGTTTTGGGTTTGTTTGCCAGTGTATAGGAAAAAGAGCTATAGAGCCATGTCAATTAATTATCTCTTGACGGAACGAGGAGTTGACTAGAAGTAGTTGACTCTCCTAAGTGACGTTGTATGATGAGCGAAAAGTTTTCGAAAAAAAGATTAAATTACATGCGTTGTATAAGCACTACTAAGGAATTTCATGAATAGATCTCTAGAGCAACCAATGTTTTCAGCAGATGAACCAGTAGTTGAAGGTCAGCGGGGTGTAGACAAATTAGTACCCGATGAAAATCTTGATTTACTTGCAAACGTGATTGAGATGAGATTCAATGCTATAGATCAAGCTTTTGATTTCATGGGTCTATTCAACGTTGAGGTGCTAGCAAATCAGGGAGCGTCACGTTTTTTTGATCAGGAGAAATTTGCCAAAAAATGGTTAAATGAGCCAGATTTTAGAGATAGTGTTAATTTATTATTCGCTGGGTTTGACTTAGCGATGATTAAAAGATTTTTTTTAGACTATGGTGTTGAGAAAGAATTTGCCAAAACAATCAGTCGGGTAATCGTCAAAAACAGGGTTGGGGAAAGAGCAAAAAGAGCGAAAGTTCATCAAAAAGCAGTAAAAAAATTAGGAAAGTTCATTAATTAACAAAAAGTTTTTAATGGGGAAAATATGAGAAGCAATTCTGAATTTGGGTCGCCTGAGGCAGGAAGCTTTGATCCATCAGCTCTTGATCGGGGGCATGTGCAAACAAATCCTGAAGCAAGCAATTTGGAGGATGTGGCGGTTGATATTAGAGAATTTTTGGCAGCAGAAGGTGTTTTTGATGGCGAAGATGGGAGTATGCAAGAATTAGAACGTCGTTTTAAAAATGATGGCGCTTTTGTGCAAGAAATAATCGGTTTTATGGAGGACTTGAATAGGCAGCAAATCCAAGATGCGCTGATGCACGCCGGCTGTCCAGAGCCAGCTTATTTTGCCCAAAAAATTGCTGGTCTGAAGAATGAATTTAACGAGAGGAACCAGGGAATTAAAGGGCCAGAGGGAATAACTTATCGCCAACCAGGTCAGATGGGTCGACCTGTTGAAAGTGGTTACTAGTCGAGCGATCTCGATTTATTGAGGGATAATTTAGTTCAGGTTGATCAATCTCACAAAAGCCGCTTAATCAAGATCAGTCAATCAATTTGCTAGTAGCTGTTTGTCATTGGTAATAAATGAAAATAGCGGTTGCCAATCTGAGGGGAGTTTTTTAAAAACGTGTTGGGCGATGCTGATCAACTCAAAGTTGGTCCAACTGGCAAATTGGAGTGTCCCCCACCCGTGTTGTTCTACTCCAAATAAATCACCTGCGCCTCGGTGTTGTAAATCAATTTCTGCCAGTTCTTGACCGTTATTAGTTTGACTAAACTGACGCAATCTTCTTTTAGCTTGGGAAGACTTGGTATTAGAAAAAACTACACAGTAACCTTGTTGACCCGCGCGGCCGACACGGCCGCGCAGTTGGTGCAAGCTAGCAAGCCCAAACCGCTCGGCAGATTCAATAATCATCGCCGCAGCTTGAGGAAGATCAATTCCGACTTCTACAATTGGAGTTGTGACCAAAATGTCAATTTTTTGTTGGAACATTTTTTCAATTACTTGCTGTTGGGCTGTTTTTTTCATCTTTCCATGAAGCTCGGCAATTTTGACGATTGGTTGTTTGTCTTTTACCACAGCTGGGGTTGTTTGTTTCTCCTCTTTGGCCCTTTTTTTCTGAGTAATTAGGTCAACTGCTTTCTGTTTTTCAAGTTTTTTGAAAGCAGCTTTAACAGTTTGATATTTTTGGGTGGTGGCTGCCACATCAGCTAAGCCTTCATTTTCAGAAGGGTTGATAAATGGGCACACTACCAATGACTGAAATCGACCAGCTCCTTTTTTAGAAATTTGCTCATAGATCCAAGCGTACATATCGATGCGTTTTGTTTCTGGTAGTATCCAAGTTTTAGTTGGCAGACGATTGTTAGGTAGCTCATCAATCACCGACACATTGAGGTGAGAAAAAATTGTGAGCAACATGGTGCGAGGAATGGGTGTGGCCGTCATAGTTAGCACGTGCGGTGGCGTCGGCAAATTTTCTGCAGCCGAGCGTTGTTTGACTCCAAAACGGTGCTGTTCGTCGTAAATAATAAACGCGGGATTAATTTGTAAAAGCTGGTTGATAAGAGCATGAGTGCCGACGTAAAACTTTAGTGATTGGCCTTTGTTAATAATGTTTTTACGCTTGCTTTGAACAGCGGTGATGAGTTCAATTTCCAGGTCAGGAAATAGTTCGCTCAGAGTCGCCGCGTGTTGCTCGGCTAAAATTTGAGTGGGAGCAATCAAACCCACGTTATGACCAGATAAGATTACTTGTCTGGCGGCAATGCCAGCCACCACTGTTTTTCCGGATCCGACATCGCCAATGAGGATGCGATTCATGGGCGAAGTTCGGTTTAAGTCCATCTTGATTTCATCTATACACCGTTGTTGAGCTTGAGTAAGAGCAAACGGAATCGTGTTGGGGATGAGTGGTTGTTGAGAGTGAATTTGATGGGCACCACGCTTTTTTTGCCAGGCTGCTTTCAGTTGATGAGAGTGACGTATTAAACCCAATAATTCTTCCAAAGCTAAGCGCTCCCGAGCTGCAACTACTGCCGGCTCCGTTTCTGGAAAGTGCAGTTGACACAGCGCCTCTTGCAAATCTGGCATGTGATATTTTTTTGGTAAAAGATGTTGAATCGGATCAGGGTGTGATTCCAGGTGAGTGGTGATTTCTTTGAGTAATCTCCGGAGAGTGCCTTGTTTCAAGCGCAGAGTTGACGAATAGAGAGGAATTAAGCGGCCAGTGTGAATGGTATCAACCTTTAATTTTTCAAATAAGGGCTGCACCATCGTTCGCCGGTCGTTTACTTTGCCACTAAACAAGTATTCCTGACCGACTTGAAGACTGGACTGCGCAAAGCGATTATTAAACCACAATACGGTCATGGTGCCAGTTTGGTCACTAATCTTGGCAGTGGTAACGGTTCTTCTTCCCCGGTAACTTGTTGAAATTTTCAGTAAACTAGCTGAAATAGTTAGCAGCTGGTTTGCTGGTGCAGACGCAATGGTGCTAAACTGCGAACGATCCTCATATCTGAGTGGGACGGCAAGCAGCAAATCAAGCACGGTAGAGTAACCATTTGCCTGAAGAAGAGCATTCAATTGTGGCCCGATGCCTTTCACCGCAGGCAAGGGTGTGGTTAGTCGATACATGATTTAGCCGAAGATGTAAAAAAAGCCGACCATCGAGCTGGCAATCATGCCAATAATGGCCACGATGGCAAACACTTTTACAATCCGTTCACGATTTTTTCTAGTCATAGCTTGATGTGTCTTTTCTCTATTACTTGCGGCGTTATTCAACTGCTACTTTAAAGTACCGCCGTTTTCCAATTTTGACAACTTGTCCTGAGTGAACTTCAATTTGGGTAAAAAAGTCGGTTAATTTATTATCGTCTGGCAAAAGAGTAACAGCCCCTTGTTCCACCAATCTGCGGAGTTGACTGTTGCTTTCTGTTGGTAAACAAGCTTGGAGCAGTTGGCTAACTTGTAGGTGAGAGACAGAAAGTTTGACAAGCGGAATATCGTCGGGAAGTTGCTGATTTTGCACAGTCTTTTCAAACTCTTGTTCTGCCCTTTCTGCTTGGGCATGATCATGATACATGCTGGTGATCGTCTTGGCTAAGTATTTTTTAAACTGTAACGGATTATCTCCCCTTTCCATCGCTTGGCTCATCTCTTCAATTTCATTCAACGGTACATCAGTGAGCAAAGTGAAGTAAGGCAGAATTTGATCATCATCAAGCGACATTAATTTGCCATACATGTGAGAAGCTTCTTCTGTTAAAGCAATATAATTGCCGTAGCTTTTACTCATTTTGCGACCATCGGTGCCATTAATAATAGGGGTAGTAAGTACCCATTTATCGCGGTTATTAATGGATTTTTGCAGTTGTCTGCCCATCATCATATTAAACAACTGGTCAGTGCCTCCAATTTCCAAGTCAACATCTAGGTGAACACTATCATAACCTTGAAGCATGGGGTAAATTACCTCATGTCCAAAGATAGGCTGACCCTTCTCAATTCTTTTTTGGAACATGTCTCGTTCTAGCAATTGCTGCACGGTGGTTTTTGCCAGTAGTTTGACTATATCCTGATATGTGAGCTTATCCAACCAATCGCCATTGTACTTAATTTCAATTTGGTCAAAATTGAGTATTTTGCTAGCCTGATTTTTCCAGGTTTGGAAATTTTGAACAATTACTTCATCGGTTAATTCCGGTCGAGTGCTATCCCGACCAGTTGGGTCACCAATCCGTACGGTGCCATTGCCAATCAACAAGATCACGCTGTGACCCTGATCGGCAAACTGCTGTAGTTTGCGCAAGACTACGCTGTGGCCTAGAGTGAGATCATTGCCAGTGGGATCAATGCCTAGATACAACTTAATTTTCTGCTCTGCCATCAATTGCGCTAGGCCATCTGCGCTAGGTAGGATCTGTTCGACACCTCTAGTTAAAATTTCTGGAATTGTAGGGTTGGTACTTGCATCTAACATGAGGTTATTGTACCGCAACCTGAAGAATTATCGTAGTTTCAGATTGAGCGAATTTTATTTGCTCCCTCGTCTTTTTAGTGAAGATTCATGAATATTCAATAAAGGTTATAAGTACGGTAAAATAGAGTTTATGGAAAAATCTATTCCTGAGATAGAGGTGTTGTCATTGGATGATGGAACTCAAGTATCTGATGATGAGCCCCAAAAATCTGATGATGAGCCCCAAACATCTGATGATAAGTCCCAAACGTCTGCTTCTCGAGAGGAAATGGCGTCTGTTGCCAAACTTCAGTTGGGGTGGTGGCAACAATTTGTATCCACGCTCAAAACCTGGTATAACGCGCTGTTAACAAAAGTTGCCAATATGTTTAAACTTATCCCCAATCGTGCTCCGTCAAGACGTGCTTCCAGAAGACTAACTCAAGCCCAGCGCAAATTGCTGTGGATGAAGCTGCTTAGGTTTGGTGCGATTGGTATGTTGGCCGCAGTGGTACTAGGTATGATGGCATTCTTTGCCTTGTTTGTTTATTACTCCAGCCAATTACCTAAACCAGGAGAAATTGTGCGCCGGTCTGGTTTTAGCACCAAGATTTTTGCACGTAACGGTGAGTTGCTATATGATCTCTACGACCAAGAACGGCGCACTCCTATTAAAATTGATCAGGCTCCGGAGCATCTCAAGCAAGCCACTATCGCGATTGAAGATAAAGATTTCTACAATCACGAAGGTTTTGACATGCTTACTATTCTGCGGATTCCTTACAATGCGATTGTGAAGCAGCGGGTGGTTGGTGGCTCTACCCTCACTCAACAGTTGGTCAAAAATGTGTTTTTAACCAATGAACGAAGCGTGACGCGCAAATTTAAAGAATTGGTGCTTTCACTCCAAATCGAGCGGACTTTTTCCAAAGATCAAATTTTGGAGATGTACTTAAATGAGGCACCATATGGTGGTACTGCTTGGGGGGTGGGGACGGCCGCTGAGATGTATTTTGACAAACCTATTCAAGAACTAACAGTGACCGAAGCTGCGATTTTGGCCGGTCTACCTCAGCGGCCGTCAGCATATTCGCCTTTTACCGGTAAAACTGATGAAGAAGGTGTGCCGTTGTGGAAAGTGAGAACCTTGGGTGTGTTAAGGCGGATGAAGGAAGATGGCTATATTTCAGATTTAGGATATGAGGAGGCAATTAAGGAGCTTGACCAGATAGTATTCAACACCAGTGGAGTCAATATCGTGGCACCACATTTTGTATTTTATGTCCGTGACTTGTTGGCAGAGCAATATGGTGAAGATGTAGTTGAAACTGCTGGTTTTAAAGTGACCACTTCTCTTGACTTAGATCTGCAAAAAGAAGCAGAGACGGTAGTTGCAGAGGAGATTGAGAAAGTGGAAAGTCTAAACATCACGAATGGTGCGGTGGTCGTGATGCAGCCTCAAACTGGTGAAATTATGGTAATGGTGGGTAGCAAGGATTTCAATAGTGAAGAAATTGATGGTCAATTTAACGTCGCAGTGGATGGTTTGCGACAGCCTGGCTCATCAATCAAGCCAGTCACTTATTTAGCTTTATTGCAAAGGGGCTATACACCTTCAAGTATGCTCATGGACGTATCAACAGTTTTTCAAGCTACTGCCAATGATAAACCCTATCAACCTAAGAACTATGATGGTATTTTTAGAGGACCAGTGAATGTTCGAAATAGTTTGGGCAGTTCACTCAATGTACCTGCTGTCAAAGCGCTTGCTTTAGTTGGGATCGATAATTTCTTGGATCAAGCATATAAAATGGGTTTTGTAACTCTTGAACCAACTAGAGAAAATATGCAACGCTTTGGGTTGGCAGTGACTTTGGGAGGTGCTGAAGTTCATTTGCTGGATACGGCTACGGCATACAGCTCTTTTGCTAATGGAGGTTATAAGGTTGAACCGGTGGCAATTTTAAAAATTGAAGATCGTGATGGCAGGGTGATATATGAACACAAACCTGTCCAGGGAAATCGCGTGATGACTGATGGGGAAGCCTTTTTGATCAACAATATTTTATCTGATAATTCTGCGCGTGCGATGGCGTTTGGAACAAATTCGCTTTTGAATGTTAATCAGCACGTGGCAGTTAAAACTGGAACAACTAATGACCAGCGTGACAACTGGGCAGTGGGTTGGTCTCAAGATGTGTTAGTGGGGGCATGGGTAGGAAATAATGACAATAGCGCCATGAAACAAGTTGCTTCTGGTGTTTCTGGTGCGACTCCAATTTGGCGACGCATTATACTTGCCGCTCTTGATAGAGATGAATATGGTGCACCGCCCTTTGAAATGCCAGATTCGGTAGAACAAGTGCAAGTAGATGCTATCTCTGGTTATCCAGCTCATGATGATTTCCCGGCACGGACTGATTTTGCGATCAAGGGTACTCTGCCTGCTTTACCTGATCCAATTCACACCAAGTTAAAATTGTGCCGGGGTGAAGATAAATTAGCCAATGATGCCAGGGTTGCCGCTGGAGATTATGAGGAAAAAGAATTTGTCGTGATTCGAGTGCAGGATCCGGTTAATCAAGAAGGTAAAAATTTATGGCAGGATGCTATCAATGAGTGGATTGGTCAAAATGAAGATCGACGCTTTCATCCACCTAATGAGTACTGCGGTGAAGATGATGAAATTTATTTGAAAATGAAACGACCGGAAAATGAAAAGAAATACGAATATGAAGATATTGAGGTTGAAATTGAGGCTGATTCCAGTGATGGGATTAAGAAAATTGAAGTGTGGGTAGATGATAAGCTCATGGAAACCATCAATAGTAATCGGTACAAAGGTAAAATTAAGATGCCAGCCGGCCAACATGAAGTTTATGCCAAGGTTGAAACGAGAGATGGTCATACAAAGCGCACTGACAAAGTGAAAATTGGTACTGGCGGTGAGGATTGGAAAAAACCAGATCCTACTCCCACTCCAAAACCAACCCCTTCGCCTACTCCCACCCCTACTCCAACTCCGTCCACTGGTGAAGATCAGGAAGATGAAAACGGTTGATTTTTTACTGATAATCTGACCTGAAAGGTAGCCGATCTAAAGCTTGAAGTTTGTTTATGAGCAACTTATCCTTTTGACTTTTGGCTGGGACCGAGTAGAAAAATCATGATCACGCTCAGGACCACGCTTAACAAACGTCCTGTTTGGAGGGTAAGTAAATAGTGGTCGAGAGCAGCAATAGGTAGCATCATCCAACCTAACATATTTAATTGTTGCCAGCAAATTTTCTTTCGAAAATTTGCGTAGAGGGCTATTATCCAGCACACCCCGAGAAAACCAGTTTCTGCCAGCCAGAGCAAACCTAGATGGTGAGCAGGCTGGGCAAAGCGGACTAACTCTCGACTGGGGAGAGTAGATTTAATTTGGGTAGTAAACAAATTCAGGCCGGTACCGACAAGTGGTTGCTGAATGAAAATTTGCAGTGCCGCGTGATTCAACCAAGCGCGACGAGCCAGGGATAAATTTTCTGGATATAATTTGGTGAAAACTGAGACAATGATTGGCATTAGGAAAAATGTAATTAGCAACCAAAAAGACCGTCGATTAAGAGGCAACCACGATGGTAGATAAAAATGTTTACCGATCGTTGCCCGCAGTTGCTGAAGAGTTTTGACAGTGTGAGAGTAACTGGTTGATAAAGTTAATTTTTTTAAATAGGGAATCAACATCCAGCTACCAATTGCAAACGTGAGTAAAGCAGACAGACTTTGGGTGATATAAATGATAATTAGCGTGCAAATGAGTAATACCAATCCAATTAATTTAGCAATTGGCGTTTGTTTAGCTGTTTTCACAAACAGCCATCGCCAGGAGATAAGGGTGTACACAACGACAACACCAGCCAAGACATTGGGATGAGCAGTAGTGCCATAAGCTAAGGAGACTTCTCTTCCTCCCAGATTAGCGTGGGCGATGCCATATGGGACTGTTAATGACACTTCTCCCAAAAAAGCATATCCCCACACGCTGGACTGTGTCCAAAACTGAATCAGAGCGACTGTGGTTTGGAAGATAATAGTCGCCACCAGTGCCCACCACACCAGTGAATAACTTGACTCAATTGACCATCGGCTCAAAGATGATATTGGCAGCTTATTGCTAAACAGCAGGTAGTGATTAACGATCAATACCCAGCCTAACAATATTGCTGTAAGCAAGTGAAGAGTAAACCAGCCACTTATGAGTAGATGAGGAGATAATAGCTGGCGGACAATCAGCAGCAATGACAGCAAAATTAGTAGTTTTAGTTTAGAGGATGCACCCCATTTTCTTCGAAAAGAACTCCACATTGCGAAATAATAATTGTTGATTGTTGATTGTGATTGTTCAATCCACCAGAGATAAAATCCTAATCCTATGACTAGCCATACCACCAAATCTGTCAAATATAATTTGGGAAGCAAATAGTCTACCCGGAGGCCAGTGACATATCCAAAATTTTCAGACAATACAATAAATAAATTGCTCGGTATCAGAAAAATTAAAATTGCGACGCTGATGAGAAAGAAATATCTAACTAGCTTTGCAGCATTTAGCATTTACAGTGACCCAATTAGTTTGGCCTGAAATTTTTGTGTGATGGTGTCGATTATTTTTTGCCTGATGGGCTGTACTTCAGTTGAAGAAAGTGAACGTTGAGGGTCATTAAATGTAATTTCAAAAGTCATGTTATGCTGATAAGTGTCTTTTAATTCGACAGATGTAATTTTTGGATGAAGCGAAATAATGATATCGATCACTTTGCCGACCGCAGTTTTAGGTGGCAGCTGAAACGTTAAATCTTCCTTTAACGCTTCACCTTTAGAAATTGGTTGGTAATGAGGGTGAGTCTTGAGATGTGGCAGTAGTTTTGAAAAATTAATTTCTACCGCAATTCTGCTTTGGGGGAGGATTTTAATTGTTCCAACCAGATTAGTGCCAGAGTCATTGCCGATGAGCAGATCGGCTACCAAGTTAGAAGTTTGGTTGATGGTTATTTGGTCAACGAAAAAGCGACTTAAAAGCGCTTCTATTTCTCCCCTCAGTTTACGATAAGGCAAATTGCAGACCAACGTCAGGTGAAGTTCTTGTTTTGGTAGCTTGCTGGTTTGAGGGTGATAAACATGAGCCAACTCAAATAGTGCCAGTTGTTTTTTATCTGAATGTTGATCCATTACTTCCAACAGAGACGGAACCAGACTGCGTCTTAAATAAACTCGATCATCTGTTAAGGGATTGGCTAGTTTGAGATGATCAGTGAGTGGGTAGCCCGATTGAGTTGCCAAATCAGCGCTAACCATCGAGTATGTGTAAAGTTCTTGCCAACCCAAGTCGGCGAGCATTTCTTTGACCCGGTGCTCAATTTCAAATCTCATCTCAGTTGGCCGGTCGGTGGGAATCGGGGTGGCCATCAATTTGCTCGGCAAATTATGATAACCATAGATGCGCGCGAGCTCTTCGATCACATCGACTGCGAGCGCTAAGTCAGCCCGATAAGTGGGTGGAGTGACAGTTAAGGTTTGATCATCTGGCCACGCAACTTCACAACCAAGATCAGTAAGAATGTGATTAATTTGGTTTTTAGGCAAATCTAAGCCGAGGTAGGCATTGATTTTGTGAGTGGTCAGGGTAATTTTTGCTGCCTGAGATAGTTGAGGAAAATCATCATAGACTGGACTGCCAATTTGCGCGGCGCAGATCTCTTGATAAAGTTGAGTTGCTCTTTTCAAAACATCCTCTGCCAAGTATGGATCAACCTTCTTTTCCATCAGTTGCGCCGCGACGGTGCGAATGGCATGTGTCATACTCGCAAACCGCACTTTTTGCGCGTCAATTGATTCCATTAGGAGCAGAATATTGGTGGTCTGGTCGTTAACTGAAGTATTGGCGGTACCCTTAATTGACGGCAAATCGATGATGTCGCCGGCTGGGTTTTTGAAAACTACTTCACCCCCAACGGTGATAAAAGATTCACCATCAAGAGTGGTAAATTTCTCACCAGCAGCAGCCTCGGTGATAATGATTTCTCCCCCCTGCTCCATGACTTTGTCATAGTCAAAGGCGTGACAAGGATGGCCGAGTTCATGAGTGACGTAGTTGGTGATATCAATGGCGGCATCATGGACGTTCATTTCTATTTGTTGTAGTCTGTGAGCCATCCATTCTGGAGTGGGGTTGCGTTTAATGTTTGTCAAAATCACACACATAGTACGTTTGTTAAGTTGAGGATGATTAGTGATTTTAGGCAGTGGTAAGGGTGGATCAATGGACGGTTTGATCTCGATGCTCTCAGCAGGCTTAGGTTTTAACTTAGCTGGTACATTGGTCTGTTGTAGAATGACTGTGGCCTCGCGCGCGATGCCGCGCACAGACATGCTGTCCACCCGATTGGTAGTCACTTCAATGTCGTAGACTTGATCCCCCGCCCGCTCCTCTACTCGTTCCACGGATGGACCAGACAATGACAGCAACCGCTGAATATCATCAGGGCTCGCCTCGGTTTCGAGGTGGTCAAGCAGCCAGTCGTGGGGAATCAGAATGTTCATATTGGTTTTTTCTACCCACTAATTAGCGGCATTATCTCTATATTTGGATAAGATAAATACTTATAGATTATAACCAAGACATTAAATGTCAGTGCCCCAAGGATCAGAATTAGTAATTCGATAAGGTAATATTTTCTAGAGTGTGAAATTTGCACATTTTTTGAAGCAAGTGATAATACAAATTGGATACTTAATCTAGTGATCATAAAGATTGAATAAAAGATTACCCAAAAAAATAGACTGGAGACATTACTGTCAAGAGAACCTAGAGCATATTCCCACCGGGTTTGAAAACGATATGGACCACCAAAAGATCCATAACCCAGATTCCATATGATAATGCTAGTTATAATCCATGATACCAAAACGCTAGTAATAACGACTAATATCTGCAATAGAATGACTATTCTTTTATGTTGATTGTTCATGTTTCAAAGCTATTTTCCGTGCATAAACATTTCTTCGGTTGTATACGGTTCCAAATTTGGATGGGTTAGGTAACACCATTTCTCGTCCCACTCGAATAATGTTGCGACGCTGATGATGATTGGAATAGCATAAAGAATTAATACCCCAATTAATAATGGTTTTTTAATCGCAACAAATCTTCTAATAGATCCAAGGTGAAAAATTGTCAAAATAAGTAAATATGCAATCATAAATAAAATTATTCGATCTTGACCACCATTGGTGAACCTACATGATTGACATTCATCCATTGGAAAACAGCCAATTAAAGATGTAAATCCCAAAAAATAATCGATAAAAATATATATCAAAGCAACTATGCTAGCAGCAATAATTTTTAGTAAGGGCTTAATTAGTTTTTTCATGTTTTTGCAAAGTAATTAATTATCCATGGGTGTGGGATGAGGATGTTCATTAAAACTGCTCCAAAAATCTTAAGTCGCCGCTGTAAATCAGGCGAATATCATCAATGTTCATGCCTTCTTTGAGCGTGTAAGTACGTTCCACGCCCCAACCAAAGGCAAATCCAGTGTATTTTTCCGGGTCAATGCCGCCAGCTTTGAGTACGTTCGGATGCACCATGCCGGCGCCTCCCACTTCATGCCAGCCAGACTTACAAAACTTGCATTTCTGCTTGGTGCCATCCTCGGTCACTACTTGACCAGTACCGCCGCAAATATGGCAAGAAAAATCGACTTCCAAAGATGGTTCAGTGAACTGAAAGTGAAAAGGCCTAATCCGACTTTTGGTGCCTGGTCCGTAGAATTCTTGGGCAAAGTAATCGAGTGTACCTTTCAAATGTTGGAGAGAAATACCCTTGTCGATCACTAATCCTTCGAATTGGTGAAACATCTGGGTATGCGTAGCGTCTTGTTGTCGGCGGTAGCAACGGGCAATGTTGATCATCCTGATGGGTGGTTGTGAATCAAGTCTTTCCATTTCTCGGACTTGGCCATTTGAAGTATGGGTGGTCAAAACCATTTTGCCTTTTTCTTGATCTTCCGGAGCATCAATAAAGAACGTTTCCCATTCATCACGCGCCGGATGATTTTTGGGCATGTTCAGACTTTCAAAAACGTACCAATCCCAATCAACTTCTGGATATCTGACTCTAGTAAAACCAATTCGCTCAAAAATGCGGGTAATTTCGTCCATGGCTTGGGAGATGGGATGCAAATGGCCCACGTGTGGTTTAATGCCAGGTGCAGTCAAGTCGATCCAATCAGCCGCTTCAGGTTGAGATGTTTCCTGATTGGCGATGTGATTTTCCAAAAAAGTTTTGAACTGATTCAAGAGGATGCCTGCCTGCTTACGCTCGGTTGGATCAATCTGCGTTAATACTTGGGCAATTTGATTGAAGTGCCCCTTTTTCCCTAAATACTTGCTCCGCAAACCGCTGCTGATGGTTTCTGAAGCAAGCTGGGTCTTGAGCAGCTTAATTTGTTGTTTTAATTCGGCAATGGTCATATTTTAAATTACGGCAAATTTAAACTTAAGCATACTTGAACTTAGACAAACTGTTCATTATTGTACCAGCTTCTCGGGCTTGATGTTGGTTCGAGATTATCGTTTTCTAAATTGACTAGTTAGTCATTTTGATCGTTTTATAAAGACTAATCAACCGAGATCAGTGCACCATCAACGTACCATCAGCAAACTTGAGCGGCTTTATTTTTTTACAAAAAATCCCGCCTGGTGGCGGGATGCTTGTTTGTCACTTATTACTACAAAAATGCTTACCGCACCGTTGCTACAACTTGCTTAAAAGCATTAAAATCTGAAACGGCAAGTTCGGCGAGTATTTTGCGGTCTAAAGCAACTTTTTTATCATTCAGCTGTTTGATAAAACGGGAGTACTTCAGATCAGGATCAACCGTCTGTAGAGCGGCATTGATTCTAGTGATCCACAAACGGCGCATGTCACGCTTGCGTAATTTTCGACCAATATAAGCATATTGACCAGCATGCAGATTGGCCTCTTTTGCCCTTTTGTACAAACGGCTATTAGTGCCGCGAAAACCCTTGTTTTGTTTCAAAATCTTCTTGTGACGTTTCCGACGGGTAATTCCGGTATTTACTCTTGGCATATTGCTTTCTCTATCTTATCGAGTCGATTTTAAGCGACTCCTACCATTTGCTTAATTTTTTTAGCGATGGCGCCTTTCATTTCTACTGGAATTCGGTAGGCGCGAATAGCTTTTTTACTTTTTTTGCGGCGTAGATGACGCATGTTTTGTGAACGGCGAAGCACTTTACCACTGGCTGTGATTTTAAAGCGTTGGGCAACGCCTTTTCTGGTTTTATGTTTATTTTTTTTGATCATCTTGAATTCCCGTTGCGACTGTTGATTGTTGTTTTTTTACGTCTTTGCTGCTGACAGGTTGCAGCTGGGCAATTAGTTTTTTACCCAACATTTTTGGTTCCATCTCCAGAGTAGCAATTTCTTCAGTGGCGCTCATAACTCTCTGAAACATGTTGAAGCCAAACTCTTTTTTAGTGATTTGTCTGCCTTTAAATTGTAGAGAAAGCCTGACTTTATCACCTCTTTTGAGAAAGGATTCCACTTTTTTTAATCTTGAATCAAAGTCGCCATCGCTCATAAAAGGTGTGAAGCGCACTTCTTTAATCTCTTGAGCTTTTGCTTTTTTTCTACTTTCTCTATCCTTTTGTTGTTGTTGATACTTGTATTTGCTAATGCTGATAATTTTTGCGACCGGTGGTTGCGCCTTGTCGGCAATCAGCACTAAATCTTTTTCAGCAACTCTTGCTTTTTCAATTGCATCTCTGGTGCTCATTACACCCAACTGGCCACCCTTCTCGTCAAGCACTCTCACTTCAGCGGCTCTGATTTGATGATTGGCAGTCACCCAAACACGTGTGTTGGAGTGATGCTTCATTGGTCTTTTCCGAATCACCAGGTTTTACTCTTTCTAGCAAGTTCTTTACTTGTTATATCTTTTCTTTCTTGAAGAACTGGTATTGTATCTCTAGTCAGAAAAAAATGCAAAGACAATTACCTAAGACAGGTATTATAACATTTTGTAGGCTCAGGTCTTGCGGACTTAATTGATTGGATTTCTTACATTTGGTACTTCCCAATAGCTTGAGGTATAATGCAAGCTCTGGATATTGGAACTCGTAGCTCAGTTGGTTAGAGCGCTTCGTTGACATCGAAGAGGTCAGAGGTTCGAGTCCTCTCGAGTTCACCAAATTTAAAATTCTTTGTTCTATTCGATTCTATTCGAAAAATCAAGGTATTATCTTAGCATTTCTATCATGCTGGTTTCGTAATACGGCACATTTCTAGCTCCTTGATCTGGTCTCCCATTAATAATCATGAGTTTGTCTAGCTCATCATCAGTTAATTTAAAAATTTGGAGCACATCAGTATCTAGTGCATAAGCCAGCTTAAAAGCGAGGTATAAAGATGGCAGCCTCTTGCCTTTTTCAATGGCAGCAATGCATTGTCTGGTCACTTGGGTTCGATCTGCCAATGTTGATTGAGAAAGATTGCAATAAGTTCTAAATTTGTGGAGACGGCTGCTGATAGGTTGCAAATTATGGAAGAGTTTATCATGAGTCCATTGCGCGAAGTGTAGGATATAGAGAGCACACTCCCCTATGTGAAACTAGGCAACAAAATGTAACATTTTGGGGTTCGAATGTTAACTTTAGTTGCCTACTTTGGGAAAGGATGGCCTTGCTCGCAGGGGGTTGCTGAGGAGAATATCAAAAATTAAGATCACTTGAAAATGGTTGGGTTAATTACTTAGATATGCTATTTATTCGAGATTATTACATATTTAGAAGTGCCAGATCGGTGTCGTTGTGGCCTGCTTGGCAAGCGTGTTAAGCATTCTGCTGATGTTTACCGTGGAATTTATGATGCTCATGCTCTCCAGTGTGATTGTGGTGATGCTGAGCAGGGCGTTTGTGTAAAAAAGTCGACAATTAATTAATCAAATAGGAAAACAAGATTAATCAAACTGATAATTAGTGATAAAAGTTTAGGCACCCATGTGGGCTGATTTCTCGTGATGAAAAGTGTCTTGAATCTGTTTGGTGGCTTTATACCCCACCCCAAATCCTCTCTTCCTTCTACCAACAGCCAGCCATGAGGAAGAATCACCTGGATTTAACTTTGAAATGAGCCAACCAATGTAGGTGTAGTAGTTATCATAATAAGCACCTGTTTCAAGTTCTTCTGGAAGCCGTGTGGACAAACTATTTTCTATCTCTTGTGGAGCCTGCTTTTGCCTTGCTAATGCAAGTAACTGACCTCTCATTTGCTCGATTTTTGCCTGAACCTCACGCTCTCTTGCATCATAAATTGCAGTCTGTTCTTTGCCTTGACGATCTAATGCCAAAGCTCTTTGTGCCTCACGGGATTGAACCAACTCCGCTTGTTGTTTTGCAAACTCTCCGGGAAATTTGTGGGAATCTAAATTATTGTCAACTTGTGCCATTGAGGTAGCATCGCGATTTTGCCCATTTGCAATCATCTGATAGAGGTCTTGCAGGTTACTTGGATCACCAAATTCGCCAAGACCAACTTGGTTTTGATTGGGAGATTCCTGAGTATTCCCAGCGGCTGACCGCAATCTTTTGGCAAACTCACCCAAGTCATCGATCCCTGGTACATCACCAGTTTGATTACTGATTTCAGGCCAAGCGACAGGAGACTGATTTGTCCCCAGATGTCTGACTGCTGATGTTGGGTTGGTTTTCATTTAATTGATTTGATTATTGAATCTTACACCTTCAAGTTCCAACTATTATAAGCTGATATAGTTGGCTAGTCAATGTATTGATCTGATATATTTAATTCTTAAACCGTATTATACCAAAAATACCCGCGAAAAGGGCGAGCGGTTGTGGGCAGGTTAATAGCGCCATTTTAGAAAATTGTGACTTAAATTGCAAGCAGATGCGCGGTGACTTTGTTTCTGATCAAGGTTTGCGCCAATGCGCGGCGGTAATGTTGATTTTCTAAATAGATTTTTTGCGAATCTTCAGGCAAGTTTTTCTTGATGTAAGCTGCAATTTCATCGTCTGAAACTGTCAGCTTAGCCTCAGCAGCAATGCTATCTAAAATGAAGACGACTTGGATTCTACCTAGAGCACCAATTGTCAACTCTTCTGATAGCTTCTCAAAAGTGAGTTTGCGTCGTTCCAGATAATCATCTAGTTCCAGTTTCATCGATTGTAACTGCCTGACAAGCTGATCAAGGTCTGCTCTTACTTCTTGTTTGACAATCAATTCCGGAATAATAGGTTTGAAATTCTGCACAAGAGCCTGGTAGATAACTTGAAGGCGGTACTCGTTTTTTTGCTCCTCGGTAGGGGGTTTTGAGGTTGGTGTTTCATTTGATTTGGTTGCAGAGGCATCTTTGTGTTTGGTTTTTGATTTTACTATTTCTTTTTCTTGCACCCTCAATTTTTGGTCAGCATCTTTTTTAGCTTTTGAGACAATCTTTTGATAATTTGGCACTTTAATAACCGGTTTTTCAGCAAACTGAGCTTCTAGTACTACTTCATTACCCTTAGCAAATTTAATGGGTCTAAATTCTGGTTGAGTAACAGGGCTTTTGCCGGCTTTTTTTATCGCTTCAGTGTAAGCAGTTGGCAGCAATTTTTCTAATGATCTTTCTAAAATTTTATCGCTGCCAATTCTTTCTTCAACTAACTCAGCCGGTACCTTCCCCTGACGAAAACCATCACTTTTCATGGTTTTTGCTAATTCGCGGATAGTTTTTTGATACGCGGGTTTAACTTTCTCCCAGGGAAGGGTAATTCTGAGCGTATCATTTGCGCCGATTAAGGGTTTTTCTACAGAGGTTGTGGTTTTGGTAGATTTTTTGATTGCCATAAGGTGGCTATTATAACTGATGATGGCAAGTGATTTGACTACCACTTGTGTTTTTGGGTCATGATGAGTACATTATCCCTAATATGACAGACTCAGCAAAAAAAACCTTGATAATTTTAGCAGCGGTGTTTGCCCTTGGTGCATTACTTTGGTTTGCTTATTTGTTTTCAGGAGGTGATGCTTCACCGGTCGAAGAATTGCCAGTTCCCACGGCAGCACGAATTGATAACTTGGATGATACTCCAAACACTCCAAACGAAAACGAGGATTTATTACCTCCCACTGCGCCTGCAGCAGAAGGTGATCGAGCGATACTCACCAGTCAGACCTGGACTTGGGTAAGGACAGAGATGAACGATGACAGTTTGATTACTCCCAATAAGCCGGGTATTTTTACTGTTATCTTCAACGAAGATGGAAGAGTGAATTTGGGTACAGATTGTAATAGTATGTCGGGAAGTTATAGTTTACCAGCCGTTGGCCAAATTGCATTTGCCCCCTTTTCAACGACGTTTATGTTTTGTGAAGGTTCACAGGAGGGTGAGTTTTCTGGCATGTTGCGAGATTCCACAGGATATATGTTTGAAGATGATCAGTTAGTGTTGCAGCTCAAGTATGATTCTGGGTCGGTTTTTTTCGAATAAAGACTAAAGATTAAGTAATTATTGCTCTAAGCAGGCAGGTTGTTGCTTGATGCCTTTGGTTGAAAATTACGGTTTGAAATCTCAAATTTATTCATTATTGACTCGAGTTTCTATTATTGATGGGTTATAATCTATGTCCACGGCGCGGTACCAGAGTGGTCTAATGGCGAGGTCTGCAAAACCTTCGATTCGCGGGTTCAAATCCCGCCCGCGCCTCCATCAGATATCCATATTTCACCGGTCGTTTGAATATGACAACCAAATCAAGATTTTTAGTAAACCTTCAAAAGTTTTTTATTCAATATCGGCAATCAATCGTTGTTGGTTTTTTAATGATGGAGATTGGTTTAGTTTTCTGGTGGATGTGGATTTATTGGCAGGCGGCGACAGATTATGCAAGCGTTGTTTGGATTTTATTTAATTGGGGGTCAATTTTTGGCCAAATAGCCATTGGGCTATATGTGATGACGTTATTACCAGGCGTCATCACGCGGTTAAAGTGGTGGTCAGCAATCACGAAACCAATCGGGTTAATTTTAATGTTGTTTCGGCGCCACTTCGGTATTTTAATGTTCATTTTGGCTTTTATTCACCTCACCTTTAGTTCAACCCTCCCCTACTTGGCGCTTTATAATTTTCAGTCACCAGGTTTGCCGGCATTACGCTCGTTTGAAATTATGGGTGCGATCGGTTGGGCGCTCCTCTTTCCTCTGTGGTTGACGTCTAATGACTGGGCGGTGAAGAAGTTGGGAAGATGGTGGAAACGGTTACACAGACTCACATATGTGGCGTTATTTTTCATTTTCACTCATGTGGCATTACAGGGCGGTGTGGGTGCGGTATTGCTCGGAGCGACAGGAATTATGGTTGCTTTGTCTTGGGTAGTATTTTGGCGAAAAAGTAGAAAATAATTATGGTTTGTCACCAACCAGCTTGCGAATGTTGTTGATAATTTGATCAATTTCTGCTAATTCATCCAAAAATTTAGCATTGTGACCTTGCTCGGCGGTAGCTACAGACATTAAGCTGACAGCATTGATAAACAGCTGATCTTCACAGATTGGGATGATACCGGTTGGTTTTTTATAAACTTGTTCATCGAGCAATGATCTAATAGGGTTGGGGTTTTCTTGGGTTTTACGTGACATTAATCAAAATCCAATTTTAACAAAACGTAATTTTTGAGGACTTAAGAATACAAAATCTATGTTTTTTCTTTAAACGTTATAATAACCAGCATGTGCCATAAAATAAAGAGCTACTATATTCACACTTTTGGATGCCAGTCCAACAAGGCTGATAGCGAGCGAATTGCTGGTGACTATCAAGCGCGAGGGTTTGTGGAGGCAGATGATTGGCGAGAATGTGACGAGTTGGTGATCAATACTTGCGCGGTGCGGCAGCGCGCGGAAGACCGCGCGCGCGGTTTCCTGCACAACGTGGGGTTGTATTTTGAAGAACAACAAAAGCCCCGCCCCAAAATAATCTTGACTGGTTGCATGATTCACCACGGTGACAGGAAGTTGCAGGAAATGATGCCTGCGGTTGATGAAGTGTTGCCAATTGGTGAAGTGGGTTTTAACCAAACTGCCATTCGCAAAGATAAAAAACACGCCTTTATACCCATTTCCACTGGCTGCAACTCATTTTGCACATTTTGCATTGTGCCATATTCGCGCGGCCGGGAAAAATCTCGTAGCATGAATGAAATTCTGGATGAAGTGGCATTGCTAATTGATCAGGGCTACGAAGAAATTACACTCCTCGGCATGAATGTCAACTCTTGGGGATTAGAGAAACTTGGCATCGGTTTTCGTAAACTAATGATGAGTCATCAAGAGTTCACCCGAGAAGATTTGCCAGACAATCAGTCTCAGTATTTGAGACCCAAAAAAACTCCTCCATTCGTCAAGTTGCTCCAAGCTATTTCCAAGTTCGACCAAATCAAAGTTATCCGCTTCATGACTAGCAATCCTTGGGATTTTCATGATGAACTAATTGCAGAGATCGGTCTGAACAAAAAGATTGATCGTTATGTGCATTTACCAGTCCAATCTGGTAGCAATAGTGTGTTGTACCGGATGAATCGTGGTTACAAGCGTGAAGATTATTTGAGGGTTGTGCAAAAATTGAGAGCCGCAGACCCCAAAATTGTGATCGGTACCGATATTATTGTAGGTTTTCCGGGAGAAACTGAGGCAGAATTTGAGGAGACGGTCAGTTTAGCAAAAGAAGTGGATTGGCAAATTGCTTTTGTAGCTATCTACTCTCCCCGACCGGGTACGGCTAGCGATCGAATCTATGAGGATGATGTGCCACACCATGAAAAACGCCGCCGTTGGCAAATTTTGGAAGATTTAATCAACCAAAAACATTTGTCACATCGGCCGGTGGTGGTATAACGTAAACACGGAAAGCTCAAATCGAAGCTGAGGGAGAAGCATTGCGTATTAGTTCATGCGATCAAACTGACTCAGTTATGTTTGACTAAGTTAAATATTCAGTAAGAAATTTTGGGCCGAAAATAAGGGTTGAAATTTTGATGATTGACCTGAAAGAGTTGGAAAGAAAATGTTTATGCAACTAGATAAACAAAGCGTAATTAGCGTGGTTGGCCCCACAGCTAGCGGCAAGACAAATTTCGCCCTTCAGTTAGCTGAACAGTTATTAGTCCAAGAGAAATCCTCAGGAGTCGATCTCATTTCTGCTGATTCCAAACAAATCTATCAAGGGATATCAATTTTAACTGGGGCAGATATTCCGTCTGGATTTGAAGCTCGGGCAGATCGGCAATTTGAATGGAGTTACTTTTCGAAAAACAAAATTAATTTACATGGGATTGCTATCATTCCTCCTTTAGCAGCTTGGTCGGTGGCTCATTTTCGGAATTTTGGTAAAAAAATTATCACCGCTGCAGTCAAGCACAACCGAAAAGTAATCATCGTCGGGGGGACGGGCTTATATCACCGCTGGTTATTTGCTGATGACTCGCAATTGTCAGTTCCGCCAAATGCAGCATGGCGTCAAACTGCCAAGAAGATGGATCTGTATGAGTTGCAAAACAAGTTGCAACAACTTGATTCAGCACATTTTCAGGCGATGAATCGTTCTGACCAACAAAATCCACGTCGTTTAATAAGAGCAGTTGAGATTAAGCTTTTCCAAATAAAATCAACTTCCAAAGTGGGAGTGTCGTTTTTGCTTGATGATCATCAGTACCAGACAACCAGCTTAAACCAAAACAGAGTTTCTACTCACTCCAAAACTTTTCATGTTAAGAAATTTGATGATGCTGCTCACGACCAGTCTGTAGACAAGCAGGGCGACGTTAATAAGGCTGCATCATTTAACCGTCTTGATCGCCTGACTATTGGGATAAGTATTGATTTACAAACGCTGCAGCAAAAAATTACCAATAGAGTGCGTGAAAGATTTAAAGGCGGTGCGGTTAATGAAGTAGCGGCTTTGCTTGATGAGCATGCTGCCCACCCAAACCATCCAATTTTTACTACACTTGGATTTTCAGAAATTAGCCAATATTTGCACCACAAAATATCTGCTGTCGATTGCCAACAATTATGGGCGTTGCACGAATATCAATATGCCAAACGCCAACTCACCTGGTGGAAGCGGGAAAATGTGTGTTGGGTAACAAAAAATGAACCTCTCAGTTTTCGTTGACCGAGAAGAGAGATTTTTCCTTCGTCTATTTTTTAGTAATTTCAACAGCTTTAATATCAAGAAAAAACTGCTTAGTGAACTGTCTTGAGTTGTAGGTTATACTTTGGCTATGACAATCAACTCAGATTCTCGAGCGGTGACGATCGCTCCCAAAACAATCATCTTAACCTTGTCGATTTTATTGGTGATCTATTTTCTTTATCAGGTCAGAAATATTATTATCTTGTTTTTTTTGGCATTTGTGTTGATGACAGCCCTCAACCCAGTCGCTCACAAAATTGAACGCTTGACCAAAATTAAGCGCGGTTTGAGCTTGGCGTTAACTTATGTTTTAGTGGTGTTTGTCATCAGCGGGTTACTGTGGATGTTGCTCCCGCCTTTAGGTTCTGAGTTGGCTGGTCTTGCCCACTACATTGATCTACCTTTTTTGCAGCGGGAAATTTCTGGACTGACGTTTTCTGTTCAGGAATTAAGTGCCATGATTGAACGTTTAGGCTCATCGGTTGCAACAGTTTTATCAGTAGTATCATCTACTTTCTCAGGGGTGTTTGCCAGTTTTACAGTCCTGGTGATGTCTTTCTTTTTGCTTAAAGGAAGAAATGATTTACATAAAAAATTATTTTGGTTTACAAGAAATAAAGTTGAAATTGAACGGGCGAGAATTGTCATTGACCAAGTTGAACACCAACTCGGCGGTTGGGTACGGGCAGAACTAATTTTAATGTTCACGATTGGCACTTTAACTTATATTGGTCTCGCTGCACTTGGCATTAAATACGCCTTACCACTCGCTCTGTTAGCGGGTTTATTAGAAATTTTACCCAACATTGGACCTACAGTGGCGGCAGTTCCTGCAATTTTAATCGCTTTTCTCAGTGCCGGCCCGATGATGGCAATTGCTGTGTTAGTATTGGCAATCATTGTGCAGCAACTAGAAAACAACTTTATCGTTCCAAAAATCATGAGTGATTCTTGTGACGTTGACCCACTAGTAACAATATTAGCAATCTTGGTTGGATTACAGCTGGGCGGAGTTTTAGGAGCACTACTGGCCGTACCCGCTTATATTGTGTTGAGAGTGATTTACTCTGTCTATTTTTTAAAAAGAGTCGTCACATCATAATTCATCACTGATATTGTTCACGAAGGTATCCACTGGAAAAAGATTGACTAATCGGCTATAATATTGATGCGGTATGACCGGATGATGGCTTTGTTTCTTGCCATTGGCCAGGAATGAAGAGGAAAGTCCGGACAGCAGGCGTAGGGGATCCTGTGAAAGCAGGAGCGCTGTTCTAAGAAATGACTACAATTAGTTATTTTAGAAGCAGTGACAGTCAGAGCAACAGAGACGATTTTTGGCAGGCACACGTGATCTGTCAAAACTGAAACGCCGTTGACTCGTTAGTAATAACGACGAGGACTCATCTTAAGCAATTAAGCTAAGTGGCAATCCTCCCCGCTGCAACCATCGAACTTCACCATAATGCACACGCGCGCTTTGTTGGTGATAATGTCATGGGCACTAGATAGATCATCATTTAAACAGAATCCGGCTTACGAGTCATACCGCACATATTTAAAACTTTTGAAAAAGCTTCTTTTGCGAGGAAAAACTTAGATTTTTTTGCTGGCTAAGTGCTTAAAAATGCCCGCAAGCAATGAGGTGCTCCCTTTTTAGATTGTTTTCGCTTATACTACACTTGCGTATAAACTGGTGTGAGGACTTATGCAAAGCTTAGTTGATTCATTTGTTTTAATTATTGCGCAGTCTACAGAGGCATTTGCTGCTTATTTACCCAGAATTTTAGCATCTTTAGTGGTGTTATTGATTGGGACAGCGATCGCGAAAGTGATTAGACGACTGATAATACGCCTTTTTGAATCAATTCGTTTATCCCAAGTGGTCAAAAATACGCCCATTGAGCATTTTTTAAACAATGCTGAGGTGTCAAGTAAAGTTGAGGATGTGGTTGGCGCAATTTTTTATTGGTTGATGATGTTGGTAGTGTTGCAGAGTTCGGTTTCCATCCTCGGATTGACTTCGTTGTCAGTAATTTTAGAGCGTGTTTTGAGTTATGTGCCGCACATTATTTCGGCGGTGATTATTTTGGTGATAGGTGTTTTATTGGCAGGTTTAGCTGAGGGTTTAGTCAAAGGCACTATCAAAACAATTGATGGTAAAAGCGCGCGCTTATTGGGCAAGCTGACCAGTTATTCAATCATGGTTTTAACCACCATGATTGCTATTTCAGAACTTGGTATCGCTAAGGAATATATTTTGATTATGTTCATCGGGTTTGTGACATTGTTGGTTTTGGGTTTGGGATTAGCTCTAGGTTTGGGCGGACAACATATTGTGCGTTCAGTGCTTGAGGTTTGGTACAAAAAGGTGCGTCAAGACATCAAGGAATAAAAAAGCCAGTTGGTCAACGCCTAGTATTTTTCAACTATATAGAGTGAGAATATGCAAATAATTGAGGCTGTGGTCTTGGGTTTAGTGCAAGGCTCAACAGAATTCTTGCCAGTGTCTAGCTCTGGTCACTTGGTGCTGATGCAGCATCTATTTGGCTTTTCTGAATCGATGCTGGTCTTTGACGTTTTTTTACATCTTGCAACTTTATTGGCTGTGATTGTGTTCTTTTGGCAAGATATTTTAAAGCTTAACCGGCGGGATATAAAAATGTTAGCCATTGGTACTCTGCCTGCTATTGGTGTTGGTTTATTATTGACCAATCTAATGGCTGAACTATTCCAATTACCAATCTTAGTTGGGTGCGCACTATTAGGAACGGGTGTCATCAACCTGCGGAGTCATCAGCAGCTGAAGGCAAACATCAATCGTCAGCCATCTATAACTAATTCCCCGACGAACAACATGATTGCTTTCAAAATAGGTCTGTGGCAAGCAGCTGCCATTTTACCCGGAATTTCACGCTCAGGATCAACGGTTTATGCGGGTTTGAAGATGGGGTTGGATCGTCAAGCTGCTTTTCGGTTTTCATTCTTATTATCTATTCCAGCAATTATCGCTGCTAACGTTCATCAAAGTTGGCAAACTTATCAGTCAGCCACCATCAGCGTGCAGTGGTTACCGACGATGCTGGCGATGGCAGTTGCATTCATTACAGGTTTGCTCTGTTTGCGACTCCTCCAATACTTAATTCAAGCCGCCAAATTCAAAATTTTCAGTTGGTATTGTTTTGCGTTGGGTGGCTTGGTGATCGCAATTTCTATGGTCAGCTGGTGACTATTAGTTTCGTTTTAACTTTGGGTAAATTTTTGGTGATATTAAAGCAACAAAAAATTATACATTATCCATAATATAGCTTTATAAATAAAGCTATATTGATTTGCCTAAATGAAGAACAACTACACAACTGAACCCATCTTTATCCCGAACTGAAATACAATCAACGGCTGCCCCCATATCATCATAATCTTTGTGCAACATTTGGGCATTATGTTCAGGGCTGTGCAACCACCCTTCAAAAGTTTTCCAAGCTGAATTATGGTTGAAAGCTAGGTTCTCACCAGCAAGTTGGTATTGATAGCCGGCATCCTTTAAAAATTGCCAGGTTGGTAAACCTGCCTTGTTTTGATGTTGCCAATAATTATCTTTGATCATGTCGTTTAGTTTAGCGCGTGCACTACGTTCTAAAGCAAGACTAACGCTTAATTGGCTGAGCCGGTTTTCTTGGCGGTGAGTGTTGATCAGGCGGTAAAGTTGGTTAAGCTGGTAGTCTGGAGGAGAATTTAATGGCAGATCGGTTATCTCCCCGGCTGAGGTGTGGGCGCCCAAGACGGAAGTGGGCGGCGCTTTCTGCTGATCGTTGGTTGGTAATTCGGAAAGGGATACAGTCGAACCGAGAGTGGTGTGAGCAGTATCGTTGATAGGCGGCGGAATATTTTCTGGTGAAGTGTCGGCAGACTGATCGTTAAGTTCGGTCGGTGGTTGAGCATCGCGCGACTCAGGTTCGGTGACCGAAATTGAGCTCGTTCTTGATGGCATGTCATTTGGCAACTGTCTTCGCAGCGGTATAGATAATAGACTTAGTTGTTGATTGACTGTGTGCCAAGTATCAACGAGTGGGTTTGGCTTAATCAATAGATACAAGCCGCCGACAGCGATGATGAGTGTCGCAGCAAAACTGATGAAGAGACCGTAAACCATCTTGATTTCCATAAGTTTAGTGTAGCACCAAACCAGTGATGTGTTTAAGTTTAGACGATCTGTTCAAGCAGCTGCCTGGAGTGTTTATGGTAATTTAAACAAAGTTCAAATCACGATTTCCTTTGGACGATATTGCAGTGCCTCAGAGAGATGGGCGTCACCAATGATTTCTTGACCTTCTAGATCGGCGATCGTGCGTGCCACTTTTAAAACTTTAAAGAAACTGCGGGTGGTGAGTTGAAAACGACGCTGTGCTTGGTAAAGGGTTTGTTCGGCCTGAGCGTCACAAATGCAGTGTTGCTTAATAAATGCGGGTGACATTTCAGCGTTGTAAAAAATGGGTAGATTAGCAAATCTTTGTTGTTGCAACTGGTGAGCGGCCAAGACTGAGTTGCGAATGTTGGAGGTGGAATAAAGTGTGCAGTTGGTACTTTCTTGATTTAACTTGATATTTTGAGTCTGTACCCAAAAATGCAGATCAATCCGATCAATCACTGGACCAGAAATTTTTTGGGAGTACAACTTTCTTTTTCCAGGACTACACGAGCAAGGTTTAAGTTTGCTATGCCAATAACCGCAAGGGCAAGGGTTGGAAGCTGCTACCAGACTAAAACGTGCTGGATACTCAACTGTACCTTTCGCCCGGGTGATGTGAACATATCCATCTTCCATTGGTTGACGAAGGGCTTCGATGGTTGCTCTCGCAAATTCGGGAAATTCGTCTAGAAATAAAATGCCCCGATGGGCAAGCGAAATTTCCCCAGGACTCATGTCTGATCCGCCTCCAATCATACCAGCAGTGGAAACTGTATGATGAGGAGAGCGAAATGGTCTAGTTGTGATCAGACCGGTGCAAGTTGCAATTCCGGCAATCGAATGAATGCTGGTGGTCTCAATTGCTTCCTCCTCTGTGAGCGGCGGCAGGATAGAGCAAAGCGCCTTGGCGAGGAGCGTTTTCCCCGCCCCCGGTGGTCCAATCATATGGAGGTTGTGTCCCCCTGCCGCCGCAATTTGGAGAGCTCTTTTGGCTTTAAATTGACCGGTAATATCTTCTAAAAGTACTTCAGGGTTGGATTGATCAGTCAGGGTGAATTTAGTGGAATGTTGAGGGGTAAGTAAGCGCAGTTTTTGCGCATATTGAATGTAGTCAGAAAGATGCCTGATGGGAAAAATCTTGATTCCTGTTAAAATTGCGACTTCTGCTTGATTTGCCTCAGGAATAACTACATTTAGATAACCCATTTTTTTGGCCGCCATTACCAGTGGTAAGATTCCTGCTACAGGTTTCAGCACACCGTCTAGTGAGAGTTCGCCAAAAAACATAGTTTGATCGGTGTCAATTGAAATTTCACCAAACATTTTTAGAAGCCCCACGGCAATCGCGAGTTCGAACGCAGTCCCGGTTTTTTGCAAATCAGCAGGAGCTAAATTGACAATTGTGCGTTTTGCTTTGATTCTAATTCCACAATTTTGTAATGCTGCTGTTACGCGCTCTTTGGCTTCATCAACTGCTTTGGCGGCTAAGCCAATTAAAATAAAATTTGGTGTACCAGTCACACCATCTACCTCCACCTCAATCTTGACAGGATTTAATCCTTCCATGGTGGCGGTAAAGACACGTGCGAGCATGATCGCAGTTTAACACTAGAAGCTTGATCAAAGTGTAGCGCGTTGAAAATGTCAAGATCGCTGGCGAATTCTTTCGACAATATGAGTGAACCTTGCATGACTGTAAAGTGATGCACCAGCAAACCCTAGCAAGGTAACAGCAATTTCTTGGTCGGATAGACCCATTTGTCTAAGTTCAATCACATATCTTCCTAGACTTGTTGGAATATGTTGGGTTTCCATTACAGCTCTATTAATTTCTTCCTGATCGCCGAAGAAAATTCCTAAACCATTGAGGGCAAGTACGATAAAAATGAGACCTGAGATGGCTCGCATCGATTGGAGAACAACTACTTCCACTCTGTGATGTGGATCAGGTGGAACTGAATCTTTTCTAGGAAGCTCAGGCGGTTCAAACATCACCTAATTATATCACAAGGCAACATAATCATTGCTCCATCTATGATGAAATAGATCAATTTTAATTAGGAACCCTAAACAAGATAAGAAGTCTCCTAATCCGAATGACAAATTTAAACTAGTCCCACTTGCTCTACCAAGCGATTACAGTAACCAAACTCATTATCATACCAGCTAATAATTTTGACCAAGTTTCCGCCAATCACGTTGGTAAGCGCCAAATCCACAATTGATGACTCTCGTCGTCCTACGATGTCTGCAGAAACAATAGGCTCATCAGTTACTGCCAGGATGCCTTGCCACTCTGGTTTCAAAGCTGCTTCACGCAGAATTTGGTTGACTTCATCAGTAGAAGTATCCCGCTTGGTAACAAAGACCATATCGGCTAATGACCCAACACTTGAGGGTACTCTAATCGCCAAGCCATCGAATTTACCATTGAGTTCTGTTAAAATTTGCGTGGTAGTCTTGGCTGCACCGGTGGTGGTAGGAATAATATTTTCAGCTGCACTCCGAGCCCGGCGCAAATCTTTATGAGAATTATCTTGAATGTTTTGATCGTCGGTATAAGAATGGATGGTAGTCATCAAAGCTTTTTCCACGCCTATTGTTTGATTAATGATCGCCACAATTGGCGTAATGCAGTTGGTAGTACAGGATGCATTGGAAATGATTTGCTCATCAGAACTTAGTTGGTTGACGCCAATCACACCAGTGCTGATGCCCTCCCCTTTAGCTGGTGCTGACAAAATAACTTTCTGTGCTCCGCTTTGCAAGTGCAAACTAGCCTTTTCTTTAGTGAGAAAGACGCCTGTCGAATCAATCACCACTTCCACCCCATTTTGTCTCCAAGGTATTTTAGCTGGGTCACGTTGGGCTGTGACAACAATTTCGCGGTCGCCAATCCTGATTGATCCCAGCACGGGATTTTCATCAGTCACGTCTTTAGTACTTTGAAAACGATTAACCGCAATTGGTTCAGCAAAGATGCCGTAATTGGTGTCATACTTGACTAAATGCACCCAATCTTCAATTTCCATTGAGCCTGAGGTATTAATCACTTTTAGATCAATTTGGTTACGTTGATAGAGCCACCACACCCTGAAACTAGTGCGACCAATTCTGCCAAAACCATTAATACCAAATGTTCTCATATGCGCTCCTCTTACATTTTATCGTAAATACAAGTTTGAATACAAATTATTTTTTTAAAATTGGCCGGCTTTTTGGTTAGCATCCAGCTGATCACTTTCAGTGAGCACTCCGTTTCAGTTAGACATGCATTTTTACATTGACTTATTCAGCAAATTCAGTTTGGGTATCATTGCTGACGTAAGTACCGATACTTTCGCCTTTAACTGCTTTCACCAGATTATCACCTTTAAATAATTCAAAAACCATAACAGGCATGTTATTTTCTTGACACATCGCGAGTGCAGCTGTGTCCATCACTTCTACTTCATCCATCGCAATGGCGTCATGGAAAGTGATTGTTTTAAAACGTCGGGCATCAGGTTGTTTTTGAGGATCTTTATCATAAATGCCATCCACTTTGGTTGCTTTCATCAGCACATCAGCGTGTAATTCCAAGGCATGTAAAGAGGCGCCAGTGTCGGTGGTGACAAACGGCACACCTGTGCCGGCGGCCAGAATAACCACTCGCCCTTTTTGCATATGCCGGAGCGCCCGTCTCCGGATAAAACTTTCTGCCACCGCCGGCATCAACAACGCTGACTGTACTCTGGTTGGCACACCAGTTTTTTCAAGCGCGTCTTGCAGTGCTAAGGCATTCATTACTGTTGCCAGCATACCCATATAATCGGCTGTTGCCCGGTCAATGCCATTTTTAGAACCGGAAATACCCCGGAAAATATTTCCTCCACCCATGACTAATGCAATTTCCACGTTCTCAACATAGATGGCTTTGATTTGTGCTGCAACTTTCATTGCTGCTTTGGGATCAATACCATAGGGTCGGTCACCTATTAAAGATTCGCCACCTACCTTCAGTAGTACACGATTAAATCTAGTCGAAGCCATGGTGTCCTTTCATAATTTATGACCAGTTTCTAAATGCCTATTTTTGCGCGCAAGCGAAGAATTGTCCAACGCACATTTTCTGCCACTCGATATATTTTATACATTTGCTCATTTAGTACTAAGTCATAGGTGCCGATAAATTCTGTCAACGTACCGCCATAACCTTCTTTAAACTTATGAAATCCATACCAAGGGTCATTCTTGTCTGGTTTTGGGCCAAGTGAGCCCCACATATCAAAAGTGTGACAACCCAATTTTTTGGCGTAGATAATCATTTCCCACATCATCAAATTGCTTGCCATTACATCCCGATGAGCGGTTCGAGAGGCACCGTAGGGGTAATAAAAGATGTCGTGAAAATGGAAGACAATCCACGACACGATAATCTTATCTTGATAAACCGCATGGAAAATATGCAACATATTAGTTGTGCCAAGAGTATTCCAGAGTGTTTTAAAATATTCTGGACTATGAGCGTAAAATCCTTGGCGATTAGTTGTTTCTTGAAGAATATCGATGTATTCATCCATGCCCTCTTGCGAAGTTTTTTCAAAAATTTGTACACCTTTTTTGGCTGCCAATCTGACGTTATATCTGGTTTTACTTTTCAGCTGTGCGAAAATTTTTTCTTCACTTTGCTGTAAATTAAGTTGGAAAGTGTATTTAGTAAAAAGTGGTCTTCCCGGTACACAACCGTGATCCACAAGAAATCTTTTAATTGCATCATGGGCGCTTGGAGCACCTGCTTCTTGAGCAATATTAGGTTCAAGTTTGACAAATAAAGCATTGTGTTTTTCGCCAAGTTGGCGAAGCACATCCAGTTGTTCTTCGTCAGGCATTGGGCCTTTGGGTAGGTAGCCAATAGTCTGATTAAAATGGGGAATTTTATGAAAAGTAACTTGAAAAGCTTGAGTGAGTTTTTGCCCTTCAAAAAAGCCAATTCTTTCTACCTTGACACCAGTTTGTTTTCTAAACTCCCCCCAAGCCCAAGTTTGCAACGGGTGTTGGACAACTTGGTCGTAAAGTGATTTTTCTTCTTCTCTAATGGCTCGGATGATCATATTAATTCATTATACAGAAATTTATCGATCCATAAACACTTCTAAATCAATTTCTCCACTCAGAACATCATCTAAAAATTCATCATCCATGACAAGTCTTCTCACTTCAGATTGGGGTTTGGAGTTTTGGTCGAGGTTTGCTGACTCAGAATCATAGTGCAATAACTCACCCGAAATATCATGCAGAAATCGACTTGGAACAGAGCTGGTATGGCTGCCATATTGATAACGAGTCCGAGCATAAGAAAAAAATAAAAGTTGTTTTGCTCTGGTGATGCCAACATAGCAAAGGCGTCTTTCTTCTTCAATGTCATCTTGATTGAGCATTGAATGACTGTGTGGGAGTAAGCCGTCTTCCATACCGACCATAAAAACAATGCTAAATTCCAAACCTTTGGCAGAATGCAAACTCATCAACTGGACTGCATTGTCGTTGCCGCCGATTGGATTATTAATATCCACGTAATAATTATCTTGCAGCAAAGCCACGTTTTCTAAAAATTGCGTGACTTTTTCAAATTGACCGGCCATCGCTTCCAGTTCAACTAGGTTTTCAAGGCGTTGGCGTTCTTCCTCGACTTGCTCAGAATAGAGTGCCCGATAATCGGTTAAATCGAGTGCTTTTTTAAGCAATTGTTGAGGATTCGCCAATGTCCAGTCTTGATTGCCATTTTCATCGCGCCACTTTTCTAGTTTGGCCAAACGTCTTTTTCCAAGCTTGGTTGCTCGGGCGTAGCTAACTGTATCTGTGGGATTGACGATTATTCTGATATACGCCAACGCATCTTTAATTTCTTTGCGCTCATAAAATTTAGTTCCTCCAACCAAACGGTATGGGATACCTTGTCTGATCAATGCTTCTTCAAATAGTCTCGACTGAGCATTAGTGCGATACAAAATCGCCATTTCTTTGAGAGGCACGGAACCTTTTTGAGATTTAATAAAGTTAACTACTTTAGCTGCTTCCAATTCTCCGGTTTGATTATCTAAGCAAATGATTTGATTTGCGGCTTCAATATTTGTCCAAAGCTTTAAAATAGGATGGGTGGTATTATGTGATATGATTTGGGTGGCAGCATCTAAGATTGTTTGGGTGGAGCGGTAGTTTTGTTCGAGTCGATATTCTTTGATTTTTGGATAATCGGTTTTAAGTTGTAACATATTACGATAATCAGCACCTCTCCAAGCGTAGATGCTTTGGCTAAAATCACCTACTACGTAAAGATTATTTTGGGGCATCGATAAAATTTGACTGAGTTGATATTGAGCTTTATTGGTGTCTTGGTATTCGTCCACTAAAACGTGTTCAAATTGCTGCTGATACTTGGCCGTTACCTCGGGTTTGGTACGGAGAAGTTGTACAGTTTTGTTTAACAAATCATCAAAATCAACTGCTTGTGCTTGGGTGAGAGCTCGTTGATACAACCAATACACTTTCGCGACAAAATTTTGATACTCGCCAAGTGTAAGTTCTTGATATTCATTGGGCATTAACAAATCATTTTTGGCTGCAGAAATACTATTTTTCACTTGTGATGGTTTAAATTTTTTGAGGTCAAACTGATGGTCTTTGTAAATTTGCTTGATTAAGCTGAGTTGGTCATCGCTATCATAGATGACATAATTTTGGTCAAGTCCAATTTGAAAACCATCGCGTCGGAGGATTTTAGCGCACAAACTATGAAAAGTGCCCGCAAATGGCACCGCCGAACCAGCAAGCATCTCAATTCGTTCCTTCATCTCCCCGGCTGCTTTATTGGTAAAAGTAACTAGTAAAATGCTGCTTGGATCAACTTTTTTTTCTAAAATTAAATAAGCGGCGCGGTGGGTCAAAACTGTTGTTTTTCCAGAACCAGCCCCGGCCAAAACTAAAGCCGGTCCTGAATTATGCAAGACTGCTTTTTTTTGAGCTGGATTGAGTTTTTTCAAGAGATTGGTCATCAAGCGTTCATCCTAGCACGTGAGCGAGCAGACGTCAGTAGGCGTTCTAGATCGAGCGGTATTTAAGATTCATTGTGATCATAAACACGAGGCGACTCTTTACGAATGATGCTTTCTAGGTATAGTGAAGTTATGAAAGAAAAATTAATTATCGCCAACTGGAAATCTCACAAGTTGGAAGTGGAGGTGAGTAAGTGGATGACGGAGTTCAAACAGCAATTTCAGTCATCAGAATTGTTGGAATTTGTGCAACTGGTGGTTGCCCCGGCTTTGCCGCACTTGCATCAAGTCAAATTAGAATTACCAGATGGAGTAGCGCTTGGTGCTCAAGCCGTCAGCCCTTTTCCCATGGGTAGTTACACTGGTGCGGTGAACGCGCAACAACTTAAAGATTTCGGAGTGCAATACGTGATCGTGGGACATTCCGAGCGCAGACGCTACTTTCATGAAAATCATCAAGACGTGGCTAAACAGGTTCAGGAAGTTTTGGCACAACAAATCAAACCGGTTTTGTGTTTAGACAAAGATTATATTGATGAGCAAGCAGCGACGCTCGACTCATCTACTCTTAAGGATTGTGTGATTGCCTACGAACCTTTGGCAGCGATTGGTACTGGCAACAACGAGCCTGTTGGCGAGGTTAAGCAAGTAGTTGAGCAAATTCGCGATGTATATGGTCAGGTGCCTGTCATTTATGGTGGCAGCGTTGATCAATCAAACATCGGAGAGTATATGTTGATTAGCGATGGCGCTTTGGTCGGCGGCGCATCACTCGATGTGGCACAGTTCAGCCAATTAATAGAAAAAAGTTTGGTTAAATAATCTATATATTTACTTCACTAAGAATGCAATCATCGGCACTTTTCTGACTACCTAGACTGCCTCTTAATTATTGAAGATTAAGTACTTTTGAAAGAAGATGGGTCGCTTGTGACGGATTATTCAGAGATAATGAAAAATCTTTCTAAGAAGCTTCGAACAGCGGTCAGTGCTAAATCACAGGTTATCAGATTTGAGTTTGATATAGGTTCTCTTCCTCTGATAATACTTCTTTTGTGAAATTATCATCAAAAAACTTTTGATTTACATTATACTGTGATTTTTCTTTAGGTCCGATGTATACATAATCAACATGGTATTGATTCAACAACAGCTTAGCCTCTTCCCCACCGGCAAACATTTGCGCCACATCTGCCTCTGTCTGAGAATAATCAATTCCATGCGTCCACAACCAGCCACGATATCCCAACACCACTGATCTGCCAGCGAGCATGGGCACCAAATGATTATGAGCGTCACTAGTCAGAAAAATACTGGTTGGATCAGTTTTGGCTTTGATTTGTTGAGCAACTTCTACTTCCTCTGAGCTGGCAATCATCCAAGAAGTCTGTGTTTCTCTTAGAATTGATAGCATGCCGGTGAAAGTCATCAGAATTACTAGAAATATGACCAATAAATATTGTTTGTGTTGCCACCAAGAAGTCAACAGCACACTTGCCATCAACATCACGCCCCAGTAAGAGAGATAAAGAAATTTGATATTATCATAGTCATGAGGTTGAAAAATCACTAAATTGCAAATGATGAATAGCACTAGTAGTGGAGCAAGTATTACTTTCACAAATTGAAATCCTTTCACAAAGTGAAAAAAGTAAATCGATCCTAATGTGAAAAATAAATACCCAACTCCCATATTCCATATCCAAAATGAATTAAAACTTAAAGGTGATTCTATCCAGCCAGGTTGGAAACGGACAAAGTGATGAGCATCTGGAGTATTGCTAAACATCCACCAAAACTGCGCAACTGCGGGTAGCAGAGTTAAAATTAATACAATAATCGATTGACGAATGGTTAATCGCTTGCTCCACCAGCCAAAACCAATTATCCACACCAGCATGCCAAATAAGGAGAAAAAGGTATGAACATGAAAAAGTGGCAGTAGACTAATAAGCAGGCTGCTCGCATAAAGTAATTGAGGTCTTTTGGGTTGTTGCCACCATTCATACCAAAGCAGAATAATTAGACAAAAGATAGCAAGTCCGATCAGCAGACCGCGCTGGGGCAATAATCCGTCAGAAATCACATTTGACCAATGAATATAGTAGTCACCCAAGTGTGCATAAGAAAGTTCCATGTGAGTCAAAAAATTCCAAAGCGATGTTTCTGAAGAAACCCAATCGCGCCAAAAATAATAGACACCCAACCCCCCGTTAGCCATGAATAACCAAGTAAATAACCACCCGGTGATTATTTTGCCAGTGATTTTCCAAGCTAAGAAGAACATTAATAAAATAATCGACAAACCAGTCACCACACCGATGCTAGTGAGGGCTTGAGATAAAGTGAACCCCCCTCGATAAATGAGGGCAGTAAAAAAATCAAATAAAAATGGATAGTTGGTGGTGTGGGAGGCGTAAATGGGTGAAGTCAGATCCAATTCAGACTGTCCAGCGAACTTGTTAATCAGTGTGGCGTGTAGTGCCATGTCTCCCCAAGAACTACCGCCTGAATAAAGTCCATCTACTTTTGGTTGAAACATGTGTGAGTAAAATAACCAGCTAAACAAACTTCCCCAAAAAATTAGTATTGCTGCGAGTGAAAGACGTACTGATAGAGAATTAAATGTGGTCCAGGCAGGTTTTTGGAAAGTGATGAGATAAAGTGAAACCACTCCACAAACCAGGGCTGTACTTATTGTGGCGATATCATAATTAAAGATAATAATTAGTGTCAGTGCCATCCAAGTGTAGAGGAGCACACCCATGAGCCAGCCAGCCGCGATTCGCATCACACCTGGCTAGGTTGGTACAAATTGGGACATGACGAGATAACCGGTGAGTAAGATGAGGAGTAATATGAGCAGTGATAACATTTTTTCGGTTTAAATCATGGTTCAAGTGAAGTAATTTCGGCGAATTCCGCACTCACCCACCCCACTTGATTTTTGAATGAAATCTTGTACCAACTATTGTTAGTCACTCCTAGATATGGATGCGTTGATCCGACCAAAGTCAAGCCTAATTCATCACTCACAATATCTGGTTGAGATCTGACCCGTAAGACTTCCTGGCCGTCCTGAATTAAGCCGGTGGGTTTAATGAGCACCATACGCTGATCTTGAGCACTAGTTGTGGCCGCTATTTCAGATAGAAGTTGATCACTTTGATCGGCAGTTTGATTTTGTTTGTTTTGATCTAAATCAGCTGAAACGGAAGTTTGTTCACTAACGTCTGGTAAAGCGTCTTCGACTGGGATTAGTTTAGCGAGTTTGAGTGTTACTCTGAGACGGTGACCTGCTTGGACATTGAGTGTATGGCGCTGAGTTTCATAAGATGGTAAGGTCACTTCATACTCTTTATTTCCCGGTTGAACTTGTGAAAATACAACTGGTGAAAATTCTTTTTCTTTGTTTTCAAGAGCAATAATCGCTCCTTCAGGAATAGTGTTGAATACCACCTCCGCAGTTTTGTTATCCCGCATTGGCTCCATTTCATAAATGACACCACCGCTTAATTCAGGTCTTGCACCAGGCTTCCAAGTCACCACTGTCAAAGTGCCCTTGTTTAGTTTCACAACTGTTTCGTGTGGTACAAACTTGGTGTCAATTGGTTCAATACGAAGGGTATACTCTCCTGGTTTAAGGTCTTTTTGAATGAGAGGGGTGTTATCCAAATACTGGTCATTTAAATAAACCGCACTCGTGATGCCGTCGGTAATCACTTGAATGCCGGCTTTTGATTTGTATTCAAAAATTGACTCAGCGCTACAACCTGCCAACAACATGGCTCCAGCCAAGCAAAGAATCAACCACCACCCTTTTCGCATAAAGATAGTGTATCACGCCTGCTATGAGAAGCCTTGGTGAATTATCGCTTGATTGCTTTTTGTAAAACTTGTCGTACGTCTTTAACTGCAATAAATGTTATGCTTTTCTTGACAGACTCAGGTAATTTTTCTAAATCCCGTTCGTTTTCGGAAGGGATCAGGACTTGTTTGCTGCCCGCTCTGCGGGCAGCAATGGCTTTTTCTTTCAAACCGCCAATCCGTAACACCCGCCCACGTAGTGTTACTTCTCCTGTCATGGCCACTTCTCTTTTAACTGGTCGATTGGTAAAAGCAGACACGATGGCGGTTGTCATGGTCACGCCAGCCGACGGGCCATCTTTTGGTACTGCTCCCTCCGGCACATGCACATGCACATCATGTTTTTTTAAATTTTCTAAATCAATACCGAGTTCAGCCGCATTAGCTTTGACAAATGTCAATGCTGCTTGAGCTGATTCTTTCATCACCTCACCCAGTTTGCCTGTCAGTTTTACTTCGCCTTTGCCAGGAGTGAGTGCCGCTTCAATAAAAAGTACTTCTCCACCTGTGGAAGTCCAAGCTAAGCCAGTAGCTAAACCAACAAGATCGGTTTTTTCTGTGAGCGCAACATCGTAAGTTTCTGGCCCCAAGTACGCGCGTAATTTAGCAGGCCCGATTTTAATCTTTTTCTTTTTAGGATGTTCAGCCAACTCGCGAGCCGCTTTCCGAGAAATTTTATTAAGCGTTCTTTCTAAAGCTCGTACACCTGCTTCTCTGGTGTAACGGTCAATAATTTTTTGAATGCTTTGATCAGTAATTTCAAGATTTGATTTGCGTAAACCATTGGCAACCAACACCTTTGATAACAAATGCCTTTTTGCAATTTGAAACTTTTCCTCCTCAGTGTAACCAGAATAGCGAATGATTTCTAATCGGTCGCGCAAGGCTGGCGGAATTGTGTCCAGCGTATTAGCGGTGGTAATAAAAATCACTTCTGATAAATCGAAAGGTACATCCAGATAATGATCTTCAAACTGATTGTTTTGCTCAGGATCAAGTGCTTCTAATAAAGCCGCCGATGGATCACCCCGATAATCAGAACCGACTTTGTCAATTTCATCCAGCATAAAAATGGGATTCATTTTGCCAGCTTGGCGAATTCCACTGATAATCTTACCTGGCATCGCTCCCACATACGTGCGACGATGACCACGAATTTCGGCTTCATCTCTGATTCCGCCCAAAGACACTTTCACAAATTTGCGATTAAGACTTCGAGCAATAGCGTGGCCAATACTGGTTTTGCCTACTCCGGGTGGCCCGACAAAACACAGAATGGTTGGTAAATTGACTTTGCTAGATTTTGCAACTTGTTGCTTTCGTTCCAGCACAGCTATAAATTCTAGAATCCGATCTTTTACTTCTTCAAGACCGTAATGATTTTTTTCTAACTCTGCCGCCGCTTTGTTAATATCCACTGTGGTGGTACTTCGTTTCTGCCAGGGCAGCTCAAAAATAGTATCCAGCCAACTACGGATATAACCGGCTTCCGGATTATTGGGGGACGTAACTTGTAAGCGTTTGATTTCTTTCTGAACTTTGCTTTTGGTCTCGGTGCTCAGCTTAGTTTTTGCAAGTTTTGCTTTATATTCATCAACAACTTCTTCCTCGTCTTCTCCTTCTCCCAGCTCCTTTTGGATGGTACGCAATCTCTCTCTGAGCACACTGTCACGCATGTGTTTATCAAATTTTTCCTGGGTTTTATGAACCACATCTTTTTCAATTTCCATGACCTTCATTTCGTGTGCCAAGAAATTTATCACTAATTTTATTCGTGCTTTAACACTGATGGTTTCTAGAATTTGTTGTTTCTCTTCAGATTTGATGTTGAGTGTACTGGCAATTTGATCGACTAACTCGCCGTTAGTGACACCTCCCATTAGTTTCATAAAGTTTAAAAATTCTACTGGTTTACCCATGTGAATAGCTTTGCGAAATTCGCTTTGTAAGTGTTTGACAAGCGCTTCCATTTCTTCATCGTGGTCATATTGGTCTGGTAAAGTGATAACTTCAGCTGCTAGTTTGGGAACAACAGCAGTAAAATTAGTCACCCGCACCCGGCCTATACCCCGCACTAAAGCATTCACGCTCTCCTCAGTTTGGAGCGTGCGTTCAATAGTTGCTAACGTCCCGATGTGATGTAAGTCGGCCGGTTGAGGGCGATCAACTCTCGGATCGAGCTGTGTCAGCAAAATTACAGTTTTATTGGTTTTTAAAGAATCTTTAATGGCATTAAGAGAAATTTTTCTGCCAAAGGTGAGCACCGATTCAGTACTGGGGAAAAGGACGCCTTCCCGAATGGGAACGACGGGCAGCACCTGCCTAGAATGAGCGATGGTTTGCTGCAGCTTGGCGGCTGCTTTTTCAGCAGTTTGCTGTTCAAGATTGGTAGATTTATTTTTTTTGAGATTTTTTTCACTCTCAGCCCGTTTTGGTTGAGGACCTCCCAAATAAATTACCTGCGCTTTTTTGGTATTCTTTTTCATTGAAGGAGTTGGTTTCTTTTTCTCGTTAGCCATAGATTAGCATTCTAATGTGAAGTCTGCTAAATTGCAAGACGAATGAGAAAGATTGATGATACAATAAGATATATTAAGATGTGATGAAGGCAGATGTTTCAAGCCGAAAATATCACTCCACCGCTCGTTAAGGATGCTTGCACTGAAGAATTTGCGAGTTGGACAGCAAGTCCTGCAGTTAAAGATTCATTATTCACTGAATCAGGTACTCATTCAGGTGAATTTTCCTACCAAGAGTTATTAGGCCAACTCAAGAATGAAGCCCCAGTTTATCCAAAAACTGAGTTAACGATCGTCATTCCGGTCTATAAAGAACTGTTAAATGGTAACCTTGCTAATATGTTGTCTGGAGCGAGTGCGGTTGGGATTCCTAAAGATCGGGTGGCTTGGATTTTTGTGGTCAATAATGCTTTGCCAAAAAAAACTTCTTCAGATGATTATTTACATTTTCTGGAATCTAATTCCCTAGAGAATGAGTGGTTGGGATTTTTGGAAAACCAACTTACTCTTCAAATTCTCAAGATGATCGAGAGCGCTTTTCAGGAAAGTGCGCCAAATCGTGCCAAGATATTGGCGCAAATGCGTCAAGTTTGGAGCCGGGCAGGAATAAAGGTGCCATTATATAGAGGCTTTGAGTTGGCGCTGATGAGAAAAGTACAATTGGCAGCGCTTGATTGTTCAAGCTTTGGAAGAGCATTTAAGCAGCCGGATATTGGGATGGCAAGAAGAATTGGGGCACAGCTTTCTGATGAGTATGTGACACCTAATACAAAGCTCATTAGTTTTTCAGATGCCGATACGCTCAGGAGTGAAGAACACACACGAAGTTTGCTGCAAATTGCCAATCATGATCAATCTCCAGCTTATGCTTTGTCTCAAAAATTGGTGCCTCACATGCCTGCTGTTGACGAAAGATTTATTACACAACAGAGTATGTTGTCAGTTTTCTCAACATATTTTGCCATGGCTTGCCTTTCATTTGAAAGATACCTAGGCAACTTGGATATCGATGCTTTGGGTGGTTCGCAGTTGTCGGTGAGACCCGAGGTATTAAGAGAGATTCCATACCCGAGCGGTGCTGATTTTGAAGACTTTCATTTTGCTGATGCTGTCCGGAAAAAATTTCCAATTATTAGTCTAGATGACCCGAACTTACAGCTTTTTCTAAAACTTCGATTTAGGCCTGAATCATTTGATGGTCAGGGATTTCCGATTATGGTAAGCGGACTTGAAGATCAGTTGCAAAAAATTAAACGACGCGAAGTAGATCTGGCAAAAAAGTGGTTGACAAATCACTTCGCAATCTTGACTCAACATTTCTCCTTGAGTCCACGATTGTTTTCTTGGGTGGGAAGTCGCAAATTAGAATGTTATCTTTCTATTCTTGAGGAATATCGCGTTAAGTATCAACAAGATGCAAAAAAAACTGATCGTTTTGTGCAGAAGTTTGCGTCATCACTTATTAAACATCTAGCAGAAAATGATGCTCAGCAAGTTGTGGTTGATCCAGTCTTTTCTCGTTTCGAACAAGATTGGATGTATCAAAACGAAACTTTTATTAATTACCTAATAAATGAAGGCTTATCCCGGCATTGGCAGAAAGAAGATCAAGTCTGGGATTATTTACAACAATACTTTGCATATCAAGTCAAAGATTTAGAGAATAATGTCGCACTCAATCTTGATGAAATTTTACTTACTTTACAACAAGAAAACTGTTTTCCAGCCCATATTTCGGTGACAGATCTCTTATATATTCCAGCGGCGCAGCATGCTTTTCAAGCTAAACATCAATCCAAACTATCTGCTCTCGATCAACATGCGCGGAAAACAATTCGTAATTTATTTTTACCTCTCAGGGAACGAATCAGTGCTTAAGATATAGAGTTATATGTTGTTTCACGATGCGAACTGGTGGGTGACAATGGACTCGAACCATTGACCTCAGTCTTATCAGGACTGCGCTCTAACCAGCTGAGCTAGTCACCCCAGTTTGAAGACTATTATTGTACCATGCTCAAGTAGTAGTTGGCGCATTGCGTGTGTTCCATGAGTTGCATGCACATTATTTTTTATCAATCACAATTTGCTTGTCTTTAAGATCAAGCCCAACCTTGTCCCCCGACTCGATTTCTCCTTCAATTATCCGCATTGCTAGTTGATCAAGTACGATTGTTTGAATTAGTCGCTTTAGTGGTCGGGCGCCAAAGACTGGATCATAGCCAACAGTTGCCAAGTGATCAATGACTTGATCAGAAAAGTCGACTTCAATTTGCTGTTGAGCAAGCCTGTGGGCAACTAAATTAAGTTGAAGTTTAACGATTTCTTTGATATCTGCTTCACTCAAGGGTTGGAAGATAATGATGTCATCTACGCGATTCAAAAATTCAGGTTTGAAGTGCTGGTGCAATTGATGTTCAACCGCTGAACGTTGTTGCTCGGGGTTATTTTGTAGCTCTGCAATTTGTTGGCTGCCAAGATTAGAAGTCATAATTACCACTGTGTTGGTGAAGTTCACTGTTCGGCCCTTGCTATCGGTTAATCGACCATCATCGAGAATTTGCAGCAGTACGTTCAGTACTTCTTGATGGGCTTTTTCAATTTCGTCAAACAGGACCACACTATATGGATGACGGCGGACGGCCTCGGTAAGCTGGCCACCTTCTTCGTAACCAACATATCCTGGGGGTGAGCCAATTAAGCGCGCGGTGGAGTGTGATTCCATGTATTCGCTCATATCAATTCTGATCATCATGTTTTCGTCGTTGAATAAAAATTCCGCAAGCGCGCGGGCGAGCTCGGTTTTACCGACGCCGGTAGGTCCTAGAAAGATGAACGAGCCAACTGGCCGACTGGCTTCGCTAATGCCCGCGCGCGACCTGCGCACCGCGCTCGCGACTGCGGCCACAGCTTGGTCCTGCCCAACCACGCGTTGGTGTAGTTCTTGCTCCATTTGTTTGAGTCGTTCGCTTTCCTCACTGAGCATTTTTTGCACCGGAATTCCCGTCCATCTCGACACTACCGCCGCGATATCGGTTTCAGTCACTTCTTCTTTGAGCATGGCTCGATCTTTTTGAATCTGGTTAAGTTTTTCTTGAGCGGCCTTAATTTCTTTTTTTAGATCAGGAATTTTGCCGTACTTAATCTCGGCAGCGGTTTGTAAATCATAATTGCGTTCTGCTTGAGCGGCTTGTTCTTTTAATTCGTCAAGCTGCTGACTACCGTGCCTGATTGTATCCAGCGCTTTTTTTTCATTTTGCCAGTGTATGTCCAGCTCTTGATACTCCCCTTGCAGCTCAGCCAGTATTTTTTCCAATTCCTGCAAACGATTTTTTGAAGCCTGGTCTTTTTCTTTTCTGAGTGCTTCACGTTCAATCTCCAGTTGGCGAATCCGCCGTTGCAGTTGGTCTAATTCAGTGGGTTTACTATCAATTTCAATTCGCAGCACCGAAGCAGCTTCATCCATCAGGTCAATCGCTTTGTCTGGTAAAAAGCGGTCTGGGATGTAACGTTTTGATAAATCCACCGCCGCCACAATCGCATTATCGGTGATATGAATGCCGTGATGTGCTTCATACTTTTCTTTGATACCGCGTAGAATTGAGATCGCGTCTTCTCGGTTAGGTTCCTCAATCATCACCGGCTGGAAACGTCTTTCCAGCGCAGCGTCTTTTTCTACATACTTGCGGTATTCACGAATGGTAGTTGCGCCGATGGTGCGCAATGTGCCTCGTGCCAGTGCGGGTTTGAGTAGATTGCCAGCATCGGTTGAACCCTCTGCAGCTCCACCCCCCACAATGGTATGCAGTTCATCAATAAATAAAATAATCTGGCCAGCTGAATTTTCAATTTCTTTAATGACAGCTTTTAATCGATCTTCAAATTCTCCTCGATACTTGGCACCGGCTATCAGCGCTCCCATGTCTAAAGCAAGTAAGCGTTTATTTTTAAGTTGGTCTGGCACATCATTTTCGATGATTTTCCGTGCCAAGCCCTCCACAATCGCTGTTTTACCCGTTCCCGGCTCACCCACCAGCACGGGATTATTTTTCGTGCGCCGCGACAAAATCTGCATCACCCGTCTAATCTCCACATCTCTCCCAATCACAGGATCAATTTTGCCTTCTCTAGCTAGACTGGTGAAATCAGTGGTGTATTTTTCCAGAGCTTGATACTTGCCTTCCGGGTCTTTGTCACTCACTTTTTGAGAACCACGAACTTGCTTAAGGATGTTGAGTACATCTTTTGAAGAAATCTTTAGCATTGATTGCAGGTTTTTTTCTTCAAGCAGTCCAAGAAACAGATGCTCGGTGCTGATGTATTCGTCACCCAGTTTGCCAGCTTCTGATTCAGCTCGGTCAAAAACCTTGGTTAATTCTGTAGATAGTCGCGGTTGGACCGATTCACTAGCCTGAGGTAATTTGCTTATTTCCGATTTTAATTGATCGGCTAATTTATCTACTTGACCTCCCAGCTTTACAATCAATGCAGGCACAATTCCACCAGGCTGTTGGAGTAGCACCACTGCCAAATGTGGCGGCTTGATTTCTGGATTTTTCATTTCACCTGCAAGCTGCATGGCACCCTGCAAGGCTTCGGCTGATTTGGTGGTGAGTTTGTTGAAATCTATCATGTTTCCTTTGAGGCACTTTTTTGTTGAATTAAAAACTTACTAATTTAATTTTACTCAAAACTTTATTTTCTGTGAAGACTCAAATTAGCAGATAAAGAATGTGAGTGCTAATTCTTGCTCTGACTTCTTGCTGATATAATGGCGATATGATGTCATTAGACTTTTTTAGAGCAAATGTATGGCTGGTCTTGCCTGTGTTCACGGTGGTGGTCAATGTGATTGCTGCAATTCAAGGTTATCGCAATAGCGTCCAACGATGTAATCCTTATGGTACGACAAGATGGCTTTATGCATGGGGTATTTTTGTATGGGGAGATGCTTTAGTAATTGCTCCGTTTTTTGTTTTGGTGGGGGTGGTTGCCATGATTTTCAATAATTTCAATTTGTTTATGCTCGCTTTTTGTTCTTTTTGGCTGATTCGCGGTATGGGCGAGTCAATTTATTGGTTTAATCAGCAATTTTCGACCGTGATCAAAGAAAAACCAGAACACGTTCCTTTTTTTGGGAAATTGGTTAAAGGTGAATCTGCTTGGTTTATGATGCAGGTTTACATGCAGTGTGTGGCAGTATTTGCTCTGATCGGGGTGATTTATTTTGCAGCTGCTTGGTTGCAATAATTTTTATTTTTTTCAATTTCAATTTGTTTCTCGAATAATCAGATGTAGTTTGAATGATTTGTCGGAAAGAATTATCAGGAAGAATAGTTTTTAGAAACCATTTGGATAGCGGTTGGCACATAAATGTGACAATTTAATTCTAAATCTCAGCAGAAAGATGCGATTTTATAAAAAAATCAATTTATGGTGTTTGATTGTACCAGTCTTGGGGGTCAACGCCACTGGTGGTTTCACCGGCAGTGACAGTAACTTTAATTGGTTGGTGTGAAGGACAATCCACACTTAAGCCACAAGTCACAAACTCTGAATAATAAGCTTTGTAAGGATCATTGGCGAGCTTGGCATAGACAAAGTACTCACCCGCAGGTAAGAACAAGTTGTAACCTAAACCATATTGATAATCATCACCAGTTATTCTTTCATTGGTACAAAATTCTTCTTTGGAGTTGATCGCTTCTGCGCAAACTGTCATTTCTGGTATTTCCTCACTGGGAAAAGATAGTGAACCGGTGATGGTGCCATAGTTGGCTAATTCGCCACTAGTGGTGGCGAGCATCGCGCTTTGGCTGCCAACTAACGTGGGTTGGGTGTTGATATCTAGATCATCACTTGGTGTTGGTGAAGGTGCATTTTTGTCGACAGTGGTAATTTGATCAATCGTGGAGAGTAGTTGTTGCTTATCTTGCTCGTTTTGCCAGATGTAAATTCCAACTGCTGTTATCATCATGATTAACACGATGGAAAGAAAAAGTGTGCCTTTTTGCATCATTAGCTGTCATTATGCCACGATGTCTGTTTTGCGCAAGCAGGGGATGCATATGAACTTACTATCAAAAAACCACCCGTTGGGGTGGTAGAGTGATCGATGCAAATGATTTTGCAACCGATCGACTGAAGACGAATAATTGAAAGTCTGATTCAAACATGGTGGTAAACAGTTCGACTTCTCTGATTAGAAATCAGAGGCCTGGATATGAGAATCACAGGACTTCACTGTATTTTTTTCAAGTATCTTACGATACTTGGGAGATAAAGGGGCGTGAGTTCCCAAAACCCTTTCTCCTTAGAAAGGAGGTGATCCATCCGCACCTTCCAGTACGGATACCTTGTTCATGTGACTCCATTGTTTCCAATGGCATGGACTATCTCTTCATCCTCAAGTACTGAGCTTTTTTTGGATGTAATGAACCAATTATGGAAATGAACCGATCATGCGATCGAGTCCGAACGTAAAATCTCCAATAATTTGGGTCAATCCTTATGCTGGGATTGTGTATTTTGCCACAACTAATACTTTGTTCCTCTAAGAGTTGCCTAACCTGAAAAAGGTCAGAAAAGTTCTTTTGAGCGAAGTAAATGTAAAAACGGACATGATTTTCTTGCGAAACTCCCCCATCGGCATCAAAATAGCCACGGATGTAATCGATTTTGTTTTTATTTGAACTTAGGTTTGTTTCAATTAAAAAGATTTTAGAAAACTCAATAATCCAAAGATTACGAGACTTTCCTTCACGATACACCCAAGCATTGCTGCCCATTTTCTTGATTTGATTTCTCAAAAATGAGCAAAACTCTAGGCTTTTTGAAGCAATTCGAAGGGTATTTTTTCTAGTTGTGCCATCGTGCATCAATCCAAGCAAGTATTGCTGAGTAATTTGAGGAGCTGACGTATAGTCTCTACGGATCCCTTCTCGTACAGAAGGTTTCCTCGGGATTACCATATATTGTCTACATTTTATCCTGTCAAAATGACATGAACTGTAGATTGACTTAGGCTTCCCCGATATAGTCAGATTTTGCAGTGGGATTACTCCCAAAGGTCGCAACGTGCAGTATGCACCAACGACTTAGTCCTCATCGCCAACCTCGCCGTAGGAGGGCCTCTCCCGTGAGGGTTGAGGTCACCCACTTCGGGCGCTGCTGACTTTGCTGGCTTGACGGGCAGTGTTCTGAGATAGCAGCGTCATTGCTGACATACTCTTCTCTCCCGACTGGGCACACGGTTTTCCCGTACCCTAGCCGACGCTTGATATTTTTTGTTAAATTGATTCATTTTTCTGCGAATTTTTCGCAATTCTTCAATTCCCTCTAAGGTTGGATGTTTCTTATGTTGAAACACTTCCACTGCTTCTAAAAAGAAGCGATATGAGTATTTCTTCTTCGCCCTTAACGGATATCGATTCAAAAAAGGAATCAATTTGCTAGTTATTTCCTGAAAAGATGAAACTTTTAGTTCTACGTGAGGATGCCACCCATACTTTTCATAGTTTAGATGGTAAATCCGCCCGCAACCAATTGTTTCCTGTATATCTTGGATGATATCTAAATCGTCACTTCTGACTTCTATTTGGAAGTGAAGTCTAGCATCAAGACCAAGTCTTTTACTCGAGTGCTTGGCAATACAAATTGTAAAGTAACCTTCACCATCAATAAATCCAGATACATAGTTTCCAGGTAATTTCATACCAAGTTAGCCCTTCCTCATAACTCATAAATAGTTACAAGTACTATGGCTTGTGCAGACTTCCTATTAAGTAATTTGATTTTCTCACGTCAATCATACTTTAAGCTTGCATATTGCATGCAAAAGACTCAATAGGATCTCCCTTCGTACACTTAATTTCCATTTGTTTTCATCTCGAGCCCAATTACCTTTAAAAGTTGTTTATAGAGTAAACTCTAGTAAGCGACTTCTCCAATTGTACGGAGGATCGTCACTTTTAAAGGCCGTTTAAACTTCAAGCTGAAAACTGCTACTTTCACCCTTGAGCCTGTTCGTTACCGATACAGGCCTGTGATTTCGCTTTTACAGGCTTACTACTGTAAGCTGGATTTTCACCAGCCGGAAAATAAGCGCGGAAGGCGCATATTTACGTTGTACAAGGAGCGAGAACGTATTCACCGCAACCTGCTGATTTGCGATTACTACCGATTCCGACTTCATGTGGGCAAATTGCAGCCCACAATCCGAACTGAGAGACCATTTATAAGGATTGGCTCGGGGTTGCCCCGTCGCTACCTGTTGTCGGTCCCATTGTAGGATGTGTGTAGCCCCGGATGTAAGGGACATGCTGACTTGACATCGTCCTCTCCTTCCTCCCCCGCTCAAGCGGGGGCAGTCTCGCATGACATAGATAACATGCGACAAGGGTTGCGCTCGTTACCACACNNCCACACTTAAGTGGACGTCTCCAAAACCATCTAGATTACTCTAAATGTCAGACTATACCTTCACCCTGATCATGCTTGTTAGCAAGATCGAGGGGCTGGCGTGTTATCCATCTTGATAAGATGAATCTGAAATCACCTAATATGTGATTTCAAGTCGTTACGGGGTCAAGGCAATTTATAGTTGAGGGATTTATGTATGTGTAACTCTATTAGTGAAAAAAACTGAGCTGAGCTTATTGATTTAATTCTTATCCGATTTTTTGTTGTTAGATAAGCATCAATATCAAATTTGTGCTTCAGTTGTTCAATTAAATAAAGATTGTCAGATGTATTAAATGACTCTGTCATGATCATGGGATATTTTCCGCGATCTAAGTAGCCATCATCCATGTACCAAGTGGCGATCAACAAGTCATCGATCCAAGGAGCTAAACTTCTGGGAACAATTTTTTGTCCATCATTATAAAATGTTTTTCTTAATGGTCTAAAATATTGTCTTAAGAAAAAGCGCCAACTTGATGAGATCGAATTTGTTTTGGGATGTTGCCTGATAACTTGTCCTATTTTTGGGTAAGCCAAATTTTTTAGCGAATTATATTTCCAAAATAAATATTCTTTTTGAGCATTTGATTGCTCAAAGCAAATTTTTCCTTGTGAAGATATATAGGCATCTCCCAGGACTGATCCTAAAACGATCGACATCTGACGATTATTTAATTGAAGCCTCATTTTTTTTCGAGTTGTAAATACCCTCGAAATTACCCGACTTCCCTCGGCATTATCCATTGTCTGCAGTATACAAGTGTTACCTTGCATTAAACTTACAAATAACCGGACTTCACCGAAATGAGCCAGATTTTTCAGTACTATTTCTAGTAAAGGTCGCGAGATTTTGCTTTCACGACACGAGCTGACGACAGC
>DBQS01000014.1:83385-83765 GCA_002305355.1 Patescibacteria group bacterium UBA1388
ATTCCTTTGAGTTTTAGCCTTGCGGCCGTACTCCCCAGGCGGTCTGCTTAACGCATTTGCTTACGTCTCCCACAAAATAAATCACAGGAAACTAGCAGACAATGTTTACGGCTCGGACTACACGGGTCTCTAATCCGCTTTGCTACCCGAGCTTTCGTCCCTGAGCGTCAGTATTATCCTAGAAATCTGCCTTCGCGCGTGGTGTTCCTCTTGATATCTACGGATTTCACCCCTCCACCAAGAATTCCAATTTCCTCGAATATACTCTAGTCTGACAGTTTTCCTTGCCTTTCTGAAGTTGAGCCTCAGGCTTGGACAAGGAACATATCAAACCGCCGACGGACCCTTTATGCCCAGTAAATCCGGATAACGCTTGCACC
>DBQS01000003.1 GCA_002305355.1 Patescibacteria group bacterium UBA1388
ATCAAGCTTTATTTTTGGTTAATGTCAGTGATTTCAACAGCGCGTCAACTTATATTGTCATTGAAGTTATTTTTGAATGCTGCGGGAGGAGGGGAAGGACTGAAGGGTAAGGCGGGAGGGGAGGGATTTACTGCTCGCTTCGCTCCAAGTATTACCAGGCTCGTCTCACTCGCTTGGTCGACTTCTCATCCCACCCAAAATACTAAATAACTCCCACTTCGTGGGATTTGTTTAGTATGCGGAAGGGGAGGGATTCGAACCCACGGGACCATTAAAGGTCACGGTTTTCAAGACCGTTGCAATTGACCACTCTGCCACCCTTCCAAAGATTTGTTGTTAATAAACACAACTCTGAAATACTAAGTAGTATTGTACCATTCGAGTCACAAGAAAATCAGGAAAATCTTGATTTAGTAAATATTGTAAGAGACGGCAACACGACCAGTAGTCACGCATTGAAACTCACCTCCCGTTTCGTGTATAGTTAACACTAGAATGCCCAACTCGCCGAACCAAGCCACCCCTACATCGCCAAATGTGAGTTCAGATCAGAGCGATCTTCCACAGATGTCGCCACCCTATCCGCAGGAACAGCCACCATTGTTACATCAGGTAAAGGATCCTAAAGATCCTCATGGTGGTGATAAAGCTGCTCAACTCAAACAGCAGACTAATCATGCAGATCAAACTACCCCAAATGAATCAAACAGGACTCCAACTCCAATTAAGTCTACTCATCAAACACAGCATCCAGCTGAGAAATCTAAGTCTAGTCAAACACAACCTATTCGCTCGCAGCCAGAGCAGTCGCAACCAAACCAGCAGCAACCAAACCATCAACAAGCTAGCCAGCCGCAGGCAAATCAACCACAGTCTTCTCAGGTTACTGATCAACCTGAGGATGAATTACCGCCAGCTTACGAGGAAAGCGGTGTGCTTCCTGGATTAGTCAAACCACAGCCTGAAGAACTATTATTTGAATGGCAGTCAAAAAGCCGGCCTTTTAAAAAGCACAATCGCCAGTTTTTTACTTCGGTAGGGATTATTGGATTATTAATTGCTTTAATTCTGGTTTTTGCTGGCCAATGGTTACCGATGGCAGTAGTAGTGGCCGCTGTGTTCGTGGTTTACGTATTTAACACCATTCCCCCTGGAGAAGTACTGCAACAGGCAACCACTTATGGGATCAGAGTTGAAGAAAAGTTGTATTATTGGGAGGAGATGGGCAGGTTTTGGTTTACGGAAAAATATGGTGAAACTTTGCTCAACATTGAAGTCACCCGCTTTCCCAACAGGCTAACATTGCTTTTGGGAGATCTAAAAAAAGAAGATGTGGAGGCATTTTTATCTGAAATTTTGTTGAATCAGCAACCGCCGCCTACTACCTACGAAAAAATTGCCGACTGGTTAGGACGTAAATTACCGCTTGATTTAGAAAATTAACTTTGCTTTGTGATTGTATGTTGGATCATTCACGCGGGGGTGAGGTTGCACTACTGCCCGAACTTAGCTGATTTTTGGTACAATACACGACATAGTTTGGTTTGCTTGTCCATGGCGCACCCATAGTTTAAAGGATAGAACGGTGGTTTGCGGAACCACTGATCCAGGTTCGATTCCTGGTGGGTGCACTTTGCTGAAGAGATAAGACAAATAATTGTGACATTAATGAATGATGCTGTCGTGGAAATTCATTAGTGCAGACGAATTTTAAAACACGTAGAATAAGATCAGCCAACAAATTTTGAGACATGAAAAAACTTCGAAAACGAATGAACAGGATTGTGTTGTATCTCGCGCCAATTGGATTGCTGATCACGGCTATTAGTGCGCTTACCCAATGGTGGTGGGCGCTCGATTTATTAACTCATTTCAGGGTGCAGTACATTTTGTTTGGGTTGGGTGTGCTACCTATTTATTTTTGGTTAAAAAAATATTATTTGGCATTAGTAATTGTCTTGGTGATTGCTATTCATACGGTGAGTTTATGGCCATATTTACATGCTCCTCTGGCTCATGCAAATTTAAGCGCCAATGATAGCTTGACAATCATGTTTGCCAATACTTACTACAAAAGCAGTGATTATGAACTTTTGACTGCATCAATTCAGAATGAAAACCCAACAATTATTGCGCTCGCTGAAGTACAGCCAAATCTTTATAAGTACTTAAGTGAATACTACAAAACTGATTATCCACATCAATATTATGCTGAAGGAAAAGGGGCATATGACATGGCGTTGTTTAGTAAGGTCAAACCAGAAAAACAATCTTCAATTTATTTTACGCCTGATAATCCTAGCTTGTACGCAGAGATAGTGGTAAATGGAGAGCGGTTGCATCTTTTATCTATCCATCCTCATTCACCCATTAGTGCTGAGTATTCAAAATTAAGAAATATCGACTTACAACAAGCTTTTTACTATGTAGATCAGTTGCGTGGGGCAGTTGTGTTGGTTGGTGATTTCAATACCACCCAATTTTCTCCATTTTTACAACAGTTGGTGGAACAATCGAGATTAAAAGATACTCAACTTGAATTTGGGTTACAACCCAGTTGGCACGCGGGTGTACCTAAATTATTGCGAATTCCTATTGATCACGCTATGGTAACCCCTGAAGTGAACGTGGTGTCAAGGAATTTAGGTGAACCCACGGGTTCGGATCACTTGCCAGTCGTGGTAAAAATAGACTTATCAA
>DBQS01000004.1 GCA_002305355.1 Patescibacteria group bacterium UBA1388
ATTTTTTTGTTTGATGGAACAAAGTGAGTACTAAAAAATAGCAAGCGGCAAAAAATGGAGTCGTATTAGGATTCCAGGCCCATTGTGAAAACTGAATAGATAGAGGATTTATAGCCAGAAAGAAAGCCACAATCAAGGCTAGGTTCTGATCGGTCCATTTGGTAATTATCAGATAAACTAGTCCGACGGTAATTGATCCCAGCAGAGCAGTAAAAATACTTGGACCCACTGGGTCATAATTTGTAATCCAAAGTGGCAATGCCATCAAATAATAATGAAAAACTCCAAAAAAATCTTTAGTTCCTCCGATTTCATTGTAAGGACCAAATAAAGTCAAGTCACGATTGGCCACCAAATTGTAAATGGCTGCCATATCTCTTCCCTCATCCCAGATGAAACGCATTTTGAGGTCAATCTGAAATAAGCGTAAACATAAGGCGAGCACTATCAACAAACCAATATTCTGATAAGTTTTGGATTCTGACCTCATTAGTTTTTAAGCTTATCAGAAGTTTAAAAAGATTGGCAGCAGAATATATTTTTTTGGGCGATGAGTTGTTGATCTTACAAGATAAACAACAACTTGAAAATTTTGGCAATTCTTGTCATGATGAATGAAGCCGACATTTTGAAAGTTATATCCCAAAAAAAATATGCGAAAAAAATTAAAAAAGTAGCGGCAAGGATAAAGTTGGGAGGAATTTTTTTATGAAAGGCGCTCAGACAAGAAAATTTTTAATGTTGATCGGATTAGTATTAATGTTTGTGGTGGTTGGTGGGTGGCTAAGTTATCAGCAGAAATTACCTCAGCTTGCTCAAAGATTTATTCATCGTCCCATCAATGGCATGTTGATGTTGATTGAGTTCGAGCAGATTGAAGGTATTTTGCAGTGGGAAAAAGAATTGGATCAAAGAAATTTGACTGCCATGGTCAAAGTTCAAAACAATGTTTTAGAAGAATATCCTGAAGTTTTTAAACGTTTAGCAGAGAAAGGTTATGAGATTGCTGGAGGGTATGACGAAGCTCCTTTTTGGGACATTCCTTATGAAGAACAGTATCGGTATTTAGAGGAAGCTCAAGCATTAGTGGAAAGGGTAACTGGTAAGCCAATGCGCGTTTTTGGGAGTCGATATTTTGCTTATGATGAAAACACGCTCAAAGCAGCTGACAGTTTGGGCATAGAGTATATTTTAGCCAGGGGAACGCAAGATGTAGCAGCAGTAATTTATGCGCCGGAGGAATACCGGGTGAAAGTAATCTCTGTGACTAATGTTGAGAATGGAGAGATGGGTCGGGGGTCACTTTGTGATTACAGCCTCTGGGCCAGGGGTGCAGATGCTACAGAATTTGCACAAATTTTGGAGGAAAGTTTTGACAAAAATCCCGATAATATGATTTTAGTTTCTCATGCTTATTTGGGTGGTACCCGCCAAGAATGGTGGGATGAGTATCGCAAAGTTTTAGAAAGCAATCGCGTCAAATGGGTTGGTTTTGATGAATGGGTGCAAAAACAAGAACTACTAACGATGGCTAACGCGATGATCCCTGTCAATCGTGAGGTCAAGTATGTTGAACCTCAACCAGAAAAACCAATTGAAGAATACGCGCCAGTGCTGAGTGTGAACGATGAAGAGCTTGTCATGTTTCACAATAACATGGGGGAAATGTGCATCGAGGCAATCGCATTTTTCAAGGAACATGGTATTGAATACAAAGAATACCTCAATACTGATGATGAATTTAGGGCACTGTTGAGTGGGTATCAACAGCAGCACCCAACTAGCACAGGAGTGTCAGACAACTATCAATACTTGCCAATTATTTTTTATCAAGGTAAATCATACTCTGGGTTTAATGATGAAATCGCTCAGCAAATTTTGAGTGATTGGCAGCAATAGACCAGAGAATAACGTCACTGAAGATCAAGCTTTATTTTTGGTTAATGCCGCTGATTTCAACAGCGCGTCAACTTATATTGTCGTGGGATTTATTTAGTATGCGGAGAGGGCGGGATAAAGTTGGAACTTTTGCAAAGTAGCCTTTGAGCTGGCGTTCACTCACCCTTTTTTGAGAACAAATCATTTTTTGATGAGATGTGGTGCGATAAAGTTGTGAAAATGGTCTTGTCTCTTAACCAATTGGTCAAAAGAATCCTTTTTTTAGGGCATATCAAGATTCTTCACCATTCTGTTTCCACCTTCTTTTATAATTCTATTTGCTGATTTGTCAAACTCAATTCTGTCTTCTTCTGATCCTATCCAGTCAAAATCAAAGAACCCATTATCAGTAATCAATAGCTGCTGAGAATGATTGCTTCCAGTCAATAGTCTGCTCACTGCAATGACAATTCCTGCCTGTTGTAATCTACGTTTGATTTGCCAAATCATTTTTCTTGAACTGTCATAACCTCCTATTAAAGCAGCTCTTACCTCTTTTAGACTTCCTCCATTTTTAGCAAATGAATATAAAATAAGATCTATGGAGTCTTCAATGTTCATCCCAACATCTAAATGTGTCAATGCTTTTGTACCATCTTTTTGTAGAAAACCCAATGCAACGCAATCATTTACACCAAATGTTTGTAAGCTGATGCCCTGATGGCTAACCACAAATTGTTGCTGATAGACCTTGCGTGCATTTGTAGGAACCTGAACAATGGGAAAATCTCCGATCACTTCCTTTTCAACAAAACCTCCTGACTGAGGAAATTCCTCTGGATTTCGAGAGAATGGTTGAGTTTCCCAATGCTTTCTGATGTTTGCGGCAAATTGTGGATCGATTATTTCTAAATCATCGATCAAGGAATTTTTTAGTTCATCAGGAAAATCTCTTATTACCCAATTCACCGTACTTCCTTCTACAGCATACTCATTTTTGTTGTACGGATTTTCTTTCATGCCTTGCAGAATATCTACAGCTCTTTGCCGTTGTTCGCGCATAAATTGATGGAAGATATGTGCAATTTTTACCTCTGTACTAAATTGAGCGAATATTCTAGATAGCTTACTATTTGGGAGAGGTGCTAAAATTTCAATGATTTTCTCATCTGGTTCAGTTGAATATCTAAGTAGTGAATTTAATTCATCACTTGGAACACAAAAAAGTTCATCAGAAGTTAATACGCCGTCTCCATTCGTATCATATTCTCTATGTCTGGGCCAAGTGAATTTGAGTGTTGGATTCCGAGAATCGGCCAATGTAATTTTTGTCAAAGCCTCTATGTTTGCAGCTTCTGAATATCCAATAAATGTATTATTTGTTTCTTTATTAGGTTGATTGGTTTCCATAATGCTCACAGTGTGTATATCTAATTATTACGATCTCCTAGCAAGTCATTAATAATCAGGGCGGAAGGGGAGGGATTTACTGCTCGCTTCGCTCCAAGTATTACCAGGCTCGCTTCACTCGCTTGGTCGACTTCTCATCCCACCCAAAATACTCAATAACTCCCACTTCGTGGGATTTATTTAGTATGCGGAAGGGGAGGGATTCGAACCCACGGGACCATTAAAGGTCACGGTTTTCAAGACCGTTGCAATTGACCACTCTGCCACCCTTCCAAAGATTTGTCGTTAAAAAACACAACTCTAAAAATACTAAAGAGTATTGTACCATTCGAGTCACAAGAAAATCAGGAATATCTTGATTAAGTAAATATTGTAAGAGACGGCAACACGACCAGCAGTCACGCATTGAAACTCACCTCCCGTTTCGTGTATAGTTAACATTAGAATGCCCAACTCGCCGAACCAAGCTACCCCTACATCGCCAAATGTGAGTTCAGATCAGAGCGATCTTCCACAGATGTCGCCACCCTATCCGCAGGAACAGCCACCTTTGTTAAATCAGGTAAAGGATCCTAAAGATCCTCATGGTGGTGATAAAGCTGCTCAACTCAAACAGCAGATTAATCATGCAGATCAAACTACCTCAAATGAATCAAGCAGGACTCCAACTCCAATTAATTCTACTCATCAAACACAGCATCCAGCTGAGAAATCTAAGTCTAGTCAAACACAACCTATTCGCTCGCAGCCAGAGCAGTCGCAACCAAACCAGCAGCAACCAAACCATCAACAAGCTAGCCAGCCGCAGGCAAATCAACCACAATCTGGTCAGGTTGCTGATCAACCTGAGGACGAATTACCGCCTGCTTACGAGGAAAGCGGTGTGCTACCTGGATTAGTCAAACCACAGCCT
>DBQS01000002.1:0-9068 GCA_002305355.1 Patescibacteria group bacterium UBA1388
GCCACCCTATCCGCCGCCCTTGATGAATTACCACCGGTGTTGGGCAATCTTGATTTGGAGACAGGTGATGCAACGGCTTCAGCAGCAACCTTAACTTTGGTGAATACCACCCAGCAAAATAGTTCAGTCGAAGCGGGTGCAGTAGATATTTCAGGCGGTGAAGGCAACATCGATTTGAGCCAATCCAGCACTTCTCAAGCTGCTGAACAATCTCAATCAGTCGCTGTCGTAGAAATGACTGTTGAAAATGAGGCAGAAGTGGTGATTGACACGACCGCTTCCGCTGACACAGGAGAAAATGAGCAAGCCATTGGTGGAGGATCTGCTAAGATGGTCACTGGAACAGCGCAGGCAGTCGCCAACAGCGTGGCATTAATTAACTCGATTTTACTCAATTCAAATCTCCAATACTACTTTATTAATATTTTAGGTGATTACGATGGCAACCTAATTTTGCCTAATTTAGAATATTTACTGGAATTGCTATCTGAAGATTGTTTGTCCTGTATGACCGATCTTGATCTTGAAGTCGCTAATCAAGCAGTAGTCAATCACAATGTGCTTGCTGATGCACAGACTGGTAATAATCAACAAGCTATCAAAAGTGGTTACGCCACCCTTGTGACCGGTGATGCAAATGCGATGGCGATTGCTAATTCAGAAACGAATCAAGTTTACATGGATTTATTGGCATTTGCACTGAAAATAAACAATTTGCAGGATTGGGAGGGTTTCATTTATGGCTGGTTAGATCCGGAATCAGTTCATCAAGCCCAAGGATCGTTTGAACTATCAACCATGTTTGCCAATCACCAGCAACCAACAGTGGGAATTGGTGGTTCTCACCAACAGTTATCAATTGGAAATGGTGAAGTGAGTTTGCAGGTGAATAATCAAGCCAACGTGCAGGTAAACACAACAGCCACAGCCAATACCGGTAATAATTTACAGCTCCTAAGATTCGGTGATGCTAGCATGCAAACTGGTGAAGCACTTGCTTTAGCCAACAGTACGGTTTTGGCCAATCAGCTTTATATTAATTCTCACATTTGGGACGGCACAATTAATATTATGGATGATTGGACGGGTAATATTTACTTTGCTTATCCCGATTTGGAAGTAACCTATCTTGAAGCACCAAAAAGTTATGACCAAAATCAGGCTGTGAAGTATGTAGTGCGCGTGGCCAACCAAGGTTTGGCTGATGCACGGGACGTAACTGTGAGAGTGCAATTGCCATCATCACTGAAATACCAAAGTAATTCCTGGGGACTGGTGAGGCAGGATGAACAAAATCTATATTTTGATCTCAATTTTTTAGCACCCGGAGATTATCGGGATATCACCATTTATGCTCGGGCATTAAGTTCCGTCAATGACGGAGAAGAAGCTAATTCAGAAGCAGAAGTAATAGGTCGATATTCAGAAAAAATGGCGAACAATTACGCGTTGGCAATTGGTCAAGTGGCGATTGCTCGTACAAATGATGACAAGTCAAGCACTGTGGATGAAGCCGATGACGATAGCAATGATACCATGCGTAGTCCAGAAGATAGTCCTTCATTTGACGTTACGGTCGGAAACAATGTTAATCACTTTATATATCCAGGTGATACAGGCATTTTCCAAATTGAGGTTCATAATGTAGGTGGATCAAGTTACAACACATTTCTGTATGTTGCCTTAATAGATGCCGATGGCTATCAAATTGGTGGCGGCCAAGTGCCTTTAGAAAAAGTTGCGGCAGGAGAACAACTTAAAATTTCATTTACCATGATGATTCCCCCTACTGCTCTAGGAGGAGAATATCATTTGATAACATGGGTGGAAGGAGAAAACTATTTAGGAGAAGCAGTTATTTCCGGCGAAGCGGTGACGACCTTTAATGTTCAAGCTGATCGGAACTTTGCATTTGGTCAATCACAATCGCAAGAGATTGAAGGTTATCCATCCTCATTTGAACTGGCGGAGACCAGCAAGTCGCAGGGCGCGGTGCTTGGTGCTAGTGAAGCAGTGTCAAGATTTGCATCGTTTAAGGAGATGCTGTACTTAGGCTTTCTCTTGATCACCCAGCTGTTTGTGCGCAAAGCTAGAATATTATTTGAAATGTAGGTTGGGTAACAACTAGTTCAATTGCCAAAGTGCTAAATTCAGAAATGTCGCAAAACTAACCCACAAAAAATATGGGATGAGTAAGAGGCTGGCACGTTTCTCAATTTTCCAAAATAGGTCAATCAAGATGGCGATCATTAGCCAGAGCAAAACAATGACTAATAGCGCTAGTCCCAAATCTTTAAGGCCAAAAAAAACAAGTGACCAAAGAGTGTTTAGCACCAAATGGCCTAAAAATAAACCAGCTGCAATGCGCTTTTTCTTATTTTTCAGACTTTTTACAATTATTAGATAAAAAGCAATGCCCATCATGGTGTAAAGAGTCAGCCAAACTGGAGCAAATAACCAGTTGGGGGGACTAAAAGTTGGTTTGTTAAGATAGACGAACCAAGTGGGAATTGCAGGTGTAGTTGCTAGTGAACCAATTACACCGGCGAGTTGACATAACACAATTGAACTAACCAGTAATACTGGTTTTGGAAGTTTTTCAATTTTCATATCCTTCATCTTACTCCATCATCTCAATAAAAATAAGGCGACAAATTTCACTGGTTGATGACTTGAAAAATATTTTGTTGCTCGCTGATCTAGAAAAAAAATTGAAAATTTCTTATTCCCGCACTTGGTTAATGAGCTGGTTTGTGAGTTGCATTGGCAAACCACTCACGCTCTCAACCGTTCCGTCAACATGATCGATAAATGGTTTTAACAAAGGATCTTCAATAATGAATCCACCAGCGGCATGAAAAATATTTCCCTGACTAATTAATTGGTTAATTACTGCCCTCTTTATGGGTTTGAAGTGTACAATCGCAACGTCAATCTCGGCAGCTTGCTGTTTGGTTTGCGTGTTGGTGACCACGACCGCGGTGATTGTTTCCACCGGATGTTGACCGTAACTCTCCAGATATTCACGCGCTTGATTTTTATTTACAGGTTTTTCTCGTAAAGCACCATCGCAGACAGCGACTTGATCGGCGGTAATTAAAATCGATGGTGAGTGAATTTTATTTAGCAAAGTTTCTGCTTTGGCTTTAGCGATCAGTAATGGCAATAACTGGAAATTATCAGAACGAATTGATTTTTCATCAACGTCTGCGCTCATGACCTCAAAATCATATCCTGCTTTAGATAAAATTGCTCTTCTGAAAATTGATCGGGAACCCAGAATTATTTTCATCTTTTATTGTCAAAAACTATTTACTCATTTGGTTATTGTAATGGATTGTATATGATAAATAGGTGACTAAACGAAAAAGTGGTCAAAAATTTCAGCCCAAGCTAATTGCCAAGCTGATCCTTGGTGGATTAGTCGCAGCGCTCTTGATCTTTGTTTTCATGATTTTGATGAGACAGCCCAGCGCCAATCGCGACTGGAAAATAGATGTAGCCGTGTGGCCAGAGGTGATAATCGATGGTGATCAATTCACGATCAACAACATCCGCGATTGGCGCTACAACCATCAGACTGTGGTATCGACTGATTACGTTAACCGAACCTACCAAACATCAGATCTAAAACAAGTCTGGTTTTTAGTAGAACCATTTGGGAGTTGGGATGGAATCGCTCACACATTTTTTTCATTTGAATTTCACTCTGCCCCACCGCTCGTCTTTTCAGTTGAAGCCAGAATGGAAGAAGGCGAAGAATACTCGGCGCTACGAGGTTTATTTAATGAGTATGAGCTTTATTACAGTTGGGGAACAGAAGAAGACCACTTTACCAGAAGAGTCATTTCCAGTGGTAACGAATTATATCTCTATCCATTACAGATTTCTGAGGTTGGTGGCCAGCAACTGCTGCAAAACTTATTAATTGCCACCCAGCGTTTGGCAGAACAACCGGAATTCTACAATACCTTAACCAGTAACTGCACCAATAATTTGGCTCGATATGGTAATCAAATTAAGTCTGGGTTAATTCCCCACTTCCATTATGCCCGGTATATGACTGGGTATTCAGACGAACTTTTATATAAGTTAGGGTTGATTCCACGCACTTTTCCATTTTCAGAAGTCATGGTAAAGTATCGTATCACTGATTTGGTAGAGGAACATCAAGGCTTCGAAAACTTTTCTGACCAAATTCGTGAATCATTGTGAGCCAGCTGGGACTCGAACCCAGGACACTCTGCTTAAGAGGCAGATGCTCTAACCAACTGAGCTACTGGCCCATTATTACTATCAGAAGTTGTCAGATGTTACTTTCAAGAGATATATTTTACCATGATATGGTAGGATTGAGCATTACAGTGATCTAGAGTTCAAACAGCTGCCTCATTAAGCCGGTGAGCGTCACAGTCGGAACTGTGCACTCAGCAATATCCGAGCATTTACCTTCATAGTATTTGTGTGAGATATAGACTGATTGAGACAAATACACGGCAATCAGCACAGTCAATACCAGTATTTTTTGACGTACCGATTTTAACCAGAGTACTACTGTCAAAATAACTCCAATTGCAATCAACACCACTAAGCGCTGGAGTTCGGAAGTAGGCAATGGAGAGGTGGGATATCTTACCAATCCAATATTATTGACAATAGTGATTACTAAAAGTGCAATTGGTAGTTGCAGGCGTTTCGACGCGATCCAACCCCCCGCTGATATCACTAGTGTGAGAAAAAGTGGAATCTTATACCAGCCCAAGAAACTTTTTTCTGAACTAGTTATCCAAATTAATCCCATTAGCACAAAAATGCTGATCGCAAGTATTTTTGTTTTTGATTTGGGAATCAGAAATACACCAGTCATACCCAATAACACAATTAAGTAATAGCTAAAATCGTACATATTAAAGTTCTGCAATCCTGAATGAGAAAGAATGGCAGCGGGATTTGACCATCCCACCAGGCGATAACCTTGTTTAGAAAGTGCTTGAAAAAAACTATCTCCAGCCAAACTATACCCAGTCGCTAAAAATAATCCGACCGCGAGGATACCCGCAACAACTCCAAACACAACGCCTTTTTTCCATCCCTCTCGCAGGGTAATTGCTAATGTCAGGATGGGAATAACAACCAGTCCTACCGCCTTAGCTTGAACCGCCACGATTGCGATGACACCTGCCCAGAAGAGTTTACGTTTTACTAGATATAAATACAACGCACCTAACAGGCACAATACCACCACATTTTCTCCCACTACCATCCGTTGAATAATGATGAGAACTGGACTGCCGGCAGCGATGGCAAGAGAAAATACTGCTGGCCAGTAACCAAAAAAATATTTAGTGAGGCCAAATGTTAACCACAGCGTCCCAATTGCCATTAATATCATTGGTAAGCGGAATAAAAGAGCAGGAGGCACACTGGGAAACTCATACCCAGCACTGAGTGATACTGTTCCCATAATGAGGGGCAATAGCATCGGATGATCAAACCATGGTCGGACAAATGTTTCGGTCGTAGTTTTGTTTGTAGTGCCTGAGTCAAAGGTGATTGTTTGCCAGGTATTCTCTTCATAGGTGAAACTCGACCAGGAGACGGGTTCCCCATATTGCAGTAAGGACTGGCCTGCGTAAACATAAGCCAGCTCATCAGCATCATCAGCCATGGGCAAGTACTCAACCTTCCAGAGTCTGACGGCAGTAGCAAACAACAATAGACTTAAGATGAGCAACCGTTTGGCAGGTGCTTTGCGAAAAAAAGCTTCCACCTTGGAAGCGGAAATATTGGCGAAAAAAAGTAGTTTGCTAAAAATATTCGTCATTAAAGATGTTGGTTGTATTTTTGCGGTGTTAGTTGCAACTGTTGTTCAGAATGAACTAAATTTAATCTATTTGTTTATCAATCTCTGCTTGATTCATTGACATTGAGGAAGCGGCATCCGAATTTTCTATTTTTTTGATGTTACTCTGGCAAAATTGTAACACTAGCCAGTAAGACTGGATAGATTAAGATACCTCATAACGAATAATCTTTTGCGCATGGCAAGAAAAAATATCAGAACGATTCCTCAGCAGATGATTTTTGATCAAGCATCTGACTAATTAATTATTGTCTCAACTATCATCTCGCTCAATTTGGTTTGATTAGTTGGTTATGATGAAGTGCACCAGGCGAGATTCGAACTCACGACACCCAGTTCCGAAGACTGGTGCTCTATCCAGCTGAGCTACTGGTGCATTTGTAACCTACCCACTTTTGTTAAGGGGAAAATTATTTTTGGCTACGTTCACAAATTATACCATTCCCCTGGTAAGCAATCATGATTGTTATCCTGTCAAGTGATAGTGAGTTCGACTTAAGTTGTCTAACCATTGCCCATAATGCTCACGAAGATACTTTACCTATCATGAGTCGGTCAATCAAGCAGAAGCTGCTTTGCACGGAATCAAAAATCTACTCTCTTGTTTAGGTTCAAACACATTCTGGAATGTGGGTACCTCTACCTCTCCGAAAAATGTATGGCAAAAATGGTACAATCACTCTGGTCTAGTTAATGTTTATTGAAAAAAAATAGAGCCGACGTGGCGGAATCGGTAGACGCGCACGCTTCAGGAGCGTGTGAAAGCAATTTCATGGAGGTTCGAGTCCTCTCGTCGGCACGATAGAGCGCAGTGTTTATAAATGTTCTCTCATGCTTTACAATACACTCTCAAGAGCCCGGGTGGTGAAATGGTATACACGTACGCTTGAGGTGCGTATGCCGCAAGGTGTGGAGGTTCGATTCCTCTCCCGGGCACATCATTTTTTTTGCCAACAATTGTGATTAAAGCAAATAGTGGAGGCAAGGAATGTGTTGATAGGGACGATTAGCTCAGTTGGTTAGAGCGTTCGGTTTACATCCGAAAGGTCGGGGGTTCGAGCCCCTCATCGTCCACTTGATTTAATATATCAAGCAAAAACCCCGTAACTATTTTTTGTATCTTTTACCTACATTTTTTAATTTTGGATTTATTGATAATCAGCCGATATGCGTTTTGTATCTTTAGTGAGGTCATACATAATTAAAAACATTGGTAGAAATCTGAAAATATCGCGCAGTAGCACTCCCTTGAAATCTCCAATTATTAATTGATGCAAAAAATGAAGTTTCACATATGGGGTTAAATCTAGCAGGATCATCAATAATGCTGCTCCACTAAATAGTAATAATTGAGTTTTAGATTTATACGGATAAATCATGATCAGTGGTAAATACCATAAATGAAATGGTTGGGAAAATGTTTTGGCAGTAATAAATAATGTAAACAGATAAATTGTAAAAATATTCAACATGATTGCTATTCTTGATGAGTTTTTAGTAGCCAGATGTGAATTAATAAAAGTAGAAAGGAGTTTTTTGAGGGAAAATTTTTGATTCTTTTGCTGATTTATGAAAAACAATGACCAACAAAGGACTCCAGCAATGGCGAGTGGAAAGCCAACTTTCACTAGCGAAGTAACATATGTCGATACTATTCCAACTGACTCAAAATCAGGTGCTTTGTTTACGTATTCTTCAGTGTGTGTAAAAGTGTCAATAACTTTAATTACGTAAGCTGGGAATGAGGCATATTTGATTGGTCTAGCATTGTTGTAAACAAAACTGACACTAAGAGAAGTGCCGTACAAATATAATGGAATACCCCACACGAGTAAAAATCCCAAAATTGCAGCGCTACCTCTTTTTAACCAACTGCCTGAGAAGAGGAAAGCTAAGGGTACCAACAAGGGTAACGTTAAAAATTTTATTGCAGTTGATAGCCAGAATAATGTCCAAGTAATTGTTTGATATTTGAATTTGTCAATATCTGTAAACCATGCCCAAAGCAATATTGAAGTTAAGAAAGTCGCTGTAAATATTAAGTCTAAGCCCTCGTAAAGAAAGTCCTTCCCCAAAGTAGTAAGCAGGATGTATATCAATGAGGATAGAAACCAATATCGTTTCATCCAACTAAGTTTATATTTAGCTGTGAAAAGGAGAAATATAAAAAATACTATATCTATCAATAAAATTTGGGCGCGGTAATTTGGATAATATTTACCGATGCCAGATTGATCAAGTATAAGGGGAAATTCAAGCAAAGGAACGGATAATGGCGGATATTCATACAAGTGTTCACGATATGGCGTGAGACCGTAGTACCACATATTGGCATACCGCTCGTAATCTGCCGTTACGTCTGAATAATAAGGAGGTGGATTTAGGAAAATAAAAATCCTACTCAAACAAAAAACTAATAATATAAAAGCCATTTTTCGATTTTTATTTAGAAATTTCATTATTAATCAAGTATCAACTTGTTTGGATGGAGGAGCAAGTAGCGAAATCTTTATAATAATTTTTTGTTAGAAAAACTAGTTCAACTGATTGGGCTTTTTTATTTTAACACTGATGATTATAATAGCATCTGTATTGGGTCAGGTTTTCAACTACTGATTAAACGAATTGGAGAGAGGCCAAACGCCCAATTTTAGCCAAGCTAGCCAAGTTGGTCACGGCGCATGTCTGAAAAACATGAAATTCAGGTTCGATTCCTGAGCTTGGCACATCATCGATAAAGAAAATAGCTTTATTTGCCCAGCATGGCACGAATCAAATAAGTAATGGCGTCGATCGTAGCCTTGAGAGCGTCATAAAGAAAGCCGCCACCAAGCCGGCGGGCATTTTGTCTAGTACTGCTGGGATCAACGTTAGAATATGTTGGCATGAAAGCGATTATAACTTGCTAGTGAGGATATTCACAAGTTGCAGTGTTGATTGTACAATACCCCTGCCCTACTAAATCGACATGAATCAAGTGCGGAAATAGCTCAGTTGGTAGAGCGCTTCCTTGCCAAGGAAGAGGTCGCGGGTTCGAGTCCCGTTTTCCGCTCACGTAAGATAGTAATTTGTCCCAAGTTGTTTTTAATCGTGTTATTTAAATTTCTCTTGTGATTTTTTTCCAGCAACCCTATAATCAAATTAATATTGATCAAATATGACAATCACAATCGAAAAAGATGGTGGATTGAGTGATGAATTAGTT
>DBQS01000002.1:9079-27784 GCA_002305355.1 Patescibacteria group bacterium UBA1388
TTGTCTTTATTGGTGGTTTGGCAGTTGCTGGTGGGATAGATTATTATAGTTCCAACATGCATGTAGAAAAATTTTCAAACCACTTTCAGCCAACTGATGTTGATACTCTAGGTGGCTATGAAAAGGGGGAGTTAGTTAAATTTGTGTTGGCTGGGTCAGAAAATGATCCTAATGCTCAGGTGTATGAAGGCAAGGTTATAAAACCTATTTTTGACCAATATGGGAATGCAATTGGTTATTTCTTATATCAGGATAGAGTTGGTGTGGTGCCAGTGATGGAATCCGAGTTAAGACTTAAAAAGGTTCAACATTCTTCACCTTGAAATAGCACGGACAAAAATCTTCTGCTTAGGCGGTCGAACTTGATAACCACTGCATTCAAGATTATGTTCGATGACGGCTGCATCAACCCGTTTTCGCACCGGTGAAGCTTGGTAAACAAAAGATTCAACATTTCCCAAATCCTGAATATTTTCGATGCAAGTAAACATTTCTTCATAACTCGTGGCGGTTAAAGGACAATAGTTGTTGGTGCTAGCTTTTATTTCTGAAATTTTTTCTTGAGATTGTTCCCAGCAGTGTTGATAATTGTTATGGATAGCACCAATTGTATATTGATAAAGAAAATACCCTCCCACCACCAACAAAGCAAAAAATACTAGTTTCATAATCAAATGTCTCCCTGATAAAATCAGCATACTACTTTCGTTTATGGGCGGCAACCAGAACATGATATTATGTTCTCTGAATGGAGGAATTATGAATGAAGCATTTCGTCATTTTGCATCAAAAATATCCAAAATTACTGGTTCGCCATGGGCATTTGTGACGGCAACGAGCATCATTTTGTTTTGGATCATATCTGGTCCAATTTTTAACTACTCAAATACTTGGCAATTGATGATCAATACCATGACCACAGTGGTGACTTTTTTAATGGTTTTCTTAATTCAAAATACCCAAAATAGAGACACGAAAGCTGTGCACATTAAACTTGATGAATTACTACGTACGGTGAAAGGCGCTAGAAACAACTTGATTGAGGTGGAAAACATGTCGGATGAAGAACTTGAGTTGAAGCATCAGGAATTCAAAAAGTTGCATGACAAAGCAGAACTAATCTTGATTGAAAGAAGAAAAAAAAGAAGTCGTTGAGTTGGTCTGGTATTGATTAACTGAAGTTTGAGCGGCAAATGCAAGTAGCAGACAAAGCAGGTGTGAGTGACAAGTGAAAGGCACATTTTAATCGTTGACACACCATATCACTAGGCATATAAGTATCTCTTAAGACATTTTTGCAAGCTTATATCATCTGATTTTGGTAAAGTGGGAAAGCAGTATTGTGACAACTAGACAGCTCATGATGCCCTTGATAGTTTTCGTGTTTGGATTTGTCATGGGAATGATAGTAGTGGGTTTGTTATTTTCGTTTAATAAAAATGAACAATCATGTGGAGTAATGAGGAGTAATGTTAGGCAAAACCAAGCATTAACTAATCCCCTGTTAGAGTGCGATAGCAATCATTCATACATTACCAAAACCCTGGCTCCTTTTAAGAGTGAGATTAATAAGCTGATCTTAAAATACACTCAAGACCCGAGGATTTCACACGTTTCATATTATTTTCGGGAATTTAACAATGGCACATGGTTTGGGATTAATGAAGAGGAAAAATTTAACCCAGCTAGTTTATTAAAAATTGCGCTGATGATGGCAGTTTTTAAACAGGCTGAATCTGACCCAAAAATTTTGACCGAAGCAGAACTGCCCTACATTACTCGAGAGCTAGCGCTTCAAAATATTCCAGTTGATAATGATCTAGTCTCGGGAGCAAGCTATTCAGCAGAGCGGTTAATTGAGCAAATGATTGTAGAATCTGATAACAATGCACTCTACGCCCTTGAACCTTTAGTGATGGATAAAGAATATGAGCAAGAAATTCATAACTTAATTGGTTTAGAATATACAGTCGATCGAGATTCGCTGGTTACTGTTGCTCAGTATTCTGTATTATTTAGATTGTTATATAACGCTTCTTATTTAAATAGAACTTACTCAGAAAAAGCACTTCAGTTTTTATCTCGAACCAAATTTTCCGATGGAATTCGGGCTGGTGTAGGTGAGGATGTTGTTGTTGCTCATAAATATGGAGAGAGAGGAGATGGCTATGATGGGTTTCAACTCCATGACTGTGGTATTGTTTACTACCCAAATCATGATTATTTAGTTTGTATCATGACTAGGGGTACTGATTTAGATTATCTTAAAACTGTGATTAGTGGTTTGGCGGCAGAGACACACCAGCAGGTATCTGCGCAGGCGAGCGAGGCAGTGCAAATAAAATAATTGTGATAGACAATAATCACCCACCAACATTCATTAGCTAGGGGCATGCTAAGTTATTTTTTAAAATTTAATCGAGAAGATATTTGACGAAAAAATTTAATTAGTGCATACACCTGCCAAAGGTTTTATATGAAGTTTAACAGTATACAGATTGATTAAAGATTAATTTATATATGGTGAATAAAAGAGAGGTTACTCAACGAGTGTTAACGCTCTACCCACTTTGTTTGCGCGACCGGTACGACCGATCCGGTGAATGTAATCTTCATATGATTCAGGTAAATCATAGTTAATAACATGGGTAACGTTATCAATGTCTAAGCCACGAGAAATAACATCGGTAGCAATTAGAGCTTGGAGTTGGTTTGATTTAAATTCCCGCAATGCTCTTTGTCTTTGGCTCTGCGATTTATTGCCGTGAATGGCATTAACTTTAAAACCACGTTGCTGTAGTGCTTTAGATAGTTTCTCTGCTCCACGCTTGGTGCGACCAAAAACCAACACTTTGGCATAACCGTCACTGATGAGCAAATCATGCAGTACATCCACTTTTGATCTGCCTTGAACCCTCACTACTTCTTGAATGACGCTTGCCATTGAGTCTTGAGTCTTCACAGAGATATGCACAGGATTTGACAAGAAACCTCTCATAATCTCTTCTACTCGGTTGGTCATGGTGGCAGAAAAGAAAAGAGATTGCCTGGGTTGTGGTAGCTGATCGACGATGGCTCTGATGTCATGGATGAAACCCATGTCAAGCATCCGGTCGACTTCGTCTAACACAATATTCGAAAAGTCTTCAAACTTAATTTTACTTCTTTGATTGAGATCTTTAATTCTTCCTGGAGTACCGATCACAAAATCCTGTCCTCTTTTTAGAGATTCGATTTGTCGATTAATGGATGCTCCACCAATACAAAGAGTTGCATAAATTCTCATACCTCGAGCGAACTCAACTAAATCATCTTTCACCTGTAATGCCAACTCACGGGTTGGGACGATGATTAAGACTCTTTCACTCGGGTTACGAACAACTTTATCCAGCAGCGGAATTAAGAAAGCAGCAGTTTTACCAGTGCCAGTGTTGGCAATCCCCACTACGTCGCGTCCATCCAAAACATGAGGAATAACTTGATCTTGAATTGGGGTTGGTGCCGCAAACCCTTTCTTAGCAATATTTTGCTTAAGTTCTTGACTGATCGCAAAGTCCTCAAACTGATGAACTAATTGATAATCATTTTGCGTCACTTGCTGTTGTTGCTGAATGCTAGCCTGCAAAATCACATCACTAGGATCAAACGTTGCTTGCTTACGACCACCCTGATTACGTCTGCCGTAATTGTTGGCAAAAGTTCTATTGTGACTACTGTTTTGACGCCAATTACGAGTGTTTTTATGACTAACACTACTAGGGGGGCGCAAATACTTACGCATAGATCTTCTTTCTTTAATAAATAAAGATGGTTAAAGACAAGAAGCAATTACAGTTAAGGGAAAAATTCTTAAAAAAAGTTGCGTGCTTAAACCAAGTTGAGTGACAATGATCATTCAACAGAGCGAGAGTATAACACGATCGTTGGTTGCTGTCAAACTATAGGATACAAACTTTTATGAGTAGTCAGCTAAAATTTCATATCGGCGGCTGAACTTTGGATACTTTGACGGTAACTAGGTCTGGCGGAACAAATTTTAACTCGCCGGCTGCTTTTTGGAGGTTTGTGTATAGCGCGGTGGCAGCTTGCATTAACTCTTGGTCGCCAATTTGGTGAGCAATGCCTACGGTAGTTTTAGTGATGAGCAGAATTTTTGTAAAACGAGCACCATATAGCATTGGGTGTTACCAACACAACGATTAATAGATTTCCGAAAAAAAAAGAAAGGCGTTAAAAATATCTACAATATTAGCTGCAACCAGAATCTTCATTGAGTAATGGGCTATTTATTTCTTTTTCGTAATCTAGAATAAAGACTGCGTTAGTTGTTTCTAAAGAAGACAACCTATCCTCAGTATAATTATTGTCAAGTGTATACCAATCCTGTTTAGCAAAATAACAAGTTAAGTCTTGGTGCACAAATGGCCTCCCGTGTCGAGCATAAATTTCATTCCTGGCAACCTTAAGTTCCCATGGAGACAACCCAACCAAATCTTCTTTTGTGATTTTTCTTGAATTAGAAAAAGGCAAAATATATTCACTTTGAGGTAAGTCAGCAGTAATTTCAGTCGATAGATGATCTGGCGGTGGTGTCGGTTGAGTGGTATCTCCAACATTTGTTACGGTGGTTGGCCGGTTAAAAGTTGAGGTGATTGCATCTTCGTTTTTACATGAAATATCAACTTCAATTTTCGTGTTGCCGTGCTCACTGGCTTCAGTAGTCAAATACAAATCGGCGTTAAAGTCGTCTTGATAAATATGGAAAAATGCTGATTCGTCGCCGGTTTGCATCCCAACTGGTCCGGTGTACCAGCCATTTAGGTCAATCAATTCTTCATAATAGCGATAAACTGTGGTTACAGAATCGTTGGTATACATCACCAATCGAACACAGAAAACTTCATTTGCATCTGGTACATCAGTACTTTCAGGATAAGAAAAAGCTTGTCTCAGCACATCTTCTTTAGAGAGTGGTTGAGTAGTGGGGGTGGTCGTTGGCTTGGAATTAGAGATCGAATCTTGCTGGATTGAAAACTTAGATGATGAATCGTGATTGAAATACTTTTGTAGTTGTAGTCCGACTAAGACAGCGATGGTCAAAAACGCTAGCACCCCTATGCCAATCCAAATTAAAGATGGAAACTGACCTGCGGATGATTGAGAGTGCTTTTTATGTTCAGAATCTTCAATTTCCTGAGACTGATGAGGAAGCGGTTCCTCCTCTAGTTTAGTGTTGGACTCAGATTTAGGAGTAGTACTTTCTGACATAGTTGTTTGTCTTTCAATTAATAATTATAAATTATTTAGTCAATATCCAGATGCGAAACGTTCAAATAATCCATTGATAATAAGTTTTAATGCTTCTTGAAAAAACTGAGGATTAATCAGGAAAATTGTGATTAATGATCCCACTGCAATAATGACAGACAACCACCTGGTATAACGTCCACGCGTTCTAAAAATCAACAGAGTGGACAAAGTAGCTAGTAATAAAGGACCAAATATTTTAATGTCACCTAGTGGCAGGTTATAACCATAAATATATTTTTCCGTTACTCCAAAGAAGGCTGCTAAATCAAAAGTAATATTAAATATAATCAAGATGATTTCTAAAATCAAAATCACAAGCAATAAAATGGCACTGAATTTTGTTGAAGCACCCTCCTGAGTACGAATCGCTTCATAAATAGCCGCGGGCAGTAAGAAAAACAAAATCCAGAGTGGTTCTTTTGTAACTAACGCCAGCACGGCACCAATTAGCGCCACAATTGTCACCAACAAACACAACTTAAAAGGAGGTACAGAGGTTAGAATGTTTTTGTTTTTCGAGTGAGCAACACTCATGCAATAATATTAGACCTTTGAGAAAAGCAAGTCAATTATAATTCTGGTACATCAAATTTGTTTGGATGATGCCCCGCTTGCCCCGCTGACGCGGGATTTCGTCACTTTGTGATGGGATCAATTATCAGTCTTCAGAACGACAATCCACACAGAGCATTGAAGAAAATGAGTTAAGATTAGTAATCTTGGGCATCTATTTTTGAACAAGAATTTAGTTTATTTTAGGCAGATTTATCTGGAATGGCCCAAATAGAACCTGTTGCTTTTTTCTTAGCAAGAACATCTTTAAGTTTGGTTAGTATTTCTGCAGAAGTATGGGAGTAACTCATTCCTAGCATTTGATATTCTTTGATTGCAGTTAAAAACTTGTCATCATCAAATTTTTCAAGTCCAATTAGAATTTTGGTTCGATCAACAATCGATAATCCTCCATGCTGACGCATTAGGTCATCACAATAAAATGGAAACGAAATCAATAGAATTCGATTGGTGATTTTAAAAATAACTTTGTTTTTAATTCCGTTATGAAGTTCATTTCTGTTTTGACCGCTTGCCTATGAGCGTCTAAAAACAAATCCTTATCTATTTCATACATAGTGTTTGTTATCAAGTGTGCTCTCAACCCATGTTTGAGGAGGGCGGCAATTTCTGCCTTCTCATGTAATCTCAATATTGTGTGCTCAGGTTTTCCAGACAAAACACACTCCATGTAGAAAATCTGTCCATTTTATTGACCAATTAGTCCCTCATGCTCTTTGTTATGTGAAAGCATGATATCGATTGCTCTGGACATTTTGTTGAGGTAAGCTATCAGCAAATCATCAGGAACACTACTTTCAGTAGGTTTGGCCAGTTCTGTGATGACGTCCTGAAAATTATCTTCACACGATTCATTCATAGGTTAATCCTCTGATTTATACTCATTTATCAATACTAAATAATGACAAACAAAGATTTATTTGCGTTTTTACGTTTGTTATGATGCCCCGCTTGGACTCGAACCAAGATTGACGGCTTCAAAGGCCGCTGTCCTGCCATTAGACGACGGGGCAATATGTGCTCTTTCATTTTGAGCGACAGACCCATATTCTAGCAAATTTTTGTAAAACCTACCAGGTTTAAGTTTGTTTTTGTATATCAGAAAGCCTACAAATTATGTTAGCATTAACCAATGTCTACTCGTAATAATCTTGCGATGTCTAAAACAACTAACAACGCCCGCCTGTTGAAGTCAGCAGTGCTTGGTGCTAATGATGGGATGATTACCACTTTTGCGGTGGTTGCTGGTGTGGTTGGTGCTGGCTTTAAAACAGATGTCATCTTGGTTCTTGGCATCGCCAATTTAATTGCCGATGGTTTAAGTATGTCTTTGGGAGATTATCTTGGCGAGCGTTCAGCAGCGATGTATCGAAATTTGTCTGTTCAAAAGTCATCAATCAAATCATACCGAGTTTGGGAAAGTGGCGTGGTGACTTTTGTCTCCTTTGTGATTGCGGGTTCTTTACCACTCTTACCATATCTCTTAATGTATCTTCAGTTTCCTTTGGACCCGGCACTGAGTTTGAAACACTCAATTCTTGCCACAGCCAGTGGATTGTTTATTGTGGGGAGCATGCGAGCGATTGTGACTAAAAACAAGTGGTATCGCAGCGGTTTGGAAATGTTAGCTGTTGGGTCATTGGCTGCAGCTGCCGCCTATATTCTTGGAACAGTCATCGAACAAGCAATTACTTGATTTTTACAAGTGATTTTTTTGCCAGCTCCAGATTGATTTGACCGATGAGTTGTGGACCCTCAAAAATCATTCCCGTTATTAGTTGCAGTAGATCTGCTCCCAAATCCAGTTTGAGTTGAGCATCTGCCGCGGAAAAGATACCACCGGTGCCCACAATCGTAAAGCGGTTGGGGTAATGCTTTTTGGTCAAGGCAATCAATTGGTTTGATCGTTCAAATGTTGGTTTGCCGCTCACGTTGCCCCTCATGGTTTGCCAACGTTGGGCATCTACTGCAGTGATGGCAGGGTTGTGTTTATCCTTTGTTAAATTACCAAAAATTACTCCCTGAATATGATGCTGGTCTGCCACTTTCAAAAGTTCTAGGGTCTCTTTTTCTCCCTGATCAATCGGCATTTTTAGATAAATTGGCCTCTTGATGCGAAGTCCGTCTAGCGCAGCTAGCAAGATATCTAATCTATTGGGTGTGGTGAAAGGTTCGCCTCCAAAAGTATTGGGACAGCTAATGTTGAGTTCATAGAAATGATGTTTTAGGGTTGAGGATTCAAACACTGAAAAACACTGCACAATGTCCAAAATTTGATCTCTGTCTGAATTAAAATGTTTATTGGTGCTGGCAATACTAATGCCGGTAGGGATGTGAAAAGGTTTAGTTTTTAGTTTGGCAATGGTAGCTACAGCTCCCAAATTTTTTAAACCTTTATTCACCAGCAAACCCTTGGAGCTAGGGAATCTACCTAAGCGAGGAACTGGATTACCTTGATAGGCTTCTAAAGTAATTGTGCCGATGGTGTGCCAACCAAAACCAATTTTAGGTAAAGTTTGGGTGAGATCGGCGTTGTAATCAAAGCCGGCAGATAAACCCACTCGATTGGGAAATTTTATCCCATCAAACTCAACATTGTTAACAACATGACTAAAACCAAGTTTTTTGCTTAAGGCAAATCCGCCTACACCAGTTTCAGCTAATAATGAACCGAACCTCACTAAATTAACGTGCACCCGCTCTGGGTCAATTAGGAAAAAGACGGGCTTCATTAATTTGCTATAAACCCAGTGCACAAAAGGATACCAAATTGATTTCAGAAAAAGACTTGAGTTTGTTTTAAACTTCTGTTCATAAACCATCACTGTGAAGAACAATCCCATCGATGTCATTGCCGATAACAAACAATATTTGCACCAATCGCCGATCACAAAAATCATGATATACATTAAATAGATCGAGAAAATAAATCCCGTGGTGGTGGCAATTTGCAGCAGATCAAGGGTGGTGATGTACTGCAAAAGACCAGATTTAAATTTGAGTAATTTATTAAGCTCCAATTCTAAGAAATTGAAAATGGCTAAAATCAAAATAGTTGAGTAGTAAATTAGTCCAAAGTAGACAATTGGTACACCAAACATTTTGGAATAAGGACTGGTCAGAACCAAATCGCAGCCAGTACTCTCGCCACAGGGCACGATTACTTGATTAAATTCGGCATAAGATAGATATGTAGCATCACTCAAGCCAACAATTGCTAAAGCGACAATTATAAGGGAGATCGTTATTTTCATGGTACGAAGATTATAACTGTCTTTTTTAATTTGTCTTGTTTTGTTTGAGAACTAGGTATTTATTGCCTCTACCCTCTTTGCCATCTGATTCAAACGAATCAATCAGCTGTAATTTACTGGCCTGAATCAATTCTTTTTCTTCGGCGTGATCGGCGTAATGACAATAGCGATAAGCGGTAGATCCTCGCTTCCAATTTAACAAATAATCGTTTTTTTCCAGTTGAGTTAGATCAATTTGCAAACGATCAAAAGGTTCAATTTTCCGTTTTAATTGCTGGCTATCAAGAAATCTCCAAAGAGTCACAATCGCTACGCCGTGCTTAGCCAGTCGTTTTGCGAGAGCAGACATAATTTTTTTTCTGAGCTTGAGTGAAGGAATGTGGTGAATGACGCCAAATAAGGCAATCACATCATATTCGCCAGAGATGTCAGATAGGAACGAGTTATTCATCAGCCCTTTAACGACATTCATATCTTGTAGCGTGACGTCCAAATGGGTAGTTGCCAACTTCACAGCAGCTAATTTTAGTAGCTGTTCATTATTATCTAAACCATCATAAATCATTGGTACAGCTGGTAAATAATCGTATAAAAACTTGCCAAATCGGCCATTTCCGCAGCCAATATCAAGGATACGCAAACTTTCTCGCTCGGCTAAGATCAGTTCAATGTAAGGCAAAAACTCCCTCCAACCATGCCAGTAATAAGAACGACTTTCATTGAAATCGGTCGCTATTTTTTTGTAAAAACGCGCGTTGAGGGCATCTAATTTGCGAATGGTGTCTAGATCCATATTGATGTGGATATTGTAATTTATATTGTATGAAAACAACAGGACTGGAGAAAAGGTATAATAACGCGCGGTGAAAAATTCTATGAAATATTCAATGAAAAATTTGTTTGACCCAACTCACTATCAGGATCAATTGCTAGCTTTATTGCGGGATTTTGATCAGTTGCCCCACGTGTCTCAACGGCATTATTCACAACTAGTCAAAAAGTATCCCTATGATGCTGGAAAAATCTTTTCCAAAGAACAGCTCATTATGGCTGCTCGCTATTTTGATGAGAAAAAAATTGGCAATTTTAACACTGATCAATTAATTGCCAAAATCAGGATGAAGCCAACTAGAACGTTGTCTGGTGTGGCACCAATTACGGTGCTAACAAAGCCATTTCCATGCCCAGGCAGGTGTATTTTTTGTCCAAGCGATGTGCGGATGCCAAAAAGTTATTTGGCGGATGAGCCAGGCGCGCAGCGGGCTGAAAGGAACTACTTTGATCCATATTTGCAAACTTACAACCGCTTGCAGGCTTTGCACAACATTGGTCACTTTGTAGATAAAGCTGAGATCATCATTTTGGGTGGCACATGGTCCTTTTACCCTGAATCCTATCAGATTTGGTTTGTGAAAGAGTGTTTTCGTGCGCTAAATGATTTTGGGAAAAAAGAGGATGATCGCGACAAAATCGAAAATAAATATGCATTGATGAATGACCGGTTGGTTAAGAATAAACAGGTGGGTCGGACAGCAAATCCAAAATTTAATCAAGAAAAGTTGGAAAAATATCAAATTGATGGCACTTCAATAGATAAAAGTTACAATCAAACGGTTTCTAAGTTGTATTTAGCTCCGGAAAAAATTGCTGGCTTTGATCAATTTCAATCGGCCACATGGACTGAACTGGGCCAGGAACAAAAATTAAATGAAGTAGCCAAAGTGCGCAATGTGGGATTGGTGATTGAAACAAGGCCAGATAATATTTCTGTAGCGGAAGTGAAAAGAATTAGAAGATTGGGTTGTACCAAGGCGCAAATTGGCGTACAAAGTTTAAGTGACAGAGTTTTGAAGTTGAATCATCGCGGCCACTCCGTGGCCGCGACAAAACGAGCTTTTAAACTACTCCGCCAAGCCGGTTTTAAGATCCATGCTCACTGGATGGCTAACCTTTATGGTTCGTCTCCAGAGCAAGATCGAGCGGATTTTGACCGTTTGTTTAATGATCCTGTATTTAGACCAGACGAGCTAAAAATATATCCTTGCTCATTAATTGCAAGTGCGGAGTTAATGCAGTATTACAAAGCGGGCAAATGGCGGCCATACACAAAGAAAGAGCTTTCAAGTGTAATCGAACACGTCATTGTCCACACACCGCAATATGCTCGTCTGACGAGAATTATTCGAGACATCCCGGCGACCGACATTGTGGAAGGCAACAAATTGAGTAATTTTAGGCAGGTTGCTGAGGTTGCACTCGAGAAAAAAGGTAAGGTTGCTCAGGACATCAGGGCAAGAGAGATCAGGAATAAGAGTGTGACTGCAGATCAGTTGCAGCTTGACACGATTATTTACAAAACAAAAGTTAGTCAGGAGTATTTTTTGCAGTATGTGACTAAAGATGAGCACAGAATTGCTGCCTTTTTAAGATTGAGTTTACCTACGCGAGCAAATTTTATTGCAGAGTTAAACCAAGCGGCAATTATTAGAGAAGTCCATGTATATGGATCATTGGTTAAGTTGGGTGTAAAAGATCGTTTCAAATCTCAGCATATTGGCTTGGGCACTGCTCTACTCGATCATGCGAAAAGGATCGCTCGTGAACACCAGTTTTCAAAAATTGCGGTTATTTCGGCGGTTGGTACAAGGGAATATTATCGTGCGCGAGGTTTTACAGATAGTGATCTTTACCAATTTTCAAAAACATAATTTTTGATACCAGTTTGAACTTAGGAGCTCCAAACCATAGCGGTCAATCCAACCTTGGCCTACTCCCCTGATTTGTTTGAGGTGAGAGACATTTGTTGGTCGATATAATGCCAGGTATTGGGCTTGGGCATCAGTCAAAATTTCACAAGGCTCACGTCGCTGTTTTTTGGCCACAAACTCCCGATACTGCAGTAATGTTTTTAAAAATAATTTTTCTTGATCATTAGCCATGGTGCGTAGCGTGGCTGGCAAAAAAGGTGGACGCCGGCAGCGGTCACACTGGCCACAATTGGTCGCGATTTCCCCAAAATAAGCTAGGATAGAGCGAGTGATGCATTTTTTGCTTGTCGCTAATTTAAGTAATTTTTCAAGTTTTAAAGTCTGACTTTTACGCTGTTGGCAATCTTTAGTTTCATTGATCAGCTGATAATTGATTGCAACTTGATTGGGGTTAAACAACAAATAAGCGGCAGCGTTCTGGCCCGAGCGTCCCGCTCGACCAATTTCTTGATAATACTGTTCAATACTACTAGGAATTTGATAGTGAATGACAAACGAGACGTTTGGTTTATCAATGCCCATGCCAAAAGCGTTGGTGGCACAAAGCAACTGGATTTTGTCATCCAGGAATTTTTGCTGGATGGCTGATCGATCTTGAGCAGTCATGCCGCCATGGTAGTAACCAATTTTTTCCTGNNAATAGATGATACCAGCCTGATGGTGATGTTTTTTGATCAAACGCAGGAGATGGATTTCTTGTTCAGCCGTACTTTGGCAGTCAATCATGGCAATGTTGATGTTGCGTTTGAAGCTTTTTTTGAACACCGCCGGTTGCTTCATCTTGAGTTGGTGGATAATGTCATCGATTGTCTGTGGAGTAGCAGTAGCAGTCACTGCGGTGATGATTGGCCGATTGGGAATTCGTTCCACAAAATTATTGATCAGGCGATAGTTTGGTCTAAAAGTGTGCCCCCATTCACTAATACAGTGTGCTTCGTCAACAACCAATTGGGAAATTTGTTGTTTGAGAATGACTGCTAAAAATTTCTGACTGATTAATCTTTCTGGAGCCACGTAGACAAGTTTGTAGTGACCGGCCATTAACGAGTTGAGTCGCGACGCTGATTCTTGTTTGGTGAGCGAACTTGCTAAGTAAGTCGCGGCAATGTGGTGTGAAAGCAACGCATCAACCTGATCTTTCATGAGTGACACTAGTGGCGAGATGACAATCGTCAGTCCTGGCAAAATCAAAGCTGGTACCTGAAAGCAGATTGATTTTCCGCCACCCGTGGGCAGTAAAGCCAGCGTATCATGACCACCTATCACAGATTTGACAATGAGATCCTGCGGTGATCGAAAACTTTGATAACCCCAGTGTGTAGCTAGTACCTGTTTGGGATCCATGCAAGTAGTGTAACTGGAAGCTGTGACGCAAAGCGTAGCGTCAGGACTTTTCTTTCAGATACTTCTTATTTTTGATTTTGTCTGGCAAAAGAGAAACATTAGCAGGTGGGTAAGGATTATAATTCTTACCATATCCCAACTCTTTCATTAGATCTGTGGGTGCATTTCTTAAACTCAGTGGAATAGGTAAATTGCCGTATTGATCAACGTCTGCCAAAGCACTAAAATAGGCGTCATAGGCAGAGCGATTTTTCTTGCATTTGCATAAATAAGCCACTCCATGTGCCAAATTTATTTGTGCTTCAGGGTATCCAATTTTGTGGACAGCATCGAAGACAGCGTTGGCTACCACCAAAGCAGTTGGAGCAGCCAAGCCAATATCCTCGCTGGCAAAAATCACCATTCTTCGGGCAATGAATTTAGGGTCTTCACCCGCATGAACCATTCTGGCTAGATAATAAAGAGCAGCGTCAGTATTACTCGCCCGCATCGATTTGATAAAAGCGCTGATGGTGTCATAGTGTTCATCCCCTGCCTTATCATAATTAATGGCGGAAGTTTGCAGCGTGGCTTTGAGATGGTCGAGAGATAAGTCACCATACAGCTCAAAAGTTTGTTCCATCAAGTTCAGTAGTTTGCGGGCGTCACCAGCTGAAAAATTGACGAGCCATTCTTGGCTGGTCTTGTTAATACGGATATTCTTTTTGAATGATTTAAAATAATTGATTGCACTTGCAATGATATTTTGAAGATTCTCTGCGGTTAGAGGCCTTAACGTAAACACTTTAGTACGCGAAAGTAAAGCAGATATAACTTCAAAACTTGGATTCTCTGTTGTGGCGCCAATCAAAATCAGAGTACCATCCTCAACATATGGCAGTAAATAATCTTGTTGGGCTTTGTTAAATCGGTGAATTTCATCGATAAATAATAATGGTGAGGCGTAGGATTCACCAAGCTGTTTTTGCACTTTGGTACTTTTCACAATTTCCATTAAATCTTTTTTACCACTTGATACTGCGGAAATTTCAATAATGTCCCGTTCTTGCTGGTTGGCGATGATACGAGCAAGGGTGGTTTTGCCAACACCGGGAGGACCCCAAAAGATCATTGAAAAAATATGACCACGCTCTAAGGCAATGCGGAGTGGTTTGTTTTCACCAACTAAATGTTCCTGTCCGACAAATTCGTCAAGACTTTTGGGACGGAGGGTATGAGCGAGTGGCATAAGCAAGCATACTTTAACAGCAAAAGACGGTTTCTAAAAGATTCGGGTTTGATGTATGAGTTTTATAGCTTACTAATTTCTCCCTCAAGTAAGTGTTGAGCAGGTGCAGGATCAATTTCCCCAAGGGGGTCATCATTGGTTGGTTCAGTTGTAACTACGTAAACGGTGTGATCGGTCAAGTTGGTTCCAGAAGCATAGTAGTTTGCCCAGCCTTCTTTTTCTTGTACAAGTGGACCAATGCTAATGTAATGAAAGGGTTCGGTGCGTACCAACCAACCTTCATAAAATGTATTTTTTACCAACTGCGGCAAATTTTCAAAATTGGCTTGTAGTTTAAACATTTCATCCTGATAAGTTGCCATTACTACTCCTGTTGATTTTCCACCAGTTACATCTTTGAGAATACCTGAGTAATCATAGGCTTCTTTTTGCAAATCCATTTTTAAGTTTGGTGTGATCTCAACTAGGAGTTTGTCTTCGTCTGGAATTTGTGTATCCATCCGTTCCATCGCAGTTTGATTTTCACGAAGCTCGGGTTCCAGTTGCTGTTTTTGACAAGCCGCGAAAACCCAGGAAGAGAAGGTGATCAATATTAAAAGACAGGCCAATTTCATATTATTTCTTTCACGAATTTAACTTTATCCTACTACGCGTTAAAAAATTGAGCAATTGGAGCACAAGTTTGCATGATCACATTACTTGATCAAGCCGAGATTACGCAAGACGGAATAGATTTGACAGCCGATACAATATTTAAATACTGCTTCTAGCATGATCGCGGTGATAAAGAAAATTAAGACCACATTTAGTGCCAAAGTTATTCCTAGATATGAAAATAAAAATAACAGCAAGGACATCACTAAACCCATCATGGCAGCAAACTTTTTGGGTGCAGCATCAATCAGGACCGGTTTATCCTTACAGATTTTAACTAGTTGGCGATTAAGTGTTGAAATTAAACTGGCTCGGGGACTGATACTTCTGACAAGAAAATCAATTGCCAAAATCAGCCATATAATCGGATAGCCTAAACCACTTAGGACAAACATTAAGGATACAACTCCATTCAGTCTAGCTACTCTTTCATCCACTTTGTCACGACTAATTGGGCAAGCAGCAGTTTTTTTCTTCATAATTATTTTTGAGAAATTGAACATAAAATACTAGTTTTCAGTATAGCATTGGAGGCGACACTTTACTCGTATCGATCGACATCAATAAATTGTTACGAATTGATGAATCACTTATGCAAAGAAATCAATTGATCAAACTTTCTCCAATTTATGGAGTAGTAGTCAGTTTGATTTTAGATAAATTGGTTAAAATCATTGATTTGAGAAAATTGAAATGTCTGACTATCAGGTAACCGTAACCAAACAACAAATCTCCGATTAGAGTTCTGGTGTAAAAAGGAATAGCCAGCAGGTAACAAGTCATCAAACCAGAAAAAGTATGATCATACCAATACCACCACACCCCAAAATTTGAGATTAAAAAAAACAAGAAGGATGCTGCCGGCAAATAAAGTACTTGTTTTTTGAGATTGTGTTGGGAAAACTTACCCAATAGTGGGTAGGCAGCGAACCCCAAATAAGTGATCCAAAACCCTGGATATAGACCTTTGACAAAAATATCAAAAGCTAGGATGGTGCTGGCGTATAAAACTGGCTGGCCAAAGAATCCAAAGCTGCCCAGGGGGCTAATATTGGCTGGTAAAAATCCGAGGCGAGATACAAATACAATCACAGCCGTCGACAGAGAGAAAAAGAATTTATTCGCTTGGCCAAATAGTTTCATAAACGAACTTGATAATATCACCTTCTACTAATTTTGTCTGGCTTGCACCCTGCTCTGCATACTCTTCATTAACATAAAACGCCCAATAATGTTCCTTGTCAGCAGCAAGGCCGTTGATGTTAGTCACGAACTCGCCCGCATCACCATAATCGATGGTTTCAATTTGGGCATTAGATGCTAGCAAATCAATGGCCAGTTGTCCACTCTCTGTGGCGACTAGCTCGAGTGTTGGTGAGTTTTGGTCAACTGAGTTTGGGTCGGCTGAGTTTAGGTTGATCGGGGCGGAGTCAGCTGGAGTTGGTTCAACTTGTTCTTCGACTCGATCCATCTGCACATCTTCAGTTAAGGTTGGCTTAGTCGTCTGGGTGACTAGTAGAAATCCTGCCACCATGAGGGTGATAAGCAAGATACCACTGATAAGAAAAATGTTTTTTTTGGACATGATTTTAATGATAATAGTTGATTTTTGTCGGGGAGACAGGACTCCACCCTTCGGGTATTAGCCACGCGCTTCGTATATTTTAATCGTAACACATCACTGCAGCTCGCTTGGCGGCAGAACCAAAGCTTCTCACTTATGCCTCCACAGATAAAAACAGACCTCACGGTCTATTTTTATCTGTCGGGGAGACAGGACTCGAACCTGCGACCTCACGCTCCCAAAGCGTGCACTCTAGCCATCTGAGCTACTCCCCGATTTGTTGTTAATAATTTACTCGAACCTATGACCTCCCCCCACCGCTGGCGGGTACCCTAGCCAACTCCCGCTACTCCCCGATTTATTATGGTTTACTCATCTTTGTGCCGAGGAAGGGACTCGAACCCTTACAGTGTTGCCACCATCAGATTTTAAGTCTGACGCGTCTACCGGTTCCGCCACCTCGGCTAATCATTTGATCTGTAAAGTGCTATTTAACAACGCTGAACTTTAATTATAACACTGCTACAATACCTCTCTTGTGTTGAAAACAGGAAATTATTCAAATCGCACTATTTTATCCATTTTAGGCTTGGTGATGGTCATCAACGCCTTGAGTTATGGTACCATCATTCCTCTACTTTATCCCTATGCTGCCCGATTTGGCCTCTCTCCTTTGGGTACGGGCCTCTTATTTAGTACCTATTCACTTTTTCAATTGCTAGCTACGCCAATTATTGGCAAATTGTCAGATCGGTTTGGACGTAAACCATTATTATTGGGCAGCTTGTTTGGCACGAGCGTATCACTCGCCTTGTTTGCATCTGCTACGACGGTGCCTATGTTGTTTGTTGCTCGGATCTTGGATGGCATTACCGGTGGCAATATTTCTGTGGCGCAAGCAGTGATTACCGACACCACTAGTGGCAGGGAGAGAACCAAGTCTTTTGGCATTATTGGCGCATCGTTTGGGGTGGGATTTTTACTGGGACCAGCTTTGGGTGGCATCATGAGTGCTTATTCCTTGACAGCACCTTTTTGGTTAGCTGCCAGCATTGCTTTTGCTGGTTCCATCATTGGTTGGATCGTGCTTCCTGAAACACTAAGTAATCGGCGTCGATTTTTTTGGCAGATGTTTGTTACTAAGCAAAATGTAGTTATTGTTGGTATCAAAGAATTAATCAGATCATTATGGCTGTTATTCAACTCATTTCGTGCTCCTAAAATTGGGGCTTTATTTATGGTCACCTTGGTAGTGATGTCTGCGGACCAGATGTTATCCTTAGGTTTTCAAGCACACATGAGTGATATCTTTAAGCTTAACCCAACGCAAATTGGCTGGGCGTTTGCAGGAATAGGTGTCTTAAGTATTATTATGCAAGCGGGAGGAATCAAGTGGTTGTTGGGGTTCATTCCAAATCGTTTGAAGATGGTAAAAATAATGATGGTAGTTACTACGATCGCCACCTTCTTATTATTTATCTTCCAATCACCCCTTGCTTGGTTTATCACATTATTTACTTATGTGTTAGCCTTTATTCCATTTAGAGTGATGATGACCGGTTTACTTTCAGACAATAGTGATCAGCAGAAACAAGGGGAAATATTAGGGATAAATCAATCAATCTTGTCATTGGGACAGATTATTGGTCCGCTCAGTGCAGGTGTAATTGCCTCATTTGAAATCAAGTATATTTTTTTGGTTGCGGCCGGAGTATTCGTATTTGGTCTACTTACCACAAGAAGTGTTCAATTAGTGAATTTGGATGATTAAAAATCTCACCTGCGAAGGGTTTTTGCGGAGAGACGTAAAGTATGAGGTTACCTAAATAAGGTATGTGGATGTAGAACTTCATAAGCGCATCAACCAGCACCTAGACGTTGCTATTTTTACAATCTTCAATAGAATATAAAATGGTTTAAGTAACTGCACGTGCGGGTGTAGCTCAACGGTCAGAGCTCCAGTTTTCCAAACTGGTGACGAGGGTTCGACTCCCTTCACCCGCTCCATGA
>DBQS01000002.1:27935-33078 GCA_002305355.1 Patescibacteria group bacterium UBA1388
AAGCCCGGTGAATTGGAACGGGTGAAAGTGCTTTATGATGGTGGTATCAGGATCATGACCATTGATATTGCTCATGGACACCTTGACACAAACATTAACTTTATCAAAAAAATTAAGGGTGAATATCAGGACTTGGAAGTGATTGCGGGTGTGATTGGCACATATCAAGGTGCCCGAGATTTATTCGAAGCCGGAGCGGATGCAGTAAGAGTGGGAGTTGGCCCAGGCACGATTTGTACTACGAGAGCAGTTGCTGGCTCAGGTGTTCCTCAAATCACGGCTATCATGGAAGCCAAACGGGCGGGAGATGAGTTTGGACGGCCAATTTTAGCGGATGGTGGCACTAAAACTACGGGTGACATCGTCAAGGCTTTAGCTGCGGGTGCGAATGCGGTGGTGATGGGCAATCAGTTAGCAGGTTGTGAAGAAACACCAGGAGAAGTTCACGAAATTAATGGTCAAAGATACAAGTCATACAATGCTTCCACTAGTAAAACCGAGAAAATCAGGCAATATAAAAATTATTCCAAAGACAAATCTAAGGTTTTCGTAGAGTACGTGGAAGGAGTTGAGTCATATGTGCCGTATAAAGGACCAGTCAAGGGTGTTCTAGATAAAATGGACAAAGGCATTCGGTCTGGATTGAGTTATAGCGGTGCCAAAAATATTGCCGATCTTCACAAACGGGCGCAGTTTATCAGAATTACCAGTGCCTCAATTGGGGAAAATGGAGCACATGGCGTGATGGTGAACGGCAATTGAGAAGTGAAAATTACGTGAAGTAGCTATTTGTCCGCCGCCATGATTGAAAATCGTGATTTATTAACTCCTGAGCAGCGAAAAGTGATGATCAATAAAATCATTGATTATTTTGCGGTGGAGCGTGACCAACAATTGGGAATAATCGCCGCTGAAGATATACTGGATGAATTTTTGGAAATTGCCGGTAATGATCTTTATAACAAAGGGGTGACGGAGACTAAAAAATTGGTGCAAGACAAGCTGCAGTCACTTAATTTTGAGATAGATTTATTGTTGAAGGAAATTAGAGAATGATGGCGAGTGTCATCCGACTTACAGTAACTCAACATTGATCAATCTTATGAAGAATGTTCGCTAATGCTGCCAGGTTACTATGGTTGGATTGACATCGATTTTAAGAGTGAAACTGGCTCGACTTTCATAACTTTTTCTCCTCTCAAATCATCAATTGAGTAAGGTCCGAATTGAACCCGCACCAGCTTGATGGTGTCATACCCCACGCGTTCCAACATACGACGCACCTGGCGATTCCAACCTTCATGAATCTTAATTGATAAGGTGGTCGTTTGATCTTCAGTGTCAATTACATTCACTACAGCGGGTTGAGTGTATCCTTCTGATAGCTTGACACCCCGCCGCAAATGATTAAGGGCCTTTGACGTGGGATGTCCTTTAACAGTGACGTGATAAGTCTTGGGGATTTGAAACTTAGGATGGGTCATTTTGTAAGCCAGTTCACCATCATTGGTAATCAGAAGCAGTCCTTCACTCTCGATGTCTAGCCTGCCAACTGGATAGACTCTTTCCTTAATAGCAGGCAGCAGTTCTAGCACAGTCTTTCTACCCTGCTCATCACTTGTGGTCGAAACATAACCAACTGGTTTATAAATTAAAAAATAGCGGGATGGTTGTTGGTTGGTGGTGATGATTTGACCTGAGACGCTGATCTGATCTCTCACAGGATCAATGCGCTGACCAATCGTAGCAAGCTGGTTGTTTACCTTAACTTTCTTCGCTTTAATCAACTCTTCCGACTTTCTTCTAGAAGCAACTCCTGCATGTGCCAAATATGCGTGTAGCTTAATGGTGTTATTCATAGATTGATATTATATGCCAAACTTGGCTATAAATCAGTTATAATCACAGCTTGTGCATCAAAAAAAAATCACCACACGAGAATTGCTCGTTTTACGTTCCCAGATGATGAAGGCAATTAGGGAATACTTTGTTGAACAACAGGTATTGGAAGCCGATGTGCCCCAGTTGGTCGCTCGTCCAGATTTAGAACCAACAATTGAATTATTTGCCACTGAACTTATTCAGCCAGACAAGACATACCAGGGTTTCCTCATTCCCAGTCCTGAATTTCATCTCAAGCAATTATTGGTAGCAGGATCTGGTGACATCTATTGGTTGGGTCATTGTTTTCGTAATCAAGAACCCACTAGTAGCCGCCACAATCCAGAATTTTCGATGTTGGAATGGTATCGTCTGGAGATGGATTACTTTGATTTGATGAAAGATTGTCAGAACTTGATCAAGTTTGTCGTTGAAAAATTCAGCCAGCAAAAATTGCTAGGTTCTACCGATTTTTTTGAATATGGCTCACTTAAGATTGATTTGAAAGGTGACTGGGAGCGGCTTTCGGTGGCTGAAGCATTTATTAAATTTGCAGACATTGAAAGTGAGGTCTTATTTGATGAGCAGAAATTGCTTAATGCAGCGGAAAATAAGGGTTACACAATTAACCAAACTACCACTTATGATGAAGCGTTTTACCAAATTTTGCTTCAAGAAATTGAACCTCATTTAGGTAAAAATCAGCCCACATTTTTATTTGATTATCCGGTTAGCCAAGCTGCTTTAGCGAAAATAAAAACATCCGATAAAAGAGTGGCAGAAAGGTTTGAACTTTATATTGGTGGGATAGAACTAGCTAATGCATTCTCTGAGTTGACCAATTGGCAAGAGCAGCAAAGCCGACTAGATGCACAACAACAATATCGCTGCGATCATCATCAATCCAGTTGGCCAATTGATGATCAATTTATTGCTGCTCTCAAACAAGGTTTGCCAGCTTGTGCTGGCATTTCACTCGGTATTGATCGGTTGTTGATGTTATTGAGTAATCGCGAATCAATTACTGAAGTGCTGCAATTCCCGGCTAATCGCCTTTTTTCAACTAGCTAGAATACGGGAAAATTATGAAAAGCTACGATACCTTTTGGACTTTTAAACAAGTCTAATGTGATACAATTCTCCCGTTATGGCAACAATAAAAGCAGGCAATATTCGCAAAGGGATGTACATTTTATTTAAAAATGTGCCTCACCAAGTCACTAAAACCGACTTCGTTAGTCCCGGCAAAGGCTCGGCTTTCATGCGGTGTAAACTCAAAAATGCTGAAACTGGCTATACTCAGGAATTTACATATAAATCAACTGAACAAGTAGAGGAAATTGAAGTCAATAGCATTGAAATGCAGTTTTTATATGCCGATGATTCAGAAGCGGTTTTCATGAATCAGCGAGATTTTGAACAAATTAGTGTGCCAATTGGTTTGGTTGAAGAAGCAGTTGGATTATTGACGAGTGAGACTACTGCCTATGTATTGATTTATGACGAAAAGGCAATTGGAGTAAGTTTGCCCCAGAAAATCAAACTCAAGGTAACGCATGCTGAAGACGCAGTGGCTGGTAACACTGTGGGTCAGGCGCGGAAAGAAGCAGAACTAGAAACCGGCCTCAAAATTCAAGTGCCGTTGTTTGTCAAAACTGGCGACACAGTCATCGTTGATACTGCAACCAAGCAGTATATTTCCCGGGCTTAAATAAATTTATTGATGTTGCAGGAATTGCGGACTAGTCGGTAAAAACTAGTCGAGCGCATAGATTTCAAAAAACCAACAAATCCCGTCTATTTAGACACAAATTATTGATGATTTGTCAGTTCACGCTCAATTCTTAGCAATCGATTGTATTTAGCCAACCGCTCTCCTCTATCCGGTCCGCCAAATTTTGATTGACTGGCAGTAGTACCTACTACCAGGTTAGCAATCAAATCATCATTCGTTTCACCACTTCGGTGGGAAACCACTGACTGAAAGCCTGCTTCCGAGGAAAGCTTGATCGCAGCTAATGTTTCCGTAATCGTGCCGATTTGATTGGGTTTAATGAGGGTGGCATTCATCGCTCGCTGATCAATTGCTTGCTGGATCAGTTTAACATTGGTTACGACCAAGTCATCACCCACAATTTGGATTTTGTTGCCAATTTGGGCAGTTAGAGCCGACCAATCTGTCCAGTCATCCTGGTTAAATGGATCTTCAACAGAAGTAAGCGGATATTGGTTTGTCCAGGAAATTACTTGTTCTTGCCACTCCTCAGCGGTCAAAACGCGGTTATTTTCACTCTTCAGTTGATAGTTGTTGTCTCCATAAAACTCAGAGGCAGCAATATCCACAGCTAAAGTAATTTGTACTCCAGGTTTATAACCAGCTCTCTCACAGGCCTGAATAATCAAGTCAAACGCTTCTTGGTTGGAGTGTAACTGTTCAGGTGCATAAGCACCTTCAAAACCAACTCCCACGCTGTATTTTTTTTCAGCGAGGAGCTCACCAAGCGTGTGAAAGATTTCAGCACCAGATCTGAGCATTTCACGGAATGAGGAAAACTTATCACGCTGAGGGACGATCATAAATTCTTGAATATCTGTTGCCCAATTACCGTGTTTACCTCCCTCCATGATTAAAATCATGGGCTGCGGCAGCTGGAACTGCGTCTGGCCAGAAAGTTGTCCAAAATATCGGTAAAGCGGCATTTTCTGTGATCTCGCCGCAGCCCGACACACCGCCATTGATGTACCCACCATAGCATTGGCTCCTAAGTTAGCCTTGTTATCAGTGCCATCTGCTTCAATCATCAGCCGGTCAATATTCGTCTGATCGCTCGCATCCTGCCCTACCAATAGTTGGTTAAGCTTAACGTTGACGTTCTCAACAGCCCCAAGCACTCCTTTACCAAAATATCTTGTTTGATCACCATCTCGTAGTTCTACCGCTTCAAATTTACCAGTGGATGCTCCAGAAGGAACTTGACCCAGAGCGCGCGTCCCGTCCTCCAGTCTAACTTCAACCTCTAATGTAGGTTTGCCATTTGAATCTAAAATTTCATGGGCGGTAATTGTAGATATTTTCATAATTAATAGTCCTCTCTTCATAAACTAACACTAATTGGTCATTACTACCATCACAAAATCAATTCAAAAACGGAAAATATATTTTCAGCAGTGGCTAAATGCTTTTATTGGTATAATAACCTGGGAATAAATTATGATGAGCGCCAGTAGCTCAGCTGGATAGAGCAACTGCCTTCTAAGCAGT
>DBQS01000031.1 GCA_002305355.1 Patescibacteria group bacterium UBA1388
TAGTGGCAGGAGTGCAAATTGGAAAACAGTCCCAATCGAAGCTGAAACAAAAATTGATAGAAAATGATATGGGGATATCAGGTAAATAGCAGCTACCGCTAAAGCTGCCCACCTATTTTTGAAGACTGTTAAGGCAAGCCAATACATGGCGTAACCGGCAAGTACAAAAGATAAGCCAAACAGTATTTTGAGAGTACTAAAAATTGAAAATCCTAACCAGATAAAAGGCAGTCCCATTAGCCAAGGCAAGTGATAGGAAAAGTAAAAGAGTGGATAACCGTAGCCATTGGCGAGAGTAGAGATCCATGTTGGCAAAATTGACCCATCACTTACCGCCGCTGAGTAGTGATAAAGTCGTGCTACTTGGTGCCAAATGTCATGCGCACTGTAGAGTCCCGGGTGAAACAGGGCTTGAATTCCATACAAGCCCAGTAGAATCAGCATGAGCAAGGGTAGTATGTGGATATGATTGATGTAATTTCTAATATTGTTCATAAAGGAATCAAGAAGTCACTCCCATACCATGATGCGTCATGCTGTCGCGGGTGAATGGGAAGAGACCGAGCTTGACTAACTTGACCAACCGCGACTTGAAAACTTTCATCAATCCTTTTATAACTAAGAACCTGATAATTATTGTCATACTTAGGATGAAGTGCATACCAAAATGATGGCAAATCATCTGGTGTGCCTGGTTTGCACATGGCAATTCCGTCCCAGGCACACTGTGCTTCATAACTAGGCATAAATCAACCAAAGTAGTTGATGCTGGCATCACGCTAAGATTGCTAAATTTAAGTAGTCCATAGTAAAGATAATTGGCGTTACTCAAATCATGAAAAATGACTTGAATATCTTGCGTGGGTGAGTTCATCTCAATAAATGACACTATTTGTTTTAAGTCCCGGTAAAAATTATGTGTTCTCAGCATCGGCAAATACCATAATATTAAAATTAACATGATTGAACCCAAAATAACCGTTAATCTTATTGAGATCAATCGATAGCAAGCTAATAAAAAAGTTGGCAATATAAATAAAGTCATTAAGTAATAATCCAATTTGTCGCCCTTAAAGACTCTTAGCATCACAAACGTCATGCCAAAATAGAGCAGCAACCGTCTTACAATTATGTTGTTCTTAGACTTAACCAAAGCAATAGAAAAGCCACCAAAAAATAGTAAGCTGCCGATGAAATGAAAGGGCATTTCTTTACTAAACATCAATCTTTCCATGAATGAGGGAAAATATGTCAACACATAGGCGGGTTTTGAAACCCGCTCATAATAGCGCGCATGCTCTTGAGAGAAGAAGGTTATTATTGCTTGAGTGTTAGTAAATGAATTGGTTATCTCAGCCCAAAAATAAGGCAAAAATGAGATAGCAGCTACCAATGGGCCTAGGAACAAGTGCTTTCTTGCCATCTTAAATTTGAGAAAAGTAAACCCCCAAATTATCAAGGCAAATGGCAATAGGATGAACGTCTGATAATGCAGGTGAAGCGAAATGGCGAGAGCTAACAGAGCTAAATAGATCAATCGATAATCACGGTTTTTAAAATAATACAGCCAACAAACCAAAAAACTGGTTGTGAAAAATGGAATCATGTTTGGATTCCAACTTTGGGTTGAATATATCAAGACTTGGTGGAATAAAACGTACAATAGACTGATTAAGAAAGCAGACCTCTTTGGTATGAATAATGTTAAGAGTAGAAAAATCAGCACCGGGGTGAAAGATTCGATAAATAATATCACCCATCTCATAGCAAGGGGAAAAAATGGTACCAATCCAGTCACTATTAAATGCAGTTGATAATAAAATGGCGGAAGGTAGAAGTTGCCAACGCTCGCTTTTGGCCCATACTTGACGATATACTCTTGATTAGCCAGGTGGTTTTCTGCAATCAGGATGTCTCGGGCTGAATCTTGTAAAAAAGAATTGTGACCTAAAGCGTAAATAGTGTGGACAAAAAAAGTGAATAAAAATATAACGGCACTAAGTTGTAAAAAGCTACCTTTATCAATCTTACTATTTGTATGGGTGATTAGTTTAGATATTTTATTAGCCTTAATTCGTATCATTTCACCCAAAATTATAGCTTAAGTGGCCAAGGATGTATTGCATAAACTTGTGCATTTAGATTGTATGTATAGAGCTTATGCCAGCTGAGAATGAATTAATGCTAAGATAGTATTATGAAGTCAATTTACGCTTGGCTAATCTTGGGTGTAGTCGTCGTGAGTTTTTTCTTACGAATTTGGCAGATTGAGCAAAATCCCAACATCCTCAATCGTGATGAAGCAGCCTTGGCTTACAACGGACTTTTGCTCTCAAAAACTGGACAAGATGAGTGGGGTAGAAGCTGGCCACTGGCTTTGGAGTCATTTGGTGATTACAAGCTGCCTGGATATCCATTTCTACTTGCCATTATTTTTAAAGTTTTACCTCCTGCGGACTGGGTAGTCCGGCTACCGTCGGTGATTGCCGGGTCATTTCTACCAGCGTTGATTTATGTTTTGGCCAGAAAATTAAAGTTGAGTCAGATCTGGTCTTTAGCGGCAGCAATGATTATTGCTACTTCGCCCGTTTTTTTCTTTTACTCCAGAATGGCTTTTGAAGCCAATTTGGCTCTTTTGGTTGTTATCTCTGCTCTGATTTTATTGATGAACAGCAAGTTTATCTGGTGGCAAGATTTATTGGCTGTATCTTCAATGGCTGTTGGCTCGTTTACTTATAATACACCTCTTCTGCTCATGCCTTTTTTTGCGCTCCTCATACCAATTATGCGAGGCGCCCGCAACTATCGATACTGGGTTGTAACATCAGCTGCACTACTAATTGTCTTCATGGCTATATGGATGATCTTAACTCCCTTAACTAGTCAAAAAAGTGCGATTACCATTTTTGCTGACGAAACGATTGTCACCGCTTATCCTATTTATCGGGCGCAATTTAATGGCATCTGGTCTAGTTTGCTAGGTAACCAATATCTTTATTTTGGTCGATTGATTGTGATGAATCTTCTTGCGAGTTTTGGTGCCAATTACTTAGTTGTGAACGGTGGGGCGCATCCATGGCATTCTATCCCTGGTTGGGGTCATATTAATTGGTTAATTTACGTACTATTGCTAGTATCTGTCTTTTGGATCATCTACAGAGTCAGTTCCCATTTGATTAACCTAGTTCGCGCTCACAAATCATTTTTTAAATCATTAGCCCGGCCGTGGATCAACTCCTCACTGGGCAGAATGTTGATCGTGTTGTATGTAGTGATAATCGCGCTTGCACCAGCCACCATTACCGCCGATGCCCCCCACACCACCCGTAGTTTACTGTTTCTCGCTTTGATACCGATCCTAATCAGCTTGACGTTCGCGGATATTTTACCAAGTATAGCCATAATCAGAAAGACAACCGTGGAAAAACTTGAATTATCCATATTTGTCGGATTAACTTTGGTCAGCTTAATTTGTTTTAGCCGTTATTTGTTCGCTTACTTTACTCGCTATCCGTCAATTCAAACTATAATTTTTCAATCAGGGTTTGATGAATTTATCAAGCAGGTTGATGATCAGTCGCAGGATCAAGCCGTTGCGATTGTTGACCCGAGCGGGTACCAGTATATTCTGCTTAGTTGGTATCTAAAAATCTCTCCTGAAGAGTTTTTCTCCTCGGTGATTAGACAAGCACCTGATAGAATTGGGTTTAGGTATGGTGAGCAAGTAGCTCAATATCATTTTATTAGTCAAAGAGCAGACCGAGATGAAGAACAACTATTAGTTGAATGGACGGGCGATACTTGGCAATTGAGTCGGTTCTAAGTCTAATATGGATTATAAAATAATATGAAAATTTCTGTTGTCCTCGCCACTCACAATGAAGAACTAAACCTGGAGAGATGCTTGGAGAGTGTCAAGGGGTTCGCTGATGAAATTGTGATTGCCGATGGTGAATCGACCGATCAAACTGTGGAAATTGCTAAAAAGTTTGGGGCTAAAGTGATAGCTACCACCAATAAACCAAACTTTCACATCAATAAACAGCTCGCCATGGACGCTGCCACAGGAGACTTAATCCTTCAACTCGATGCCGACGAAGTGGTCGAAAATATTTTGGCTGAGTTCATTACTAATCTTGCTACCCAATTGTCACAAGGCAGTTACAAACAAGATCCCGTGGCTTGGAAAATTGCTCGCTATAATCATTTTTTGGGAAAAATACTCACCAAAGGTGGTCAGTATCCAGACGAGGTGATTCGATTATATCTTAAAGGCAAGGCGAGACTGCCGCAAAAAAATGTGCATGAACAAATGATAGTTGCTGGTGCAGTTGGTATAGCTCGTGGCCATCTCCTGCATTATCCTTATCCCAATTTTGCAGCTTATATGAGGAAATTTAACACTTATACATCATTTGAAGCTTCTCGAGTTAGTTTAGATTTACTTCCCCTAAAAAAATCTACTATTTGGCAGTATCTAATAGTAAAACCTATCAAAAACTTTTTTTCACTCTATCTTCGCCATCGTGGTTATGTTGATCACATGCCGGGTTTTATCTTTGCGTTAATGAGTAGTTTGCATCATCCATTTGTGTTATTTAAGGTTTGGGCACTTAGAGAAAAAGCTCGGGCATGAAAATTTATCTTGATACTTTACCGTTGCGGACTGGTCATCAAATTAGAGGGATTGGTCGGTACACAGAGGGTTTATTGGAGGCGCTTCGAGCTGCCCAAATAGAAGTAATTACCTGTGCTGATGATTTACTACAAGCCGAGATCATTCACTATCCCTACTTTGATTTATTTTTGCCATCGTTGCCAATTTATTGGCGTAAAAAAGCGGTAGTGACTATTCACGATGTGATTCCCCTTGAATTTCCCAAAGCCTATAAGCCTGGTTTGCAGGGAAATGTTAACTTTTTACGTCAAAAATTCAGCTTGCGATTTGTCAAAGCTGTGATTACAGATTCAGAGTATTCCAAGCAGCAAATCGCTAAGTTACTGCGAATTAAACTTGAGAAGATTTATGTTGTGCCTTTAGCAGCAAACCCTGATTTGAAGTTAAATAATTCTTCTTCTCTGAAAGACGTGCAACATAAACATCGACTTCCAGAAAAATATATTTTGTATGTGGGTGATATTAATTACAATAAAAACTTACCCGCTTTGATCAAGGCAATGACACACTTGCCAAGTGATGTTGAGCTAGTTTGTGTGGGAAAAAACTTTCGGGAAAAACCAATTCCTGAGTGGCAAGGGCTTGTGAACACGATTCAAGAAGTACGATTGGAAAGTCGTGCGCACTTCATAAGAAATCTGGGCGCAGAAAGCAGTGCCGATTTAGCAGCAATTTACCATGGTGCACTGTGTTATGTGCAACCATCATTATCGGAAGGATTTGGACTGCCAATTTTAGAGGCAATGCAGTGTCAGACACCGGTTGTTTCGTCAAGAAGGGGCTCATTACCAGAAGTGGGAGGAAAACATGCGGTTTATGTTGAGCCAAAGCCTGCAGCGATCGCGAATGGTGTTAAAGAAGTGTTATCTTGGTCAGCACATGATCGTAAGCAGTGGTTAAGTAGCGCTTCAAAATGGGCAGCTGGTTTTACATGGCAAAAAACAGCAGCGGGTACGATTGATGTTTACAAGCGAGTCTTAGCATGAAATTGATGAGATCACACTGGCGGTGGTTGTTGGTTTTCTTAGCTGTGTTGATTTTGTTGCATAATTACTTACGAGTTGGGGTACCTTACACCCACGATGGTGAGAATCACTTGGCAAGATTTGCAAATTATAAAATTGCTCTCCGTGAAGGCCAATTTCCTCCACGCTGGGCGCCTAACTTGATGAATCGGTATGGTTATCCAGTTTTCAACTATAACTACCCGCTGGCAAACATTCTTTCTTTACCAGGTTCATTCATTAAGTTAAATTATGAAGTGACTTTTAAAGCCTTGACGAGTCTGTCGATCATTTTTGGAGTGGTGGGGG
>DBQS01000005.1:0-4664 GCA_002305355.1 Patescibacteria group bacterium UBA1388
GAGCAATGCGCACTTTATGCCAGTCAAGTACCAGGTACAGACTACACCGTTCTATCGCTCCTTAGAGATTATGAGGCTTTTGCCGGTATTAGATCTGATCGTGTGGAAGTTTGTAAAGAAATCGTGATTAACAAAGGTGGTGAAAAATTGCGCACCGGCATGGTGAATGCCTCCACCCATCTAGAAAGAGCTTCTAGGATTGCTTTTTTAGTTGCAGCAGTCGCCCAAAAGCCCAAACTCGATAACATGCTCTTCAATTTCTTTAGCCACAGCGACAAGGCTCAACCCAAAGATGAGGTGTTGATGGTGGCTTTCCGCATTCCAGACATTGGCACCAACAAAGGAAGCGTTTGGGAAAGCTCAACCATGGTGGGGCCGGGTGGCAATGAGCTTTACCCCATGGTCAAACGCGATGATTTGGGCGATAAAGTGGAGGCGGTGGAAAGTGGTCATACCTTCTGGGACGACGCGATGAGCTTAACTAGAAATGTGCTCATTCCCCGCAAAACTGCGGAGCGCCTCGATCTGGAGGGTTCTGAATATCGCACTGAGTTGAGGTCAGCTGCTGCAAAAGCCACCAATCAATCAGCCAGCAGCCTGATTTATTGTTTGCAAGGTCAGGCGCCAGACGGCACTGGCTCTCAGACTTGCAATGATGAAGTCGTCAAAGCAGTGGTCGATGTGATTAATGGTACCTGGGAATATGACAAAGAGCGCGTCAGCTGTGACAACCTCACAGTCGATGAAGTTGATGAGATTGGTGAGCCAGCCAAAGTGGACAAAGCCGGTGACACTACTTGGTTTCAGGGCGATTATGGCGACTATATTTTAGACAACATTTGGCACACCGACATTACTTCCCAAAAATTTAGCAGCCTTTTAAAAGTCAATTTGAACACGTGGCCAACCAAAGACTGTGTGGTGTTAGACCAAGGAAAGGGAGCTGAGGGCGATTGCACTACTATTAATTTTTACCTGGTTTATCCCATGGGCTACGATCTTGAAACACTGGAGTATGTCATGGCTCGCACTTTTCTTACTGAAGACCAATTCGAACAATATGAAAACGACCCCAACATCAAAGAAAGATTTAATATCTTTGATGATCGGGTTGAGTTAGAAAGCGAAACTGACGAGTATAGATTTAAAGATTACACCAACTGCGAGTGGGAAGGATCGCAATACGTTTGTCCAGATGAAGAATTTGAAGGTAAAGTGCAGAGCAGCCAAGGCCCTGCACTTTTCTTTGGCGGCAGGCTGGGTTTTTGGGTCAGGGAAATTCAAAAGATATTCAATAGGCTAGATAGCCTATCTTATATTTATTTACAAAACTGTCGTAGTACAGAAGAATTTTTGCTTGATGAGTGTGGGGGCAAAGTGGGTAGTACAGCATTTGATGACAAAAACTTCTGTGCCGACAATGGTAAGACAAAAATCGTCCGGGATGTGCAAAATACCGAACTGAGTAGGTTTAAATTTTTCTATGGTAATCCCGAAAACCCAGATGATGAATCAAATACTATTTTGGATGAAGACAATAGCTTCTTTCCCAAACAAGGAGAAACTGCGTGCAAATTTAAGATGTCTGCTAGAGCGGTGGATAGCTTGACACTGATTCTCTCTGGAGGGGTAGATATTGTTCCCAATAATCCCGGCAACGTTTTGGGTTGTATTGGCACCCAAAGCGCTGCGAGCAAAGTACGAATTAGGAGACTCCCGCCAGACGTTGGTTCAGCTGCACTAGATCCTGAGTATGCTGCCTGGGGATCAGCTGAAACCATGCGTACTACCGGTGGTAGCGCCGCTCAAGTTGATTACGATCTGACTTTTACACCCGGATACTACCGGGTAGAAATGAAAGTTAAAGAAAATTCAATCTGCCTGTCTAATACAACTTGGGTAATGGATAATAGGAGTAAAATCTTCAATGGTACTGACTGGGTTATTAATCCAAATTACCCCTACCATTTTCTTACAAAAAATAAATCGGGTTGGGTGATTGATTTGACTGGACCCCAACAGTGTGAGGCTGGTGGTTGTGTTGATTTTAATCTCCAGTCAGCCATGGAGGGCGGCGGTCCCATTGTCATCGACGGAGAAGTTGTTGATACTATAAATCTTGCCAATGAGTATCTAAAAGATAGTTTGGGTTGTGATCTCAGTTTTGACTATTATATTTACAAACAACCTGACGGCTCTGTGGGCTGGAACAATGCCTGCGGTGGCGGTCGCGGCAACGACTGTGAGGACGAAGGTGGTGACTGTGGCCTCTGGCGCAGTTTTATTAGATCGCTCAACAATGGTTCGGCCCGTGATCTTTGGTTGAAAGGATATGAGGCATATAAATCTGTCTATGGTAGAACGCTCAAAGATCCTGGTGATGAATTTATGTGCACCCATAATGATGGTGTGTTTTCCAACACTATTAGTCTGTATAGCTGCGAAAATTACGCTAGCTCGCTTGATAGCTTGCGTTTGTTTAAAAGAGTAATTGGCTTTGAAATCAATTGGTACAAAAACGGTAATCCAAAAATTAACTTCATCATTCCCCCCAGAAATCTGTGGGAAGCCATCGAAAAAGCTTCCACAAAGCATGGCTGCGACAAATGGCTGATGCTGGCTTTAGCTAGCTCTGAGGGAAATTTGGGGAACTATTACAATGACCCCATTCAGACTATGGGAGGGTTGAGGGGATTTTATAGCGTTAGAGAAGATTGGTGGAATGAGTGGACCAAAGCAGATCCGCCTAATACTGAGGTTTGCGCCCAATTGCAGCCAAAAACATTTAATGCAACTGGACTAGATTTTAGTTGGGCAAATATTAACGACAACATTGATGCTCAAGTTGATGTGGCCTGCCGGATGTCTCTTTATAGTGGTATTCAAAAATATCCAAATAACGAAGAAAAGTTTACGCAAGCGTTCTACGCTAGAGCAAACCCAAAGGAAAACTCATACAATTGGGGCTGGAATCCACTCGGTGACGGCTCTGGTCAAGCTGAATATGTGTTTGAGTTTTGGAACAAGATTCTGGCAATTGTGAAAGACGAGGATGCGCAGGCTCAACCCGCGGGTTATCCACCGAATCTTTGCCCCGCAAATACTACTTTGCCTAGAAAAATTACACAAAGCCTAAACCAAGACCGTAGCGAGTGGACACCAGATGACTGGGCAATATTTTTAGATTATTACAACGGCAGTACCCCGCTTCCGGCACAAGGGGTAGCCACCTTTTATTGGCCAATGGAAACCAGCCCAATAATTAATTTTGAGTCAGTTCTTAATAATAGAAAAAGATATAACCAAATTTCAAGCAATTTAATCAATGAGTGCGAGCTCCTCATTGGCGATGGGTCTATTGACCAGAGATTGCAAACTCTTAACCAATTGGCCTCAACCAATGGCACCTCAAAAGTTGTGGGCTGCGCCGGTATGTTGCGGAGAGGAGACATTCCATTTTATGACGGCAAAAAAGATGATGTCAGAATGATTTGGGTAAAAACTAGCGAAGGACCATTTGCCAACCGCGCATTGGGACCAATCGCCGTAGTAGATGTAGGCGCCCTAGCTGATTTGCCCACGCTTGCTACGAAAAATGGCGGACGTTGGTTGATAGACCTAGACTACTATACATTCAAGCTACTTTACAACTACAAATCTGCCTGGGAAGGTCCCCAAGAAATCACTGTCTGCGACACCGAGGCGCAGTGCAATAGCTTTTAGCTTAACAAATGGCAAAGTCTTAATAGTAAATATTTTTTAATTTCGACAACCACGAACAAAAATTTGGTTTTTAAAATTGATTTAACTTCGTCAGCTCCGCGCAAGATGTGACATCGACCTCAAGCGAAATTTAATCTCATCGATTAATTCTGTGCTGATGCCACCTGTTTCTTGGGTCGACGATGATAGCGGCGGCGCCTAGTTGATTGGGCGTTAGCACGATTTTTGGCTCTAGTCGTTTCTGCCACCACTTGCTCTGCCTGCTCATCCGCCATTTCTAACGGAATTTCTTTGGCTTCACTAGCATTGCGCAAGGCTTCGCCAAAACTCATCAACGACTCTTTTTTAACAGCCGTTTCCTGAGTATTGACAAATGTTTTCTGGGTGGTGGATGGCATCGTCAGCCGGCGCGCGCCAGCGCGCAATAGCTTTGCGACAACTTCAAAGGTTTCTGGCTCAGTATCGGCAGCAGTTAGGTTCTGAGAAAATTGCTCGATTCCATATAATAAACTAGTGGCTACTTCATCATCGATTGTCAATCCTAACTGCAATAAGGTTGTGGTCATCAACTCACTTAAACTAGAATAATGAGTAGGGGTTACTTGTAGTGCCCCCAGGCTTGTGCCGCCTAAATTAATGTTCACGATTGGTGCGTTTTTATAAAGTTCCTCGTAACCAAAATAGAGTTGCTCCAATGACTCAAGTGAGGATACGTTCACCAAAAAAATCAAATCAGCTGAGGCGCCGGTGTAACCAAATTCCACAGTGTCTATGTTCAGCGGCGCAAATCCTGGTTTGGGTTTGATCGTCAAGTGAAACTTGCCGGTCTCTTCCCCAATGTGATAACTCACTTTGTCTACTTGGTCTTCAGAATAGTCAAAACTAATTGTTAAGTTTTCATTACCAAGCTCGGTCTGAATATGATCTGACTCTGGGATGAG
>DBQS01000005.1:4778-4913 GCA_002305355.1 Patescibacteria group bacterium UBA1388
GCACTTCTTGGAGGCGGCAGATAGTATGTCATACTTATCACAATATATCAATATATGACAAATATCAGGTTGCCTCTTTTCTCTTGAATTGATGACTTGCTATACTGGACTCGTGAGAAAAGCAATTGTTGGCTT
>DBQS01000005.1:4925-32346 GCA_002305355.1 Patescibacteria group bacterium UBA1388
CCAGCCTCCAGGGGGTGGTCAAGCGGTCAACGAACCATACACCCCCAAGGTTGCCCAACAAGAATTTGATGAATATTACGCCGCCATCCAGAACTGCGAAACCCCTTCTCTAGAGTGTTTGGTGCGTTATGTGATGCGCTATAGTGCCATTGAGTGGATTGGGGAAGCGGCTGGATCAAATAATGTGATTCAGCAAGAAGCTGATGCAGGTTTTAATTATGGAACCGGAAGCGGCGCAATTACTGGCTTATTTTCTATGATTGGAGAATTCTACAAGCATCCACCAGCAGAAACCTCAGTTTACATTGCCGACTTGGTGGAAAGCGCTGGTTTTGCCCCACCTGCCTACGCACAAGGTTTGGGGTTTGCCTCATTAAGCCCCATTCTTGATCTATGGAAGATGTTCCGCAACGTGGCCTACTTCTTTTTCATTGGCGCCTTCATCGTGATTGGTTTCATGATCATGTTTCGATACAAAATTGCCGGACAAACCGCCGTTACCGCCCAGCAGGCCATTCCCTCGGTGATTATTAGTTTAGTTTTAGTCACCTTTTCTTACGCCATTGCCGGCCTACTGGTAGACCTGATGTATTTAACAATGTTTATGATGCTTGGCATTTTTGGCGACCTACTTAGTAATTTACCTCAAGTGGGGGGTAAAGCTTTTGAATCAGGCGTGCTAAGTGCGAATATACTTGATGTTGGCGGAGCATTGTTCAAAGGTATTTGGGATGGTGGGTTAAGTAGAAATGTGGTCAGTGATAGTTTGGATGCAGTTGCAAGTGGAAATAATTGGCTGAATAGACAACTAGCTATTGGTGGGGGCATCATCATATCCCTAATTATTACTATTGCCGTACTCATCGGTGTTTTTAAACTCTTTTTTGAATTACTCAAGTCTTACTTCAGCATTGTGGTTGCAGTCATCATGAGCCCTATTCTGCTGATGATGGGTGCCATACCTGGAAAAAATACTTTTACCCCATGGCTTAAGGGTATTATTGGCAATCTGGCGGCATTTCCCACTGTCCTGCTCGCCCTAATCATGTTTGCCAAATTTACAGAAGTAGGAACTAGCACCGGCGGTTTTATGCCACCATTCTTAATTGGATCGGGAGCTGCTGGCATGATTGGACCCATGTTGGGTCTTGCCACCATTCTTGCTTTGCCGGAAATCGTGAAGAAGGTCAAAGAATCTTTGGGTGCCAGCGACGGCGGCTTCGCCGCCGCGATCGCCGGAGCGGCTTGGGATAGATCTAAGCAAGGAACTCCTCTGGGCTTAGGGGCTAGTGGCGCACTTATTGGTGGCGGCTTGGGTGCTGCCTACGGATATGGACGAGGATTGGTAGTACAAAGAAAAGATCTTTTTAGTCAAAATCCAGATGAAAGAAGAGATGCTTGGAAGGCTGTTCGTGAAAGCCGAGCGAGGTTTGGAGGGAATTATCTCAATTATGGTGCTCGCGCTGGAATGGGACTGGCTTCCTCACTGGGAGGATCAACGCCTGGTGCGCTTAAGCCTGTTGAGGGTGCTCTAAAAGCAGCGTCAGGAGTCATGACAGAGTCAAGTCAACTTAACAGACTTAGAAGACCTTCGTATGACAACACCTCGATGGCTCGATGGCTGGGATCACCAGGTTCAATGAGCGAAACTCAGTGGGAAAATGCTAGAGACTTGGCTGCAGCAGAAGGGGCTAGGCAAGAAAGTTATGAAAATTTAATGCGCCAAAATAAGTATGCAGAGGCAGCAAAGCTGGTGAAGCCATCTAACCCCTAAACTCATTTGTCTAATTCCAATTGATTGCGCGCAACTTTGTTCAAGCGGGGGGGCACATCTAATCTTTTGATTCATCTCTCTTTGCAATGAATGGTGGCGCTACCGATTCACTCATATATCTATCACGTTCTTTTTGAGATCGATTTTTAAGATCGCTAAAAGCAATCCTTGCGGCATTATATCTGCGTTTCTTTCTTTGTGGGCTAATATACTCGTCAACTGTAAGTTGGGGCAAATCTAAAAAATTAAGTAATTCATTTGCATATGTTCCGGCCATAGCTGGATCTCCAAGAGATGGGTATTTGATGATCTGTTCTCTAATAATGTCTACGGCATATCTTCTTCTACCAACAACCTCATCATTATTGTTATAACCTCCGAACAGTCTTTTAAATCCAGTATAGTTCTCAAAACTTTCCAACATTTCTCCTGGTACGGCAACAATTAAGTTAAACAGTGCCATTTTTAATGCTGATCTGGGTATTTGATGAAACCTCAAATACTTATCAGAAGCACTTCCGTCTGGTAAGCCAGTTCCCAAATACCCAATCATAATTGCACATTTGGTGAATAAATCAGAGAGATATTTTTCTATCTTTTGCCTCATTTCATTGCTGCCTGCAGGAATTTCCATTGTCAGAGTTTGGTAGGAGGCATCTTTTATGGCAACCCAAGCATCTCTGGCATCCTTATATGTGGCTGGGGTTCTTCCACTCTTATGATCTAAATTGCAGAATTCATCTAGTGCTGGAAAATCATCATTCCATCTCGTTGGAATGCATTGAAGAGCTGGTCTAATTACTTTGTCCCAAGAAGGTCGATAAAAATTAAGATATGCATCCATTATTTTTTGCTTACTAAATATTTCTTGAGCTCTAAAATCACTTGCGCTTGGGTTGCCAGACCCATCCCAATTTAAGCCATCAATTCTGCGCAAATCAATATAGCTGAGAACAATTTTGTGCTCTTCATTATTTGCAGTTTGAGAAGCCTTGTACACCGTTCTAGAAATATAACCAGAGTCCCATTGCTTATCATTTGCTCCACTATGCTCAAGCTTTGGCGACTTTCCAGCATAAAGTTGAATGTAGTTGCTGGCCTTTTGCCCCAAATCATCTCGCGATGCCTTAAGAAGAGCAATGTAGCGAATTATTTTCTGAACTTGTGGGGGGAACTTATCCATTTCCTGCTTAATATTTAGAGTTCTCACATTTCCAAGCTCATCCGTGATTTGAAAACTATCTAATCTGCAAATATGGTCTACTAGAGCCTGAGCCTGATCGGGGGCATATTGGTTGCCACGATGAAAGGACCTAAATCGCCCTCTGGTTGGCGCAATTGGGTTTCCATCACTGTCAGTTGTAATATTATCAAAAATATCCCCGTCAGATGCGGTGAGATCTGCGTCTTTTTTATATGTCTTCATTAATTTATACATTGCACAACAAATCATTTGCACTACTCCCATGTCAGGTGCAAATTGTTCATCGTCCACCCCCACAGATTTCACAAGCTCGTTTGTATTTAGAGCTTCGTTGAACTGCCACGCGGTAGAACCACCAGACCCAATGTTTAGTGAGTCAAGAATTATGTTTGGATCTCTTACTGCAACCACCCTAGCATCGATACACTTGGACTGGAGAACTCCATATTCAAACAATGGCTCTATCACTCCCACAACCAGGCGTTCGAAAGCACTTTTCTCAGCCGCACTCCAAGTTGCTGGGGGACTTTCTTTGATTAGTTGTTTTGTTCGATCTGATATTATCTCTCGGAAAACAAGCGCGCGGGTCGATTCCAAACCACCCGTAGTTTCAGCTTCAGTAAGAACGTTATATAATTGAGGCATCGCACGCAACCTACGCTCCAGATCAGATTGAAGTGCTGGGTCTTTTTGTGCCCCTCCCATCGCAGCAATTTTGTCTGATATTTCTTCTATGAGTTCTGCTTTTCTGAGGGGAGTAAGAGATGGATCTTGGTCACCCTCCAGCATTCGTCGTAAAGACGCAAATATTGCCTTCGCTCTCTCTGGTGTTTTCGCTCCACTATTCACCTCGGCTTCCACCTGAGACAAGTCTCTTCTGTAGTCAGCTTCCGATGTCATGTTTTTTGTTGTATAAATAACACAAACAACGATTCTCCAAGGGTTTAGATTCCTCTGACAACCGCTTGTATGTTATTATACCTTTTTTCTTCAATTTTTTCTAATTTCGTGCTGCAACATAATTAGGTTAACAGGTTGGAGATGAATACTATCAATCAGCAAATGTGGCGCCAATTTATTAACTGGCCTAAAAACTAGTTATAAAAAATGGTAAGCCAAAGTGCCGCTTTTCAAATCAGACACAACTAATTGATCACTAAACAATATATCGCACAAATTGGACACACATTAGTGCGCATCTTTCTTTAGTCAATCCCAAAGTTGGTCGTATGCGATCGCGACTGCCTAACATAATGACATCCCCAACCCAATAGTAATCACTCCGCTACTCTCCACCTCAAAACTCATCTATCCTCGCTTTCCCAACACCTCCCCACCCTAGCGCCAAAAGGCCTTTCATGACTATAATGAAGTCATGGCCGATGATATAAATCCTTCCCCAGCAGGACAGGTGGGTGTGGTGGATCCCACCCTCACCCCACTCGATGAAGTGAAACGACTGGGGTTGTACCCCAAGTCTGAGCCCGCTGCCCTCACCGGCCTGATGGCGCGCCTTAAGGAGGTGACGCGCCCGGACGGACTCATTAATGGCCAAAAAGTGGTTATTAAACTCCTGGGCGAATCGCAGCCGAGGGAGCTGACTACTGAAACTGGGTTGCCCAACCAGTTTTCTCCTGAAGAACGAAAGAACTTGTTGTTTGCCAGCGATGTGGCTTCGTTGACTGGTGGCATTGCCAAAACCACCTACGAAATTACCAAGCACGAAGGCTTGAGCCGCTACGAGGCCGGCACTGATGACCAAGCGATACTGAAAGAAATTGCCCTGGTGGCTAATCAAAATGCAATTGATGAAAAATTAGTCATCAAAAACATGGGTCTGATAACGCGAAATTTGTCTGCTTTTCAATCTATTTTAGTTGTTCATTTGTTTGGTCAGGCTAGAAATTCAGGAGCACCGGGTCTAATCACTCCCACAAGTGATGCTGACAGTAATGAGGATGAAGCCAAAGCTGAAGAAGAAGAAAAAAAAGCCATTGTGGCTGGCGTAGAGGCGTGGTTGGCAGATCAAGACACTGCGGAAGGAGGAGGGGCTGAAGACGCCGATGAGGGTGAGGAGGGAAAAGCTGAAGACGAAGACGCTGATGCCAAGGAGGGAGAGGAAGAAAAGACCGAAGATAAGGATACTCAAGTTGGAGAGGAAGACACCGGGGTTGAGGAAGAAAAAGCAGCAGAAGTTGATGAAAAACCCACCCTTGAAGAAGACCAGCAGCCCACCACCACATCCACTGCCCCCACACCGCCCACGCCAGATTTACAACACGAAATCAATTGGGCATACCAACACGCCTTATTTGAATTGTTTGGCACTCACGGCATTTATGTCAATTTGCTAGATGACCAACCAGCGCTCCAAGCACAACTTAATGAGCTACAGCGCTACATCTATCAAGAAATTGCAACTGACTTGGGTAGCTACTCGGATAAAGAATTACTTCGTTTTTATATTAACAAACAACTTCGAAACGAATATCTCCCCACTCTTTACAAAAAAATCAATCTCAATGGCGAGTTTGGCAAGCGACTGAATAATTTTTACAATTCACTAGGCAGACACTACGAACAAGCAGAAGGCGCGGCTAAAAAACAGCAGCTGCAGGCCAGTTTGCAAACTGTAGGCGCCGTGAGCAGCGCCAATACCGAGGTGGTTGGTCGCAAAGCAGACGCAAAACAGCTTTTCTCGGTCACACTCCTCTCCACCATCAATGCCGATAATCAAATTTTGCTCCAATCTGTGACCGCCACTCTAGATTCCATGCTCATGGTTTACGGCATTGCCGAAACAACCAACTTGATCATGAGCATCAGGCCTGAGTGGCTGGAAATGTCGTTTGGACTGCCTGGGGGAAGTTTGACTGCCTCCAATGCCGATCGTTTCCGGTCGCTCTTAAGCAGCTATGCGCAAGTCAGGATGAGCAGCTTGACCAGAGTCTCTGTCTTGCCCGAGCAGGGTATGGCTGGCATGGGTGGTTTACCCGCTCAAGGCGCCGATTACACGAAGATTACTCAAGAAGAATATGGCCACAGGCTTGAGCCAATTGTTTCCACTAGAGAAGTCATTAAAAACAATAGTACTGATGGATCGGGTGACTTGGTGGCTGAGGCGATTGCGCCGAGCGCTATGCATCAAAAAGTGCAAAAATCTTTGGCTTTGCTCGAAAGCGCGTGGAAAGTTCTTACTCCAGAGGATCAGCTGGCAATTTATCTATACTGTGATATTCCCGTCCCTCCCCTCATCAAGGTTCAGTTTGAAAAAGACGGCAAACTAAGCCCCACTGACTCTTTGCCCTTGGTGTTTAATTTTTTGGACTATGATCAATTTGACCCAGATAAAACTTTCCTCAGAAAACAGCTGGTGCCCTATATTATGCGCGTTAAGGGTAAGGTGTTTAAAGTGGGGCTTAGCCCGTTGCTCACCAGCGAGGGAAGAGAAATTTTTGATTATTCTTCCTCTGAGGAATATGTAGAGAAAGTGGCAGAAGCAAAGTCAGCGCTGGCGGTAAGCTCAGTTGCTCAACTCGAACCAGATCAACAAAAGAGAGTGGTGCAGGAGTTGGGATACAAAGACGTGGAGGAGTTTTACCAAGCGCACAATCAGGTGGTGCAGCTAGAAGAGCGCACGCAGGCAGACGGCAGTACGGTGGTAGTAACTACGGTTAGTTTCCAACTGGCAGCAGAACTACCCAGTGCCATGCAAGTGGCATTGGTCCAAGACGAACTGAGGGCCACAGAGTCCGAGAAAACTGACTTGGGCGGCGTGATTGATCAAATTAGAACCGGTGACGCGAGTGTTGTTGGTGGTTCTGATCAATTTACTGGGGGAAGTGGAGGAGTTGGGGGGCTGCTGGCTAATAGTCTTAAAAATTATGCTTCTAAAAAATTAACTCAAAACGCTGCTCAAAAAGGAGCGATGGCGGCCTTGTCCAAAGCCGGTTTGAAAGCCATACCCGTTGCTGGCGCAGCCCTTACGGTCGGCGCGGCAGCCCTCCAAAACAAGCGTATAAGAGAAGCAGCTGCAGCCCTAACCGCCTATGGCCTCGCTCAAACTATCTTTGCTCTTTCAACTTGGGGAGGCATGGCGGGAGCAATTATTGGAGGAGCACTTGGTTTTCTAGCAGGCGGGCCAGCCGGAGCTTTTGCTGGAGGCTTGACTGGTGCCCACGTGGGCGCCCAAATTATACCCTGGCAGTGGGGAGACAATTTTGGCTTCTCCCCTCGTCGCCCTCCCTCATTGGGAGACATGCTTTCTACAGAACAACCATACAGTACCTCTGAGCCTGGCATGGAAACCCTAAGAAGTAGTGCCAACGCTGGTGGCGGCATGTCGCCTCTAGAAGTTAACATTCCCGCTCCGGAAACCATGAACGTCAACCTACCTGGTGGCACATCTGGTTTGGGGGCTGGAGAAACTGCTGGTTCCGGTAGTGCAACGGGGGCTGGTAGTACGATGGCGGCCACCGAAGCAGCAACTGCGGGCAAAGTTGCTGCCGCCGCCAAAGCTGGCGCTGGCTTGGGTTGGGGACTAAGTTGGCTGAATGGTATGTCTATCGCCACTCTGTCGCCACTAATTGGCACCGTGGGTATCATGACGCTCACCACGACAACGATCTTGGTGTTGGTTGGCGCCTTCATCGTGCCAGTACCCATCAGAGAAGATCCATGGAAAAATCCCGACCCAGAGGAGGACGATGCTTCTCGGTTCGTAAAAATCACCAAAACCGCCAACCCATCAAGCATAGAAAATAACACGCCAACAGACATCAGATATACGGTCACCATTGAGCCTGTGGGAAATTACTCAATAAAAATCACAAATTCGGAAGACAAGTTTTTTGGCTTTGGCACCAATGTCCCCAAAATCCAGTCAGGGTTGGGCGCTTTTCCCCAAGAACCAATTGATGGATCAATCACTAAAGAATACACGGTTAATATTGGAAAGGGTATTGTTGATACACTGATTGTTAACACCGTCACAATTTGGTTTGATGTTTATGACGCCAACGGTTTTCTAATTGCGTCAGCCCAATCTTTGTCTGGTTCAGCTCAACTGAGGATTGGTGATCCTGTGATGGGTTGTTGGCCGACAAAAGGCACAATCACACAACTACCCTTCGGCGGCTATTCCCATCGTCAAGACGCCATTCATCCCAGCCTAGGCATGGATCTTGATGCTTTTGATATTGCTGCTGACGTTGGAACCAACATTTACACACCTTTTTCTGGCAAACTTTGTCGCAGGGACACCGGCACTGTGGCTGCATTAAAATCCAGCTATGGCATGTCTCTTAATCTATATTTTAAAATTGGAGACCAAGATGCGGTCATGATTTTTGGACATCTACACAGAACAGACCTTGATCCAACTGAGTGCAAAGATGTCAATGCTGGCGATATAATTGGGGTTACGGGCAACACTGGCTCTGGCTCTGGCCCACACCTACACCTTGAATTGCGCGCCAAAGGAATTCTGTTAAAAGATATTATGATTGATGGCCAAGTAATGATTGATCGTTTCAACAAGAAACAAAATACCTGGGTACAAAGTTGTTATGGAAATTAACAAAAAAATATGTTTAAAAATTGGCCAAGCTGGTTGAAATTAATGGTGGTTTTGTCTGCTAGCGCACTTGTTGTTGCTTACTTCTTCAGACTCATGACTCCCAACCAATCGCCCCCCTCCACAATCATCTCTTCCAACTTTGATGGCTCAGAGACCACATTTTCTAATGTGCAGTACGTGGGCACCATTGGCACTATCCCGGAAAAATTGGGGGTAGCAGCCGTTAACTATTCAACCATCGACACAACCGAGAAAGAACGCCAATTGAGCGAATTGTTTAATTTGCAGCCCAATCCAGAGGTTGAGGGATATTGGGTGGGTAATGAATATTTTATGACCAGCACAGACACCGTCATTCCTGCTTACCTCATCACTAATAACGAAGTGCTAATCGAGGAAACCGAGTTTTCCCTGCAAAGGGCAGTAGAAATCGGGTCTGCTTACGCAGAGCAAATTACTGGCCAAAAGCTAGACTTCATTACAAACTCGGAAATCTATTATTATGCAAATGCTCCTGAATTTATGCCCGCCAGTCAAACCTCCGCACACCTAATAGAGCTGCAGTTTGGATACATTCTCAACAACTACTCGCTCTTGCCAGAAATTGAACAGGCTCCTCCTGTGACGATTTATTTAGACGCCAACTATAAGTTATCCAGACTTCTGTATGCCGGCTATCAAATTGAGGTAATTTCTCAAAACATGCAAAAGACAATCCCCATTTCACAGGCGATTGAAAACATTGAGAGAGATCGTGGAGCGATTATCACTAGAAACTATGAAGGCTTCACTCCCCTCTCCTTACGAAAAATTGAGTCGGCGGTGTTTAACAATTACTTCATTGAGTACCGCGTTGATCCCACCACCAACACTGCCGTGCCTTATTACCGCTTCACCGGAGAGCTTACTACCGATGAAGAACAAGTATTTGATGCTGAGGTGATTACACCAGCCATTCAAACCGATTTTGGTATTTAAGCATTGACCAAAAAAAGGTTGTTTTGGACTCCGCCCCGTTGTATGCGACTGCCAGCCAATCGTGTTAAGATGGTGTTTGAGCAATCAATAGCCATTGCTTGTTTGGTGTGTGGCGAAACCTGCCTAAGGATATTCTGGGCTAGTTGTGAGAAGACGCAGTTGAACGTCAAAAAATATGAAAGAACATCCTATCCCACAAGATATTACTGGTTATCGTTTCCACATTGTGGGCAGCATGACTCTCAAGCAGTTTGGTGAAGTGGGAGTTGGGGTTTTACTGGCAGGCTTGGTCTATTCCACCAACCTTGTCAATGTTATTAAATTTCCCATTATGTTTTTGCTGTTTGCTCTGGGCATCATTGCTGCATTTCTACCACTTGGTGAAAGACCACTTAGTCATTGGCTAACCACCTTCTTTCGTATTCTTTACAAACCCACTCAGTTTTTTTGGAAAAGAGCAGACAATGTTCCCGAGGTATTTATGTTTCAACCCAAAGCGGAAACCAAAATTCAATACAAAGAACTTGATCTCTCTCCTGCTAGAAGGCAAAGAATTAAAGAGTTTCTATCCAGTTCACACGAAGAAGATTTTGATGAAACCGATTTTTCAATAGAAGAACAACAACAAATGTCGGGCATTCTATCTTTGTTTGGCACCCAGCTGCCCCAAATTGATACCTCACGAGGTCGGTCGTTGTCAAAACCAACGCTTGGAATAAGGGTGAGGGAAATGCGTGCTATACCTAATTCCTCTCCCGATGCCGGTGAATTGAGCGAAGCCAACCTCGGAATTAACCAACCCAACAAAGACGCTGCCAAAGTAGATGTTTTTCAACTCTCGCCAGATTTACCCACAATTCAAGATGACCCCGGTGACACCAAAAAGTCGTACTTGGAAGCAGCAGTAGTTGCACAAAACATTGCCATTCCGGAACAAAGCCCTGTTAAAATTCAACCTTCAACCCAAGAAGAATTGGAAGCAGCTGGTAAACCAAAGCATAGTCAAGAAGACGGACGCGTATTTATTGAGCAGAAAACCGACCCCATTCGCCAGTCAGACGCCAAAACTGAAAAAGGACAGTTTAACGCCACTTTGCCTTTTCCCAACAAGCCCACTGAGCCAAACAAGCTGGTGGGAATGGTACTTACCCCAGAAAACGAGCTCATACCAGGAGCAATTGTGGAAATTCGCACTAAGGATGGCAAAATTGTGCGGGCAGTAAAAACCAATGCTTTGGGGCAATTCTTTGTGACAACCGCTCTCAAAAAAGGAGATTATGTGGTGGAAGTTGAAAAAGAGGGTTATGAATTTAAACCATTTGCTGTCCAACTAAAAAATAAAATTATTGATCCCTTAGAGGTTAGAAGCGAATGATTTCTTGCAGACCAAAAAGAAACAAGATAAGATGAACTAGCTAACTCCAAATTATGCCTGCCGACATTATTAGTTCCACCACGCAACAATTTTTAGATATTCACGACATCACCAATAATTTTGTGATCATGAAGGATGGCACTGTGTCGGTGATTTTAACTGTAGACGCCATGAATTTTGGACTGCTGGCTGAAGAAGAGCAAGACGCAATTATGTATGCCTATGCAGGTCTTCTTAACTCCCTCAACTATCCCATTCAGATTATTATCCACTCTCAAACTAAAGACGTCACTGTTTATCTTCAGTTATTAAAAGACCAAGAGGATCAGGCTGCCTCTGACACAATGCGGAGAAGAATTAGACAATACAGAGAATTTGTAGGGAATTTGATTCATGAACGCAATGTGCTTGATAAGAAATTCTACGTCACCATCCCTGCCACAGCACTTGAATTAGGCATAGCAGGTGCGTCAAGTGTTCTTCCTGGGCAGAACAAGTTTGATGTTTCACAAATTGAGCGCTCAGTCTTGCTTGAAAAAGCACAAAACCTCCTTGACCCCAAACGCGACCACCTTATTTCACAGTTCGCCAGAATTGGGTTGTTTTCTAGACAACTTGCAACTCAAGAAATTATTCAGCTTTTTTATGTTCGTTATAACCCGGAGGCTATTGAGGGACAACAAATTGCTGAAAGCAGAAGTTATACTGCACCTTTAGTACAAGCTAGTATCCAAGAAAGTTTTATGAATGAAAACACTGCCAACCTCCCCCCTTCTCCTGTAAATACAAACGGCGTTACACCTCCAACTCCCGATGTTGCTAGTGCCGTTGCTACTCCCGATACCGTTGCTACTCCGGATGCCGCTAGTGCTGTTGGCGTCGCCGATGTACCCACCTCACCCGTTGCTGACAACCAAGAGAATGCTCGTCCTGTCGTTGGAGGTGGGGCGGTAGAAACAAGTTCCACCGACCAAAATCTAACTGCTACCAATGACTCATCCCCTCTTACAAATTCGGAGACTCCCAGTGCCGCAACAACAATTGGTGAGGCCGCGCTAGAAAACCAAGGAGGGGGACCAGTGTCTTCAGCTTCATCAATGTCCCGAAGCCAACCAACTGAGTTGACGACCGCCCCAGTTCCAGATTCTCCAGCGACCACATCCCCTGCCAATGCCTCAGCCACTCCAGGCATTTCTACAGAAAGCTTGGGGTCTACAGAAGAAGCAGTGGTAACTCAACCTTCTGCTGCTCAATCCCCCGCCACCCAACCCCCAACCCCTCAATCCCAAGAAGGGTTGGTCGCAGAGAGTGAGGTGCCCGCTTCCAACCCCCTAGACTCTCCAACCAATCCCGAGTCTGGAGGAGAAATGTCGATGCCTTCCGCTCCTGACTCCTCAAACCTCAACCCCACACCGCTAGTCAACGAACCGTCAGCCAGCACAGACGTAACTGATGCCTCACAATCATTGGCAAGCAAGGGTTTGCCACCTGACGCGCCTGCAGTCAACGATTCACCCTCTGGCCAAAATTTGCCAAACGAAGCAACAAACATGGGGGGTGCCAGTATGATCGATGGCCAAAAAAATCCAAGTGCTGATTCTGTTTCTGCTCAAAGCGAGCTCAACGAGGTGATTGGGTCGTTGGGTGCGGAGCCAGTGGTGGAAAATCCAGCGAGCGTTGTAGGCAAATCCACCCCATCGGCTACGCCACCAACAGAAATAATGCCTAATACACCTGGTGGATACGCAGGGGACCAATCCTCCAAACCAGGAGGTGGGCTGGATAACGCTCCCGCTGGTGAAACAGGCATTAGACCACAAAACGAGTCGTCATCAATTCCAATGAGCGATTCAATTAGCTCACCAAATAACTCTCCAACCAGCAACTCGGGTGCTAGTTCTTCAACAGAAGGAGTAATGGGTCAACCCGCTGAACCAACATCGACCAGCGCAGAGGCAGCTAGTCCAAGTCGAGAGACGTCCACACTAACGCCAACGCAAGCGCCAGCAGAAACCAACGCCGTCCAACCTGACAAAGATGGTTTGCCGCCGCTTCAACCATTGCCAGAGATTTAGAGAGCTGCAATTGACCAACGCCACCCAATTATTAAACCATCTCAAGTAAGGGGGTATTGGCTGACGATGGAGAAAACAGTACAATAGCGCTAATGCCCAATATTAAAAGTCTTCTTCCATTTGGAAAAAAAGAAAAGCCTGAGCAAGTGGATGAGGCGGCTGAGGCTGCCAAACAAGAGCAAGAAAACCTTGAAAAGATTAAGCAATTTTCTAGAGGCTTAGTTACCATTCAGGACATCATCGCCCCCGAAGCAATTGAGGTTGATTTTACCTATCAAAAAATTAACTCTACTTACACTCGCACTTTGTTTCTGGCGGGTTATCCTAGAACAGTCCCAGCCAACTGGTTGTCGCCGCTCATTAACTTTCCCCACCAACTGAGCACCGCCATGTTCATTTATCCCGTTGATTCGGCAGAAATTTTGGATAATTTAAAACGCAAAATCACCGAAATGGAAGCAGAAATTCAATCTGATTTAAGATCGGGAAAAATTAGCAATATTAACACCGAGGTAAAACTTGAGGATGCACGATTTATCAGAGAAGAATTAGCCAAGGGTTCGGAGAGATTCTTTCAATTTGGCCTCTACGTAACTATTGAAGCTAAGAACAAAGAAGAGCTGGAAAAAATTACCAAAGCTGTCCAATCCACGCTTGGGGCAATGTTGATTGTATCTAAAAAATCAACGCTGCAAATGGATGAGGGTTTTAAAACAACCTTGCCCATGGGCACCGACAAGTTGATGGTGACGCGCAATATGGACACGACAAGCTTGGCAACCACTTTCCCCTTCACCTCATCTGAACTCACCATGGAAACCGGCATTATGTATGGCATCAATGAACACAATGATTCGTTGGTGATTTTTGACCGATTTAAAATGGAAAATGCCAACATGGTCGTCTTTGCCAAATCGGGTGCAGGCAAGTCTTACACTGTTAAATTGGAAATTTTGCGACAAATGATGTTTGGCTGCGAAGTAATTGTGATGGATCCTGAACATGAGTATGAGGAATTAGCAAAAGCTGTAAAAGGAGAATACATTAATTTCACTTTTAGCTCGGAGGCAAAGATTAATCCCTTTGATTTGTCGAATATTTATGAAGAGGGTCAAAATGAACTTGGTCAGAAAATTATAGCTTTGCACGGCTTGCTTAAAGTTATGTTAGGGGAAATGACCGCTCAACAAGATGCAATGCTTGATCGAGCGCTGGTGGCTGCTTACAAAGCTAAGGGCATTACACCTGATCCTGCCACCCAAGTCAACGAACCACCCTTAATGGAAGATGTCTACAAAGCATTGATTGGTATGGAAAACAAAGAAGCGGGCGATATTGCAGCTAGGTTGGAAAAATTTATTACCGGTTCTTTTCGAGGTATCTTTGACCAAAAATCCAACATCGACATTACCAACCAATTAACGATTTTTTCTGTTAAAGAGATGGAAGAGGAAATGCGTCCAATCGCGATGTATATTATTCTCGACTTTATCTGGACAAGGGTCCGAAAAAGAATGAAGCGACGCTTGCTCGTAATCGACGAAGCGTGGTATTTCATGAAACACCCCGACTCTGCCTCGTTTATTTATTCCATGGTGAAGAGGGCAAGAAAATACTATCTTGGAATTACCACCATCACCCAGGACGTGGAAGACTTTTTAGGAAGTGATTATGGTAAAGCGATTGTGACTAATGCCTCAATTCAAATGTTAATGAAACAATCAACCGCTTCCATACCAGTCTTGGCAGAAACCTTTTATCTTTCTCAGGGAGAAAGGCAGTTATTGGTAACAGCCGACGTGGGTGAAGGCATCTTTTTTGCTGGTCAAAATCATGTTGCATTAAGAGTGGTTGCTAGTGAAGAAGAACACGGACTTATTACCACCAACCCAGAGGAACTAATGATGAAAAAAGCTGCCTCTGAAGCTCATAATGTGCAAGTCCTAGAAAATTCTTTTAAAGATGACCGAGTATCAAGCCCTCATGAGTCAAGTGATTTTATCGACATTGGATCATTAAATAATGCTGATCAAAACCAACAAAACAACAGTCGTCAAGCACACGCTCAGGGCAACAATTTGGAGACTAAGAACAATGGAAGTTCTGTCGGCGCGGACCAAGTACAAAGCGATGGTTCCACCTCACAACCTAAAAACAAACCCAATATTCCCGATCAGCCGCTAGTCCAACCTGCTTCGATTGATAATTATCGCCCCCCATCCTCTTCATAAATTAATCTTTCCAACAACGTGTTTGTTCGCCCCATAAAATCTCAAGATTGATTTTACCTCTTGCAATTTGTGAATAACTCTGTGTATAAGTAAACACACCGACTCTGATTGATTTTGCCCTTTACTTGTGTAAAGTATTGATATATCTTTATTATTTCTTATGACCTCACAAAACGTTGTTCAGCCCGACTTAGAAGATGTGTGGCAAAATTATTGCCAACAAATGCAGGATCAATTAAGCCCCGCGGTTTTTAATACCTGGATCTTATCAAACCCCCTGACAAGCGTCGTTTTCCTAGATCCACAGGCAGCAACTATTACCATTACTAGTCCGACCACCTTTCACTCCACCAACTTAAAAAAGAACTTTCACGACCAAATTAAACGAGTTTTTGAAAACATTTTGGAAAGAAGTTGCCAGGTGAATTATCAAGTAGGAGAGATTAGTCATTCCTCACGATCACGTTCGGGCGGAGCTCGACAAACCAGCCAGTCTACCCCTTTCTCTAGTTCTTCACCCAACCAAATACCAAATCCTTCCTTTACCTCAAATAATAACAGCGATCGAGTTTCCACCACCCACCAAACTTCCTCTTGGCAGAACGTTGTTCCCAATTCCCCTCGAGTAGAAGATTTATTTAGTGAACATTCGCTTCATTCAGCTGCAGAAGATCGTTTCCAAGCTCAACTTAGAGGAGTGGGTTTAAGACCAGACTACACTTTTGAAACATTTGCTGTTTCTACTAGTAACGAGATGGCCCACGCCGCAGCTACAGCCGTTTCCAATCGACCAGGACAGTCCTACAACCCTCTTTTCTTGTACGGAGGAGTTGGTGTTGGCAAGACTCATCTCATGCATGCAATTGGTAATAATATTTTGAGAAATAACCCCGATATCAAAATTTTATATTGTACTGGAGAAGAATTCACAAACGACATTGTCCACGCTATTCAAACAAAAAAAGCCAGAGATTTTAAAGAAAGATATCGACATGCTAATGTCTTACTACTTGACGACGTACAGTTTATAGCTGGTAAAAATGCCGTTCAAGAAGAGTTTTTTCACACGTTCAATGCCCTTATTAAACAACTCAGCCAAATTGTACTCACTTCAGATCGGCCGCCTCATGAAATCACTCTTCTCGAAGATAGGCTTCGCTCTCGTTTTGAGGCGGGTTTGATGATTGATATTCAACAGCCCTCGTTTGAACTCAGAACAGCAATTGTACTAGTTAAAACAAAGGCCCAAAACATCCCCTTTTCTATTGATCAGGCTAAACTCGTTGCCTCTAAGGTGGAAAGTGCAAGAAAAATTGAGGGCGTTATTACCAGCATTAGGTCTGAGATGGAACTCAAGCATCGCCAAATCAACACAGAAATGCTTGAAGAATTGTTAGCTGTAGAGGTAGAATCCAAACGTCCTCAAATTAAGGTGCCGCCAGCAGACGTTATTAAAACTGTCGCCAACCATTATAAAGTTAAACAATCTTCTATTAAAGGACATAGTAGGGTAAAAAGGCTGGTTACTGCCAGACATGTTTCAATGTATCTTATGAAACAAGAACTCTCCATGCCTCTCACCGAAATTGGTAAATGGTTTGCTGGTAGAGATCATACTAGTGTCTTACATGCGGTGAGAAAAATTAATAAAGAGTCAGTAATTAATGAGAACTTACAGCAAGATATATCAGCACTTTGCACTACTCTAAGCGCGGTATCTAGGTAGGTTTTTCCACATTTGTGGAAAAAGGTGTTAATTAAGTGTTAATTGAGGTGTGAATTAATGTTAATTTTAGGTAGAATTGTGTAGAATTCAAACACAATTAGACACATATAAACATCCGCTTCACATGTTTTTTTCACATTTTCAAGCGGTTAGATTCAACACTTAACACACAGGGTACAACATGACTGAAAACGGTTAGTTTTCCACAAATTGCCGTTACCCTACTACTGCTATTACTAATTAATATATAGATAGTAAAGAGATGAAAAATAAAGTCTTACAAGAAAATCTTCAACAGTCTTTGGGTTATGTACAGAAAGCTATTCCCTCACGTCCAGCTCTACCAATTTTATCGTCCGTTTTAATCACTGCTCAAGAAAGTGTTTTTTCAATCGTAGCAACCGATTTATATTTTGGAATCAAAGCTTCTCTTCCCGCTGCGATAGAAGATGCTGGAAAAGTTGTTGTGCCTGGTAAAGAACTAAAAGAAATTATTCAATCTCTTCCTCCCGGAGAATTGAATCTCAGTTCGAAAAAAAATCTGTTGCAAATTTCTTCTCAACGCACTAAAAGTAGCATTCAATGTCAGGTTGGTGAAGAATATCCTCAGTTTCCGGAGGCTGAAGGGGAAAAATTTTCACTTCCAACTCAAGTCCTAAACGTTCTATCAGAGAAGGTATTAAAAAGCGTGTCCACTGATCAAACACGACCGATTTTAACCGGAGTGATGATGGATTTTTCTAACAAGGGATTACGCGTTGTTGGCACAGATGGTTTTAGGTTGGCAATTGCTGATTTTTCGGAAATTCAAGTTTCCAATCCTAACACGCTTATTATACCGGGAAAAGTTATTGATGAAGTACGACGCATCGCAATTCAAAAAAATAAAGAAAGTGTAGATTTCTATTTTTCTGAAGAAAATAAACAAGTTTTTTTCTCATTTGAGGATGTAGAAATTTTCTCAAGATTAATCGACGGTGAGTTTCCACCATATCAAAAAATTATTCCTCAGGATTTTGAAAATAAAATTGAAGTTCAAGCTGCCGACTTACACGAACAAATTAAACGTGCGCTTATTTTTGCAAAAGATTCATCCGGCATCATTCAAATTCATTATGATGACCCGTCGGGACTGATTATCAAGGCAGAGTCACCTTCTATAGGGTCTTTTGAAGGTTTGATTGATAGTGCGAAAGTTGAGGGTCAGCAAGGAGTTATTGCTTTCAATGCTCGATATTTAATTGATTTTTTGCAACCTCTTTCTGAGGAAGTGATTAGTATTAGTCTCAGTGGAGCATTAAAACCTGCAAAATTTAAAGTTTCTTCTGCGCCAAACTTTCAATATATTGTGATGCCATTTAGGGTTAACTCGTGAATTTACTTACCATCACAACTCTACAATGTGAATTTTTATTTGATATAATGCTCATCTTATGACAAAAAGAACTTGGAACCCAAAAAAGAAAAAAAGACTTAAAAAACACGGCTTCCTCACAAGGATGAAAACTGCTAACGGGCGGAAAATAATTTTGCGCAGGCGTAATAAAAAACGTGTCAAACTAGGTTTAACTAAATAGTGATGCTGGCAAGGAAACACAAGGCACAATTGAGGACCAATCAGGTCTTTTTCCACGATGCGAAAAAAATAAAATTTAATGGCGGGCTGATATACTATCAACCAAACAGCGAATGTTTTAAAGTCAGCGTCATAGTGGCAAAGAAAAACGCAAAACTTTCCACAACAAGGATAGGAATCAAAAGGAAAGTTTATCAAGTAGTTCAAGACTTATTGCCACAAATTGAAAATTGGAAAATTTCTATGGCAATTGTAATAATAAGCCCAAACAAAACCAACAACCAGCAGCGGCTTAGAGAAGGACTTATGACTATTTTTAACATCATAAAACAAAATGAAAAAAGTTGTGATTAGTGCCTATTATTTATTTAGGTCGATGAGGCATATAGTGATTATGTCTGGTTTGGGAACAGTGAGTTATTGTAAGCATTCTCCGACTTGTGGTGAATATTTTTTACAAACAGTAGCTCGAGAGGGAGTTTTCTCCGGATTGTATAAGGGACTAAATAGGGTGTTACGTTGTTGGTAAATTTTTAATAACCTAATAATTTCCAACAACCCAACTATTTGGCTTAATTATTTAAAAGAAGGAAGAAAGTGAGTATGGAAATTGCGACACAAATAGTTGGACAAGCATTATTTTTTTTATATCAACTTTTTGGTGATAGTCTAGGTTGGTCAATTATATTCTTCACACTTATTCTTCGATCCTTATTATTACCTCTCACAATTCCGTCTCTTCGTGCCGCAGATCGGATGAAAAAAATCCAACCAGAACTAAATAAACTCAAGAAAAAACATGAGGGTGATAATAAACGCATTCAAGCTGCGCAGATGGAGTTGTATAAAAAATACAACGTTAATCCCCTCGCCGGCTGTCTACCACAATTAGTGCAGTTGGGTATTTTAATTGTGTTATACAGAATTTTAATTGATTTTCTCAACCATACTGAGTTTAATGGCGCTACGATTGATCCAACCTTTTTGTGGTTAAACCTAAGTCAGCCGGATCCATATTATATATTGGCTGTTGTCGCGGCAGCTTCACAATTATTTCTTTCTTTTATGATTGCCCCTGGGGCAGAAAAAAGAGATATTGTGCCTAACAAAAGCAAAAAGAAAAAAGTTCAAGAAGAGAATAAAAAAGAAGAAGACTTTTCAGAAATGGCGGCTAGCATGCAGCAACAAATGCTTTACATTATGCCACTCATGACAGGTGTGTTGGCAGCAAGATTTCCTTCTGGTCTCGCACTATATTGGGTAATGACTACTCTTTTTAGTATCGGCCAACAATATTACATATCTGGTTGGGGAGGATTGGTTATGTATTATCAGCGCCTTAAGATAAAGTTGAATCTTGTTAAAAACTGATTATTTTTACTCTTAAAAAAAGAATCGTCCCATTACTAATTGAAGATCCGTTGGGTTGTAAAAGAAAGGACAAATGACAATTGAAAGTTTTTTAACACAGCTTTGCGAGCATTGTGGTGTTGATGGTGAAGTAATTAAGATTAGCGTAAATCAAGAGAAGGAATACTTGCACGTCCAGCTCGACCTTCCTGAAGAAGAGACGGGCAGATTTATCGGTTTTCATGGAGAAACGCTGGAGTCTTTACAGAGAATTTTAAGAGTAGTTTTTCAAGAGGATTATCCTGATCATCGCATTAGTTTAAACATCAATTCTTATCGGGAAGAAAGATCTGAACGCTTAATTGAGATTGTGAATTCTGTGGCAGAGCGCGTGCTTGAAACAGGAGAAACCTATACTTTTCAATCATTTATGCCTGCTCATGAAAGATATATTGTCCACTCATCTCTGTCAGAGGTTAAGGACGGTGACAAACTAGAAAGTATTTCTGAGGGGGAAGGTAAGAATAGAAGGCTGAGTATTAGAGTAAAGCGAGCCAGCAGTGATTCAGCGACCAACTAATCAGACTCAGCGACCAACCAACGAGAATCAGAGGAAGAGCAAGTTTGATTGTTGAATAATTGGTTTTTTTGAAAGAGCGACCGTCGTTTTGTGGGAGTGAGGGAATTTATATTTAGCTAAGCATTGGAATTTAGTACTTGTTATGATTCAAAAAAAACAGTTAGTTATTCATACCGACGGTGGTTCTAGAGGAAATCCTGGACCTGCCGCAATTGGAGTGATCGCTCAATTAAATAACGACGAGTATTTTAAAATTGCCCAATATATTGGTGAGTCGACTAATAATGAGGCTGAATATTTGGCTTTACTTACCTCAATTGAAGAACTATTAAAAAAATCAACCTCAGGGCCTCTGCTTGAAATAAGGCAAGTTGAATGGAAGCTAGATTCAATGTTGGTAGTACAACAAATCAATAAAAAATGGAAAATCAAAGAACCGCGCTTACGTCGTTTGGCAGAACAATGTTGGCAAGAGCTGAATAAGCTGTCTCTCCCCTATTCTATTAGCTATGTACCGAGAACACAAAATAAAATTGCCGACGCACTAGTGAACCAGGCTCTTGATAGCGCCGGCGCCTAATCTCTCAGACTATACTTGTTTTGCAAACTTGCCTACAATGTGACGAGTGATATTTTCGCGCTTTCGCCGGCGCGCGGTTTGTTGGTGCTATGAATCAAAACTCAACAATTACCACCCAGTATGTTGACGGACAACCCGTGGTTTGTTTACTTACTAATCGTAGTGAGGTTGGAGCCGGTTTACAAAATTCCTTACTGCTTAAGCCTGTTAATTTGGATCTAATTAGTACCGAAAACGACCTTGTTATAGCGGAAATTGAACCAAAACTTGAGACCGCTTACAAAATTATCTGGTCGGTAGATATTGAATGGTGGTTGGGCAGCGACCCACGCCAACTTCGGATGTTATTGGATGTCTTGGCTAACTATCAGTCGAAACTCACGATTGTTTTACCTACCAATTCTGGTTTTAAGGAAATGGTTTCTGGAGAGTTTCCTTATTGGCAAATGTTGCAGCAAACTCAGGTCAAAGCAATTGCTCAGCTTTCTTCTGATTTGCCAAACGCGATTTTTGTGTTTGGTTTTGATTTGGTTGGTGGTCTTAAGCCAGAATCAGAATTTTTTAGCCCTCAATACTCAACACCTCTCATGATGTGTCAGCAAATTCAGGGGGGCGTTGTTTATGCACCGCAAATGACTGTTTTTCCTCAGACCATACTGCGGTTCTCGAAAAAAGCAACTCACATTGCTCTTAGTCCCAATAGACGTAGTTTTGCGATTCAGGGGAGTTCAATAACTGGCATAAAATTGGCACAACAAATAAAACAACTTTATCAAAGTTATCACTTTTGCCCACTCGACTTACAAGTGATTGATGGATTTGAGCAAGACCCATTGGTTTTTTCAGTCGAACATGATTTTATAACTTCCCAAGAGGATTTAATTGAGCGGTTTGTAAGCAACCTACCATCTCCCACTGGAAAAAAAACTTGGTTGAATTTGGATTTATTGGAAACAAACTTCGTCGTTCAGGATGATTCCACGACAACAGCCGGCAAAGTTTTGCAAGACCCCTATGCTAACGAGTCAACGCCAATCCCCCCCTCTGACAAACAGGCTCAAATATCATGGAACGCCAACGATTATTCTGAAAACTTGAGAGTCATGCAGCGAGAAGATTTGGGATTGAGCATGAAGAAAGCGGCGCCAATAGGATCGGGAAGATGGAGAATCTTGGATGGTCAGTCAAATGTCGCCAATACACAATTCTCTCCCCAATCGTCTCATTTTTCTACAAATCAAATTCAGAATGAAACAAGAACTAATGCCACCCGCCGCGTTGGATTCGGACAGGGCGATGTGGGCGATTTAAGTGCGCATGCTAAAGAAGACTTAAGTCTTGGCTTGGGGTTCTCAAATACGCCTCTAAATTCACCAAAAGAGCCACCCGCCAGATCAAGGCTGGCAGGTAAACAATCACAGACCTCGATTGGTAAAAAGCTCGCCAACATTGCAAACCAAGAGCAGTATTCCCCACCCGAGCAGTATCCCCCACTCGATCGGAGGATCATAGAAACAAATGCTGATTTAACAATTAATGAGCCAAAGAAAGATAACGGGGAAGAACAACATTTTAATCTTAACTCAGAATTACAGCGAATATTTGCTGCTTCACACCGAGCGAGCGCCAAAAACAAATCGGCGCATATAAAAAAACAAAAAATTCATATTTCCAAAAAATCAAATCGAAGAACAGCGGTTTTTTATGGTGGATTGGCTTTTACAGGCGTTGGTTTAGGCGCGCTTTGTCTGGCGGTATTTTTTTTGATCAGCGTCAAAATGCTGCGACAAGACCTGAGCACTGCGCTAATTGCTTTTACTGATGCAGAATACTCCGAACTCAATCTGGTAAGCGCGAGTGATGAGGAGAAGTTAAATTCCAACTTGGAGGGTGGTGAAAATACAGAGCACAAGACCACAAACAATTGGCAGTCTACTCAAGATCGGAATTCGGGAAATAGCCAATCTCAAGTCTTAGATTTGGGGGCAAACTCAAATACTGTGGATTATTTGAAAAGTCTGCATAGGTTGACAAAAATTGTGGCTCTACAGGCAAATAGTTATCAAAAAATTTTCAGCCTTCCTCAGATAGACGAGGCAATTAAGCTAGCTGAAACAGGATCTGGCCTGATTGAAACTCAGCAGCAGCTAGTGAAAATCAACCAACTCAGCCAAAAACTGGTTGGTCAAGTCTTAGGTTTGAGTGGTGGGGAAATTGAGGTAACTACCGAAGATTTAGCATCTCAATCGCTTCTAGCTTATGAAAAACTTGCAACGTTCAACAGCTCACTAAATGAAATATCATTGTCCACGGAAACCACACGGTTAATTGACCAACATATTTTTGAAAGAACAGAAAAACTTGCGAGTGGGCTCCAGGTGATGAAGCAGCTTCAACCTCTCTTGCCTGCTTTGCTCGGGGCAGATCAGCCCAGAACATACGCAGTTGTATTCCAAAACAATCAAGAACTGAGGCCCACTGGTGGTTATATTGAGGCAATTGGAATTTTTACTTTTGCTGAAGGATCATTAATCAAACAAGATTTTTACAACGGTTTACAAATCGATAACCTACTGCCAGGATCAGTACAAGCTCCCGATGACATTCGTCAATATTTAGGTGAAAAAGTATGGTCAATTCGTGATGCAAATTGGGATCCTTCTTTCCCAAAAACTGCTGAACAAATTTCTTGGTTTTTAGAAAAGGGTCTTAATCAAGATATTGATGGGGTGATGACTGTCGACATTGAGGGTTTGGCCAACCTTCTGCAGGCGATTGGTCCTGTTGAGGTGCCGGAATACAACGAGGTGCTCACTCAGAAAAACTTGGCAGAATACGTTGAATTTCATTCGGAAGTGGTAAACGAGGTTGTTGTCAAAGATTACCGGCAGTTGGTTTTTGAAAAAATTTGGATGGAAATTTTTCAGATTTCCCCACACAAAGCAAGTCGCTTGCTCGCTGCTTTTCAGACTAATTTTGATCAACAGCATTCTTTGATTGCTTTTCGCCGCTCAGAAGAGTTGGCAGCCATGACCAACTTAAGCTGGTCGGGAGCTCTGTTTTCACCAGACTGCCCCACTCAGTTTGTAGCCGCCAATTGCCAAGTTGAGAGCGTTGCTCAAATTGAGGCCAACGTCGGTGTCAACCGCGCAAACTATTACTTAAAAAGAGCAATTGAACACAGCGTTGAATTCACTAATACAGCCGCTCTTCACACCAGGCAAGTTATTTTTGAGAACACCGCCCAATCAGAATCTTGGCCAAAAGGTCCATACAAAACATACGTGCGCTTCTATCTACCGGAAAACGCTGTAATTAGCGAAGTTAGAGCTAGCAATCAACCAATTGATGAAAAATTTGTAAAACAATATCAGGAGCACAATCGCCAAGTGGTGGGTGTTTATTTTGAAGTACCGGTTAAAAGTAGTAAAACCCTAACCATTGTCTACTCTACTCCCCTACCCACAGATGACCAATTTGCATATGCTTTTTTCGAACAACTTCAACCAGGTGCAGGTGAGCCGAATTATTCTTTGGAAATCAAGCCAGCTGCCAATCAACGAGTAGAATTGGTGGCACCGCAGGCAGAAATTACCAATGATAAGGTAGTTTTTTCCCATCGCATCCTGAAGCACGGTTTTTTTGGCATACAAGTTGCGCGAGAAAATTAATCTCATAACTGATATAATGGCTTTCTCTATATCGAAACGGTCGAAATAGAGGTATAAAATCACTGATTCGCGACGGACCATGACTTGCCGAATCGAATCGTTTGGTTATTTATAATCAAATACGAGATGGTTTTGTATTATTAATATGTAACAAATACATATCAGCAACTATGACAAACACACAAAAACATCAATTACACGTGAGTTCCAGGCAAGAACTTGGTAAAAATGTATCAAAAGATCGAAAAAGTGGTCAAATCCCAGCAAACATCTTTGGAGAGAAAAAAGACTCGGTGGCTATATATTTAAATAAATCGGATTTATCAAATTTAATTTCTGATGTTGGCGAGTCAACGTTGTTGTATTTGAGAGTTGATGATTCACAACAGGAGGAACCAGTATTGATAGATGAAATTCAAACGGATCCAGTGAGTTCAGACTTAATTCACGCTACTTTTAAAAGAGTAAGGCTTGACGAAAAGGTGAGGGCAGAAGTGCCAGTGGAATTGGTGGGAGAAGCAGAGGTGCGCGGGGGCAATGTGTTATTGGTTAAAGACGTGTTGGAGGTTGAAGCCCTGCCTGCCGATCTTCCAGAGAAAATTACTATTAATATTGAGAGTTTAACCGAAGTCGGACAAACCCTCACTTTGAATGACGCTCAATATGATCAGGCAAAAGTAGACGTGATGCTGTCTGAAGAAGAAATAAATGAACCGCTAGTCATCGTTCAAGAGCAGAAGGAAGAAGTCGAGGAGGTTGCTGAAGTTGAGTCAGCTGAAGAAGAAGCCCCCGAAGTTGGGGGGGAAGCAGTGGGCGCGGAATCTGTTGATGATGAGGCAGCTGAGAAGCCTGGTGCTAAGTCTGAAGAGTAACTAGATCACACAAAACACTTCAAATAATTTTTTACAACGATATTTTTTCTTGAAAAAAATTTTGTTACCCCCCAAGTTACTGGTGATGAAGCTTGCTTATTTCCCATCCACGCATCTAGTGTGTTTGAATGCTTGGAAATATTTGTAATTGACACCGAGTAGGAATTTACAGGAAGCAGCGTTTGTGGGTCTAAATATTTCGAAAAATCATTGTTTTGATGAAGCTGTCAATAATAACAGTAATTTTGGTTTATTCTCAAGTGATGGGTGGGTGACGGCTTGCTTGTAACAATCAGCTTGTTTGATTTGACTAGTCGGTGAGAGTGATCCCAACAGAGCAAACCACGCAATGAAAATTAATAATACCAGAGGCAAAGTCTAACGAGCACTTCTTGAGATAAAAAGACTGAGTTGTTGGTAAAATCTTTAATTAAATCATTCATCTATTTGTTCTGATCGTTCATACTCTTGCTTAGAAATAATCTTGCCATTCTCCCAAACCTTAACAATGGATATTTTCTTACCATCCTTAGATTCAAAGTGGGTGCCTACATCACTAACGGCTTGCCCTTCATATCTCCAGTATTCAGGTGGTGTTGAGTATTGTTGGTTCATATATCATCTTTCACCTATAATAATATCAATTACCCATTTAATTGACTTAATTTTGAAGTCAGTTTCGGCAAACGCCCGATCATATAAAGACTCCATCTTATCCTAAAGTTGGCTTCTTCTTTTTAACAACTCTGGCGATGCGTTTTTGGCTATATCTCTCTACTCATGATACATAGCATCCCCACCCAGTTGAATCTTGGCTTTCCACATAGCAGGAGCAGTTAATTTGTACCTTGGTCATAACCCCATGATCACCAGGAACATTGACAATAATCAGTCAATCAAGCTTAATTGTTGGTTGGAAAACAAGGGTAAATTTGGATCTTGTTTTTGCGCCTGCAGCCAGTAATATTCACTGCGTTTTGTGTCCAGTTTTGCAAGATAGAGAAGGGCAACATTAAGTAATAGATCGCGGTGGGTGGGCTGCAGGCGCAAAAGCTGCTCATAGTTAGCAATGTATTCTGCCAAGGTTTGTTCAGAGAATGTCTTGTTGTCAATTGGGGTGTCGCTCGTAACGACGGCAGACTGCAGCGATGGTTCACCACTTAGTTGGTAGGATAGGGTGTGGTGATGAAGAATAATTAGTCCCACCATCAGACTAAATAGAATGCTGGCAAACAAGGGGAGCTTAATCAACTTGGTGTGTTCGGCAAGAAGTGAGAGGAAGAAACCCGCCAATAATAATGCCAATCGCGCACGAATGATTAGTGATTTCATAGTTTAGCATCATGGGTGTGGGCAATTCACAAGTTGATGTCAATTGTGAAAAATCGCCCCAATTTTCATTGCCGCCTTAAATAGCTCAGATCCATTGTAGCAAGTCTGGATATGCATGCCAAGATGGAGGGTGTGGAGGAGGGGGGTAGTATAGAGAGAAGGAGAAAGAGGAGGGGTGTGAGAATGAGGTGAGCTTGGTTTAATGGCTTAATGGTAGTTTATTGTCACGCAAGTCATAATCGGTAGCACATCAGATAAGTAAGCTGCAGCCATCAATTTGGTTGGGGTCACACATTGAACCATAACTACAAACCAACTAATTCAAAACCGATAAAAAATCGAATTTTTTAACCATCACTTTGGCCAAGAAGCTCCCATTAGCAGCCTACTTTTCACAATTTTTTTTAGATATAGCTCTTGCCACACAGCTTCTGTGACAAAGGGCATAAAGGGGTGAATGAGTTTTAAAAACACAATTAGGCCGTTGGTCATGACCTTGATTGATATTTTTCCTTGTTT
>DBQS01000005.1:32479-32879 GCA_002305355.1 Patescibacteria group bacterium UBA1388
TTGAAATATTAATTGATTTATCGCCATTTATATCATTGCTATGTGCCAACTCAACAAAGCGCGCCGCATTCCAGATTTTATTTGCAAAATTGCGCATGGCTTTAAAATCCCCATCACTGACTGATTTGTCTAAGCCGGGTGTGGAGCGAATAATTAGCGCCATTCGCAAAGCGTCCGCTCCATATTTATCAACTACTTCCAAGGGATTGACAACGTTTCCCTTGCTTTTGCTCATTTTTTGGCCCTTTTGATCGCGAATTAATCCGTGAAGATAGACTGTAGAAAATGGCGATTTGCCAGTTAAATATATACCAAGCAACATCATGCGCATCACCCAAAATGGCAGAATATCATAAGCAGTTTCCATGACTGATGTGGGGTAGAAAGTATCAAAATCATG
>DBQS01000013.1:0-12337 GCA_002305355.1 Patescibacteria group bacterium UBA1388
TAAAAAGTTGTAATACAACAGCCCCGCCTCCAATCAAGCGGGGTTTTTTTATGTCAAAAAATCACCCTCAAGAACTATATATACCTTCCGCATTATTTGATCGCGCAATGCCTGTAATGACGCCAATTGCTTATCTTTTTGGCACTCAAACTCCAGACGAATACTCAAGTTGTAGACAAAAATTGATTGCCAAACAAATCAGAGAAAACCCAGCATATCTTGTTCATCATCCCATTTATACTTGTTTTGTTGATCACAATGGCGGTGGATGTCTGGTGATTATTGATGGACATCATCGAACTAGAGAGGCTCCAAATCAAAACATCCATCTTATGCCAGCTTGGGTATTTTCTGTGGATACCATCGCTCGTTTGTATAACCAAACAGTTCCAAATTTTCGGTCTGATATTGAAATTGGTGTGAGTCGAACTTTACGCAGATTTGAGAGAGAAATTACTCGCAACGGAAAAACATATATCCCCCCACAAACAATTACTGGTGCCAGATCTTTTCAAGAATTTTCTGGCCAAGTTTTTGATCATCCTGACCGCTGGGGAATATTTGCCTTGCCATTATTGCGTCAATTTATCCAAGTAGACTTAAATCAACAATCAACATCTTTATGACACCAAAAGAAATTAATCAGTTTTTTGAAGCATTAGCTGAGCCATCTTTAATGCGCCCAGGATATGTAATGAGTTTAATGTATGAACAAGATAGGAAGCGAATTGATCCTACCCAACGTCTTGATAATTTAATTCAATACTTGATAGACGAGTGCGCAGAATCTTTTAATTCAGAAGAGTTGCTCAAAATTTGGGAAGTGTTAGAACTATATAAACTAGCGTATGTTCAGGCGCAAGAAATCACTCTTAGTCATGCCTCTGCGAACAATCCTTACACCTGTAAAAAAAACATATTTGTGAAAGAAGCCATGAAAATATTTAAAACTTTAGTTGATCAGTCGCCTGAACTTAAGAAGTTTTTAAACCAGTGTACTCAAGAAGTCTGAATATCCTTGATGATGATTTGGACTTGCTTTCTTCCTCTCCACTCATTGATCTCTAGTTTGCCAGCTATGGCAAGATCCATGTTAGGAAATAGGTTTTCAGACAAACCACCATTACCCCAATACAGGGCTGTCAGAGATATTTGATTAGTCTGGTTATTAGTAGAAAGTAACATTTTAAGATGCTTGTGATCTTGACCAATGGTTTGAAAGTTGCTCAATTTTAGGTTAGAAATTCCAAATAGTGGTTCCTGATTCCCAGCTCCAAAGGGAGCAAATTTATTGATTAATTCACAGGTTTCAATTGTAATTAATGCTGGATCGAGTGCACATTCGAGTGGTAATTTTTTTTGAAGTAAACTCCGATCAATCTGATCTTGACCTAATAAAAATAAGCGTCTTTTAATATTTTCAATGCGATCTTGATTAGCACCAAAACCTGCGGCCATCGGGTGACCACCTACTTCCAACAAATCATCCCTCACTTGTCTTAATAATTCTATAATATTCACTCCATTTACTGAGCGAGCAGACCCCTTTGCCTGTCCATGGGAAATGCTAACCGCGATTGCAGGTTTAGCAAATTTTTCTGTTAACTTGCCCGCAATTAAACCTACTACCCCTTCATGAAAATGCTCTGATGATACAAAGATAAGAGATTCAGTTTTCTGCAGCACAGCTTGCTCGATGGCTAGTTGATACTGATCAAGAGTCATTTCTTGTCTATCCAAATTGGTGGTTGCCAAAAGTGCCGCTAGCTTACGAGCCGTTTTTGGTTGATCGGTACACAATAGTCGTAATGCATCTAATCCATGAGCTAATCTGCCCATGGCATTAATTCTGGGTGCCAAACTGTAACCAACAGTAGCACTGGTTGCCGATTTAAGTTCAATTTTCGCCACTTCAGCTAAAGCTTGAAGACCAACTTGCTTTGTTTTTCTCAAAGCAATTAGACCATGATAAGCAAAGCTGCGATTTTCTTCACGCAGTGGCACTTGATCGGCAATAGTCGCTAATCCAGCCAATTCGAGTGTCCTGCGTGTTGATAACGGTGCGATGGCGGTTGCCATCAACCACGAAACGCTTGCCCCACACAACCGGCTGCTATGCACAACTGCGTCTGCCGGGGGTAAGTTAGGATTGCCCATATCATCAACTTCAGGTTGATGATGATCAGTAATAATGATGTCTAATCCTTGTTGTTTTGCATATTTCACAGCCTCATGCGCAACAATTCCATTGTCAACAGTGATTATTAAGCTCGGAAGCTCTGTGGCAATTAATTCATCAATTGCTGACATTGATAAACCATAACCTTGCTTGTCACGTAAGGGAATAAATGGTTGACAAACCAATCCAGTTGTCTTTAATGCTCGCCATAGAATGGCGGTTGCGCAAATACCATCTGCATCATAATCTCCATAGATAATTACCTTTTCTTGATTTTTGATGGCTAAACGAATTCTAGCCAAAGCTTTTTGAAACTGCTTTTGATCAAATAGTTGTTGATTGGGAAGAATTTTCTTGGGGTGGGGAGGATCAAAAAAATGTTCAGCATCTTGAATATGACGATTAGCAAGTAAAACGCGTTTTAAATCTGCCGTTGTTTGAGGAATTTCTGTAGTCAGGAACTGCCAATTCATACTCCGCCACTATAACAAGATAATATGTACTGCACAACACACCATTTACACCTATAATAACAGGTATGACTTTGACCATCCCCATCGAGCCATTATTCATTCTTGACAGTCTTCACAAGGCCGGTTTTGAAGCTTATTTAGTGGGAGGTGCAGTCAGAGATTTGGTAAGTAGCAACATTTTTAACTTTTCACACAAAGTTACCGACTACGACATCACATCTAATGCAACACCTGAAGAAATCATGCAGCTTTTTCCAGAAGCTTTTTATGAAAATAAATTTGGTACGGTCAGTATTACCGTCAAAGAAATTCAAACTCAACTTGCCTTTCCAGCTGACCAATCATACTTTTTTACTCCTCGATCAAATCACAGCGAGCAGTTAAATTTATCAGACTCAACAAAAATTCACGATTCCTTACTGTCTACTTTTCAGAAACAAGAAACCACCAAGCAATCACCTCCTCCCTTCGAAATTACTACCTTTAGAAGTGATGGCAGTTACTTGGATCACCGTCGACCAAAGTCTGTTACTTGGGGTAAAGATTTGGAGTCTGACTTAAATCGACGTGACTTTACAATCAATGCGATGGCGATCTCAGTCAATTCTTCTGAATTGAAAAAGTTATTTGACACCGATGTTGAGTACCTTCCTCAAACTATTGAATTAAAGACCACTCAATATCAATTAATTGATCCCCATCACGGATTGCATGATTTGGAAGAGGGAATTATTAGAACGGTTGGCAATCCTACTGCTCGATTTGAAGAAGACGCCCTCAGAATTCTTCGAGCCATTCGCTTATCTGCTCAGCTTAATATGAAAATTGAAGCTGAAACTTTTCAAGCTCTAAATACTAATGTAGATTTGGTACGTCACGTGAGTCAAGAAAGAATTAGGGATGAATTTCTCAAAATGCTGATCACAGATTATGCTAAACATGCGATCGAGATGATGGATGAAACTGGTTTACTGCAATATGTGATACCCGAGTTATTAGCTACTAAGGGAGTGCAACAAGGTGGCCACCACACCACTGATGTCTGGACGCACTCTCTTGATGCTCTCGCCGAGTGTCCTTCTCATGATCCAGTTGTTAAATTGGCCACCTTGTTGCACGATATTGCCAAACCACAAACCTACCAAGTCCAAAAAGACACGATCACCTTTTATAATCATGAAATTATCGGTGCAAGGATTGCCAAACAGATTGCTCATCGCCTTAAACTTTCCCGTTCGGACCAAGACCGCATTTTTACGCTCGTGCGCTTTCACATGTTTCATTATCAACCACATCAAACTGATGCCGCAATCCGCCGCTTTATGAGGAATGTGGGTATCAATAATTTAAATGATATTTTAGACCTCCGTGAAGGTGATCGCTTAGGAAGTGGCGCTCGTAAAACCAGTTGGCGTTTAGAAGAAATGAAAGAGCGCATGCTGGCGCAACTCAATCAACCTCTAGCCGTCACAGATTTAAAAATTAACGGACACGATTTAATTGATAAATTAGGAATGAAACCTGGTCCGGAAATCGGTCGCTTACTCAACCAGCTTTTTGATGAAGTGCTTGAAAATCCTCAACTTAATACAACCGACAAACTGCTGACTCGTGCACAAGAATTAACAGCAAAAAAGCATTAAGTTATACCTTTTCCAACACATCCTCCCCCACAAAATTACTGCTTTCTCCTCAAATTGATAACCTAAATTGTTGAGATTTTTTTGCTGGACTTTCTTTTCTCCTCAATTAAATGCCAAACCCATAATATCGGAACTGAAGTAAAGGGTGAGGAATATGTTCCTGCAATTGCCCCTATCAATAAAGCAATTGCAAACCAACGAATTGTGTCACCACCTAGCAAAGAAAGCGCCAATAACATGAGAATAATTGTCACCGAGTTATTGACCGACCGAGCCATTGTTTCTGAAATAGCAGTGTTATAAATGCTGCGGAGTGAAGCTCTAGAATGCGTTTTCTGCAATTCTCTCACTCGGTCATATACCACAATTGTGTCATGAACAGAAAATGAAAGTGTCGTTAAGAGAGCGGTCACAAATAGCACATCAACTTCAACGCCTAAAAAGTATCCAAACAAACTAAAAAATCCCAATACAATCACAATGTCGTGTACCATCGCCAAAATTGCCCCCACCCCAAAGCGAATGCTGTCAAACTGTTTAGCTACGTAAAGTGTAATAATCAGCGTCACGATTGCCAAAGCAGCCAAGGTTTTTTTTAGCAATTCTTTACTTAAAGTTGGACCAATGGTCTCAAATCGTAGGACTTCTGCAGATCCATAATTCTCACTAATTTGTGCCACTAATGCGTTTTTTTGATCGTTGGTTAACTCATTACTTCTAATGATCACGCGATTGCTACCTGATGACTGAACTGTTTGAATGGCATAAGTTTCATCTAAGATCTCATTTAGCTGTTCAGCATTTAAAGAAACTCCTGGTTGAAGCTGTAATTCTGTCATAGCGCCACCGATAAAATCTATTGAAGGTTTCACACCAAAAACAAGCAATGAAATCAGACCAGGCAAAATAAAAAGTGCTGATATCAATCCATACAACCAGTTGTACTTCATCCAATCAATCATGAGTTACTCCTGCCATTTTTTTTGCTGCCTGTTCACTCAAAAACAAGCGCACTAGCGTTCTGGTTACCACAACGCCAGTAAATAAACCCAGTAAAACACCAATAAACAAAGTCACACCAAATCCTCGAACCATACCACTTGTATTTAAAAAACTGAAATTCAAAGGATTAATCAAAACCAGCGCGGTGGCAAGCGTCACGACATTAGCATCCTTAATACTATCCCAAGCGCGGCCGAAACCAAGTTTCATCGCGCTCTCAAATGGTTTTTTAACCCGGAGTTCTTCTTTCATCCGTTCAAATATCAAAATATTGGCGTCAACAGCCATCCCAATTGATAATAATAAGCCCGCAATTCCCGGCAATGTAATAACAACACCTAACATTTTATATAAAGCAATCGTCAACAAAGCATAAATAGTAAGTGCGATACCCGCTATCAAGCCTGGAATTTGATAATAAGCGATCATAAAAATCACCACAAAAATCAGACCTAACAGCCCTGCTTGTACACTTTTCTGCACCGATTCTGTGCCCAAACTCGCCCCAATGGTACGTTGTTCTAGCACTGTGATGGGAACCGGCAATGCGCCTGCGTTTAATTGAATGCTCAGCTGTTTGGCTTCATCAATTGAAAACCCACCAGTAATCACAGCTTGTCCACCATATATTGGTTCATTAATCTGCGGTGCCATCAGCATGTTGTCATCCAAAAAAATTGCCAGTAATTGACCAGCATTATTGGTGGTAATTTCACCAAATAGCTCGCTACCTTCAGCATCAAACTCAATTCCCACGATCGGCTCATTGGTTTGAGGATCAAATTGTACGCTTGCCTTTTTGAGCTGTTTCCCAGACAAACCTGTTGGTATCAATTCAGTCATCGGTCCTTCATCAGACTCGATTGTCTTGACTAAATGAAATTCCAATTGGGCGGTTTGACCTACTAGGGACAACGCCTCGGTTGGATCATCTAAACCTGGCAATTCTACAACCACTCGGTGTGAATCACCCGCAATGGCCGTCTGCACCACCGGCTCATTGATTCCATACAAGTCTACTCTTCTTAAAATTACTTCCTTGGCTGAATCTAAAGCGGTTAATCGATCCTCTTCAGCAATACCAGTCATATCTGCTTCCAAAACGATTTGCATTCCACCTTGAATGTCGAGTCCACGTTTGAAGTCAAAATCAATCGTCACTGGTTCATCATGCCATTTGAAATTTATTTGAGGGGGACTGAGATTGATTGTACGGGTAGGTTGCAAAAAGGGAATCGTCCAAGAAAAATCTTTAGGCACGGCAACAACTGCGGCCAATACCGTTAATAACATAATAAATATATACTGGCGAATTGGACGCTTCATGCCACAACTTCTGATATTCTTCCGTTATACTGTGGGCGGCTTTCTTTCTGCGAAATCGTCTTCGTTACCGATCACCATTACCCTACTTTCATAGAGCACATCCATGATGAATGGGTCGCGACGTTGTTTGCGAAATTCGAATTCTTCTTCAGAAAAAACCGCGTAATTGATTTCTCTCCCTAACTCCGACTCCTCTTGTTTGATTAAATTAGATAGTTCTGCTAATACCACATCACCGATAATCAACATATCCACTTGACCCTGAGCAACCGGCTTCTTTCTGACGAATCTGCCAGCAAACATCACATACTTAATGCTTCCTAATTTACGTCTGTATCTGCGGATTTTTCTGCCAATGCCCGTATTTTTAGAAATCATCTGCTGCAACTCTTGGTAAAAAAAGTAGCGTTTGTTCAATAAATAATACAATCTATTGCCACGCTGTTCACTTTTTAGAATTCCTGCTCCTAATAATCGATCTAGTTCTCGTCTGACAGCATTAATTTCTTCTTTAGCCTTCCGGGTAATCTCCCGCACATAATACATCTCATCTGGATTGGTGAAAAACAGTTCCAATATTTTTACCCGCACCCGGGAAATCATAAAGTCTTGCAATTTGTTCATTTTTTTCAATATGTTCCAGGTATTAATAATTCACATCAGTAGATGAATCCACCACAGAGATCCATGTTAACCCTCTTGGCATTGCCAACTCTTCTCCTCTACTGTCAGTAAAGAAAAGTTCATCTTCACGCTCTTCTTTAACCCAAGTTGCTTTAGTGACACTACCATCGCTGAAAATCAGAGCATTGCCACTGCCAGTTGTATCATAAAGCATATGCTTTAGTTCATTAATCGGACCTCTTTCTCTAGTAAGTAAAACGATTGCCGTCTTGACTTCAATCTGCTTGTCAGAATTCAAATCTAGGTGTGGTTCACCTCCCATAAATCTTAAATACGTGCCTTTGTCTGGTTGGTAGACGTACTTCACAGAATAATCTGAATACCCAGACCAAAAGTCAAAGCTGATCTCAGTAGCAGCCGCACCAGTCATCGGTTCATCCCGAAAGGACCAGGATTTAAAGCCGTCTTTCCAATCCTCTCCAGGATAAACTTTTCTGCCTACCTTGCGTTCAGGAGACATATTAGTCCATCCCCTCTCCTCGCCTACTGCCCATAACTTTTCGGTGGAACTCTCCATGGTATGCTCGGTGGCCACCGGACGACCAACGCGATTGGCATTCCTCACAAAAGTTGGATAACCAATACTAAATTGATTAAGATCATTTTCTTGATTCCATCCGTATTGGCCGATCTGACCAAGCGCATTTGTGGGTCCCTCTAAATTAGCTCCGCCAACATGCACATAGAGTGGATAATTGAAACCAGATGCATAATCCACAAAATAAGTTCTCGCTGATCGGATTGGAGCCAAAACAGTATCGTAAGCTTGCGCCCCACAATAATAAATACCCATAAATCTAGTTACGCCTCCCTCTGCAATAGCCTCAAAAACCAAGTCGGCACTACTCAATCCAGATTGTGGTCGTGCATCTGGGTGATTTTCGATCATTACCGCCAGAGGTCTCCGTTTTTCCCACGCCTCTTTTTCAAGTGAGGTATATAGCTTGCCATTAATTGGACATTCCTGATCACGAGGAGCGTTAGGGTCAATTTCTAGCAATGCTCCAAGCAAGGTTTGTTCCTCTTCCTCGGTCAATTGAATTTCCTCCGAGCTAGTTGAACTTGGCTTACCAATCGCCGAAAAAACCGTAAAAGTCGCCACGGCAGACAATAAATAGACAACTAATGAAAAAATAAGGATCTTTTTCGTCATATCAATGCTTCCTTGTAAACAAAATGCCGCAACTCCTAATTGTAACGTAAATAGAAATAAATTCCAATTAAACTGATGATCAAGATCACAGTGATCACTAAAGATCTTAACATGTCGGTCGCCAAAAAGTGAGCATTGACTCTCAACAGAGATTTCTCTGACGTGATCTGATTAGATTTAGCATTACCAAGTTTTTGCTCCTCAAAAGTAATTTTATTTTTGTGGCTGCTATGATCTGCGTTGCTATGATCTGCGCTGATTAGTCTAGACTGCCTTATAATCGTTGATGAAGACTTTGCTGATTTCCTTTTCTGGCTGATTTTTTGTTTTTGTTTGCGGGTTCTTCGCTTTGCCATATGCCAATCTTAATTCATAATTTATTAAGTCACACTTAAGAGAATATGCGGATGACATCACGCACTGTAATAAAAACGATCAAGGCTAGTAACATTAAATAACCACCATAACTCATCCAGTACTCAATCTTAAACAAATACTTTGGCTTAATCACCGCTTCAAAGATAGTAAACAATGCCTTACCTCCATCTAGAGGTGGAATCGGCAAAATATTCATAATTGCCAAATTAATAGATAACATTCCCGCAAAAGAAAGAATCATGAGTAAACCCTCCTCAAAAATACCTGATTTTTGAGCTTGATCAACAATACCTACTGGGCCAGCTAATTCCTCAGTCACCCGGCCGCTTGAAATTAAACTTCCCCCTAATCTAGACAAAGCAGCCAATATCTCTCGACCCATGACGAGCGCTTGTTCAAGACCGAAAACCATGCTCCGAATTGGCATCTCATACCAAGGATAATAAACCATTTCAAATTGTGTAAAAACAACACCTAGTGATCCTTCGCCTTGAGGAGTTTCTGCCTGAGATCTTAAGTAGACTTCAAAACCTTGTTCTATTTCAGCACATGCCAATTTATCACAAGGACCTGAGGTAACCAACTTCACATTTTTGCCTTGATGATCAGTCACGAAGTTGATCACATCACTTGGGGAATGAGTCTGGAACCTTTGTCCTTCATATTCAAAAGCAATAATGTTGACTGCGGCAGGCACACCTGCTGTCGCTGCCGGTGAACCTAGCATCACTTCGCCAATTCTTGCTCCCGTTATTTCGAGAGGAATACCCAATATTGAAAATATGATCGCAAAAGCAACAATCCCAAATACAAAATTAACCGCTGCCCCTGCCAACACCACAAATAACCGCTTCTCTTTGGAAGCAGCAAAAAACTCGCCCTTTTTGGCCAAACTCCGTTGATTGGGATCTGAGTCTTCACCCGCCATCCGTACAAAACCGCCAAATGGAATCCAATTCAATGTAAAATCTGTACCACGCCACTCAAACAATTTTAAAGCTTTGGGAGGATAACCAATGCCAAACTCTTTTACTTTAATGCCAGACCATCTGGCAGCTAAAAAGTGTCCCAGCTCATGGATGATCACTAGAAACGATAAAATTAAAATAAATATTAAAATCGCCATATGTTATGTTGGAAATCGTTAGATACTGAGTAACTCTTTTTCTTTACTGTCCTGCAGATCATCCAGTTTTGCCACAGCTGCTTGATGTTTTTCCTCAAGCGTCTCCAAGTCAGCAACAACATCATCCTCGCTAATCCCCTCATTGCCTTTTTGAGCCTCGATGTCTTGTTTAGCCTTAGTACGTACATCGCGTAACATGGCTTTACCAGCCTCAATTTTTTGATGCAATTTTTTAACCATTTCTCTTCTTTTTTCCTCAGTTAAAGTGGGTACGGGAACCCGAATCACGTCGCCGTCAACAATGGGGTTCAAATTAAGCTCGGCTTTGGCAATTGCTTTTTCAATGTTTTCTACCAATGATTTATCCCATGGAGAAATCACCAAGAGGGTAGCGTCTGGCACATTGATGCTTGCCAACTCAACTAACTTCATTTTTTGGCCATATGCCTCTACCAGTACTGGATCCATCAAATCGGCCGATGCTCGTCCAGTTCGCAATGTCCTCACATCACTCCTAATATGCTCGAGAGTGGTTTCTAATTTTTGATCATAATTGGAAAATGAATAAGTCATAAGCTTGATTGTAACAAATTCTGCCTAATGTGGTGTAGCAGAATTTATTATCAGTTTCAATTGATAAGATGTTTTATTTAGTTGAACAGCAATCAACTAAATTTTCCTGTGATAATTTACCGATGCCAAGAATCAGCTGCATCAACTTGTTGATGCAGCTGATGTATACTTAGGGACGTGAAATTTCTTACCAAACACATTCGTTACCTGACTGCCTCTGTTTCATCTCTGAAGTTTTATCAAAATTTGCAGCAAGTAGCTCTTAAAGACTCTCTCATCACCTATTTATTTTTGATCATCTTGATCACCACCATATCGAGTACCTGGTTTATATTTGTGACTTCTCCAATCATCACCACTCAACTTCTCAAGAGCATTGACAATCTGGTCCAACAATACCCAACTGACCTCGTCGTGCAGTGGGATGGACGCAATTTAAATGCCAATTTATCTCCCGTGGTGTTTAAAACACCCAGTCATTTGCTCACTCAAGGTTATGGTTTACCTGAAAATTTGTTGATCGTCAATACTGATCAAAAACCAATCGATCAGCATGCGCTCTGGTTGATAACCGATCAAACATTTGTGATGAGTTTCCAAGGTCAGACCACCCAAGCACTTGAATTATCAAATCTCTTTACAACACCATTTTCAATCGACCAAGTTGTAATAACAAACTTTCAGCCACAGTTAGAAAATGCGTTCGTCGAATTTATGACAATACTCCGCCTGCTAGCTTTTCCTGTAATGTTAATTTTTCTGATCATTTCCAGATTATTTATGCTCTTAATTGAATCAGGATTAGTATGGTTGCTGGTCAAGTTAAATCGCATCAAGCTCAAATATCCTCACATTGTGCAACTGTGCATACATTTATTTATTCCCGCCGAAATAGTACATCAGGTGGCTCTCAGGGTACAACTAAACTTGCCTTTTTCGTTTCATTCGCTAGCTTTTTGGGTAATTTTAATGTTTATTTTATTTAATAGCCAACCATTCACTAAGAAAAAAATTTAACTGTCAGTCTAAATTTCAAAACTTACTTTTGATCTATTTCTTAAATCGTGACATCAAGTATCAATCTTAATCTCTTTAGAAGATGCTGATTATTTTTTCGGATCAATACGCAGAGAGTAATCAAGGGTGGGAAAAACTAATTCGTTTTTAGTCGGATCAGCTTCTTTTAGCTCTTCTCTGACCACCTCAACTCTTTTCAGTAATGGCCCTACTTCCACCTTTCTGGTCTCTTCGATTGTTGGCGAGGCTTCAGGCACAGCCACAAGCTTACTCCTGTTGATAATCGTGTTAATCAGCAACAAAATCAACAACACCAACAGAGTGATACCGATAACCAAACCAATCACCACTTTTCTTCTTTTCAATAACGGTGGCTTAACATCCTGCTCTACAAATTCTGGCTCTGGCAATGCGCCAATCTGTTCAAAAAGAGGTCGCTCCACAGAAAATTTGGTTTGATCAATTTTGTACTTTTTCATTTTTTAAATCTGCTCATTATTCTGTTAATTCTACGATTAACTCCTTCAAATATGATAATAATTGCGCTGTGCCACTATAAGCCGCTTCCAAATCCTTGCCAAAAGCTGATGAATAATTGTGACGGGTGACGGTATTTTGCTTCTCGATATTGGTGCGCACGCTCAAGAGTTTGATTCCTACATTTTCAAATAATCTATTAACTTGAGTGTACGCTCGATCGCGCTCCGCTTGGCGGAGCGCGCTCACTTTATGTTCTTGATGCAAAATTAAAATATCATCATAAATAAGCCGTGACTTATCATA
>DBQS01000013.1:12468-15916 GCA_002305355.1 Patescibacteria group bacterium UBA1388
GTAATTAAGACATCAGTTCTGGCGAGCATAACTTGGCGCGTACTGACCACTGCTTTCTCTAGTGACTGGAGGGTGTTTAATTGTTTAAACTGGGCATTATCAATATAAAACGTTCTTTCCAGCTCACGGTACTTTTCTACTTGTTCTTGATAAAGAATTTTCAATCGCTTGATTTCTTCAGTCTGTCTAGGTTTAGTAAAGACAGTGTCCACTGGGTAGGGAGTGGGAGAAGCGGTGAAGTTGGCATTACCTTCCTCTATAGTTTGAGCTGATGATGGGGCGGGAGAAGTTTGAGTAGTAATGGTAGTGGTGGTAGTAGTCGTCGTCTCTACCTGCTCTGATGATTGTGCAAACACAACCGTTCTTAATTTTGAGTAATCTGACAAATAAGATCCCAAAAAAACATAGGTGAGAGTAACAAGCAGCAAGTGGTAGTGGGCAGGTTTCATGTGATTAATTAATAAATTCCGCTACTTATTGATTTCCCGCTCTCTAATAAAAGTGTAAGCTTCAAACAAAGATTCAAAAGTACCAGTGTCTAGCCATTTTCCTTCTACAAAAGATACATCAAGTGTGCCTTCCTGGAGGTATAACATATTCAGATCGGTAATCTCCAGTTCTCCTCTCGATGATGGCTGTAAAGTTTTTGCTTTAGTCACCACCGACCGATCGTAAATGTAAAGACCAGTCACTGCGAAATTCGATTTAGGATGAACTGGTTTTTCCTCGATACTCAAAGCCTTCTTCTGATCATCAAACTCAACTACCCCAAACCGATTGGGATCCGACACTTCTTTAGCAAAAACACGGCCACCATTTTTGAAACTGGCAATCGCATCTGCAAAATTATCTTCAAATACATTGTCTCCTAAAATTAGAGTCACATTATCATCACCAATAAAATTTTCACCAATTAAAAAGGCTTGTGCTAATCCTTGTGGTTTATCTTGAATCTCATAGGTGAACTTGCATCCAAACTCTTGACCACTACCTAATAATTTCAAAAAGTCTCCAGCATGATCGGGAGCCACGATCACCAAAATATCTTTAATCCCAGCATTGAGCAATGTTTGGAGTGGAAAAAAAATCATCGGCTGATTATAGATAGGCAACAACTGCTTGCTAGTCACTTTTGTGAGGGGACTGAGTCTGGTACCAGATCCTCCAGCCAAAATGATACCTTTCATAATCAATGCCTTCCGAAGTGTCCAAAAAATACCGGAGCTTAGTTTATCACTTCCTTATCCTAATAGGTGAGCATCAATAATACAACTCCGCCTACTAACGCGATTAAACCATACTCCTTAACAATTTCCACATTAATTTGGCCTGATTTTTTATGTACTAACACCCCCCACAAAAAGTATGTGATGATCATCATCACTACTACCCCTTTTAATAACAACCGATCTGACCAAAAACTGATAAAAGCATAAACATAGCCTACTAATAAGCCAACTAATAAAAGATAGGCAAACAGGTGGTCTTTTATTTCTTTGATCATCAATAATCTCATCTTCAAATTATCCCATTTATCCTACAAATCCACTTTTAAAGATAACTACCACAAATGTAATCGCTAAGAAAAATAAGATGTGCGCCGCATTTTTTCCTACAAAGCGATTTGTCGGCTGTTTTCGATCTACTAACATATCATAAATGAGTGTTGCCATTAATAAAATTAGAATGGACACAGCAAAGGACTTCATAAGATGAAGGGGTGAAATATAACCTGCGACCTGAGAAGAAGTAAAGTCACCTTCGGTTAATGCTAGCGCTTTTTTGACTTGAAAAACCGGTCTTTCTAGACCTGAAAGTTGAAGGTCTTCTTCAACTGCTGCCCTTTTTGCTTCTTGATCACCATCAACTGGTATTTCAGATTCACTCAGGCTCAAATCGTTTAATGAAGAATCTGCTAAATTTCCTGATTGGGGCGCTAATCGCTCAAGATTTTCCTTCTCATCTAACTCCTGATTGGTGATCTCAGCAGCTTGTTCTGAAATAACAGCCGGACTCTGACCAACCAAACCCTGAGGTTTACCAAACATCTGCACTACTAAGGTGGTCTCTATTCCATCCAGCGTACCATTCACCACCGCCACGCCAATTTCTTCATATTTCGCATTCACAATATTTGCCTTATGGGTGGGAGATGCCATCCAGGCTGCCACCATATCTGAAGTGTGCATAAAATCTCTGGCCAAATTTTCACCGGCCGCTAGATAACTATACCCAGCGTCAGAAATAAAAGCCCAAGGCTCTACTCCAGAGGGCGAGGTATGTGCCCAATATTGGTTGGCAAACATATCGCGCGCTTTCCCTGCGGCAGCATTTGAGAGTGCGGTGTTTAATTTTAGTGGCGGCAGGCCCACGCTAGTTCGTTGGGCGTTCGTCTGTGCAACTACGTCTTGGATAGAAATATCATTTGCATAACCCAAAATATAACCCATTTTGGGATTAATCATCGGAATAAGATTAGTAAATAACGCAAAACCCAGTGTCAAAGCACATAACACAACCAACGCATCGTTGTGAAGCAACCTCGACCGATGATTGTTTGATCGGCGTGGACGAAACAAATGAGCTAAGGTTTCTCTTAACTGCTGCACAATTTAATCATTATGGCGGGATTATCAAGGGATTACAAGTGAGAAGATTACCAACCACAAGCAGTCATCACATCGCCATGTAATGCAAGGGGTAGGTTCACAAGCGGGCACGCCTGACGAGTCACCTGATTTCCAGTTGGTATCTGCCGCACCTGCATGAGTGCTTGTAAAATTCCAGGCTCACGATAAATACGCACCACTTGAAAGTCATTACCTAAATTAGCCATGTCACCCAGTTTTTCATATGCACCTTGTTTGCTGGTCATGCCATCTATCAACCCATTCTGCTCAGCCGCATGTTCACTAAACACAAATGCTCCAATTTGCTCGGTGACCACTCTTGGTTCAATTTGCCTATTTACTGCTACTGAAGCAACAAAATCTTGGTAACTATCGTTTACCATCCGCTGCATTATCGCCTGTTCCTCTGCAGTGATTGGTCGATAAGGATTACCCAAGTCTTTCGATTTTCCTGCCGATATATAAGTGCTTTGAATGCCATTCTCCGTCACCACACCACCAACCAATAATCCTCCGTCTTCACTCACCACCGAGTCATAAAATTTAAAAGGTCCATAAATGACACCGATGCTGCCCATCATCGTACCAGCATCAGCCACAATTTGGTCTGCGGCTGATACTGCCCAATAGCCACCAGACGCTGCCGTACCTCCCACAAAACCTAAAACTGGTTTGCTCGTTCTGGATCGATACTCACTCACACCATCGGCAATTGCCTTACTACCGTAAATTGTCCCTCCAGGCGAGTTGACATATAATAAAATTCCGTCGATGTTTTTATCCTCAGCAGCCGCTAACAATTGATCTTTGACCTCATA
>DBQS01000013.1:16081-18442 GCA_002305355.1 Patescibacteria group bacterium UBA1388
GCTGCAATTTTTAATAGTCTGACTAGAAAATTTTTCATGATGTCCTACTATACACTAGATTAAAAAAATTTCAGCAGAATTTATATTGACCCAATTTCCGGTAACTCTCGACCTAAGTATTGAGAATGGAGCGCAATAACAGTATAATTCTTCATAGTCATTTTAGGCCCCATCGTCTAGCGGTTAGGACGCCAGGTTCTCATCCTGGTAACCCCGGTTCGAATCCGGGTAAGGTCACAATTTTGGAAATCGAAAGCGNNTTTGGAGTCCATGGAATGGGAATTTAATCTCGTTCTGCCGCCAAGCGAGCTGGGAATTCCATCTGAATTAAACTTACCAAGCGCGCGGCAAATACCAGTAATTCTCAGTGGATTCACAAAAAAAATCACTTTAACAATTATTCAATCCTTCCTACCTTTTTCCTGCAGATGTGTACAATACTAAATCATAGATAATTACCGAATAGTAAATAGCTTTTTAATTCTAGTAGAGTTGGATCTAGTTACGAGAAGCATCAATGAATCATATGAGAAAACATTCTGTAGAATCACAATTGAATGAAACCATGATTCGGATTAGAAATCCTGAAGCGAGAACGCAGTTCTCAGACTGCATTCTTGCTTTAAGTAAAGAATTTTATCAAACAGCTATTCTAGAAAATCAGTCTCTGCAACAACTATTTAATCAGGAAGAGGTAATGATCATGATTGAAGGCTCTGTCTTAAGAGGTGTCTCCACTCCTCATACACATGACATTGACCTAGCAATCTTTATTAAAGACCAACAAAAAATGAGAAAGCTGCTTTTCTCAGTTCATGATTTACAAGTTGGTTCAGAAAAATATGGGCAGTGGATAACACGACAACTCTCAATAAGATTTCCCGATTTGTATCAAGCAATGATAAATGAATACGAACGCAGGTATGGCCAAAAACCTACAAAGGAACTCTTGGGTGTAGACAGCGATGTTTTTGATCCTCAATCACTTGATATCTTTTTACAAAAAGGAAGTTTGAAATCATTAAAAGCAAAAGAAAAAGCTCACCAAATTAGACAAGTAGTCCAAATTCTAACTTCTGATGAAAGATTTATATTATTCGGAGAAAATCATTTAGAAAAATATAAACAACCAATTATTAATAAATTAGATGCTGCTTTGATGGACACCAATAACCAAGAGCAACTAGCAAGTATTAAAGCAGACCTTAATTTTGCTTTTGTAAATATGCACCGTTCCACAGGATATAGGTATCCATTAAGAGATGTTTACGCAAGTCTAGACCTATATCGAAGGAGAATGAAGTTGCCAGATGCTGATTTTTTTGAATTACAACGATTAGTATTGGAAAACTATTCAAAAAAAATCATTATTATGATTCTAGATACCTACCAAAAATATTATCCAGATATCTACAATAAACTTCAAGATTCTCACAGGGACATTCTCCCTCCAAATCACCCAAATTATATCTTGAGACACCTGAGAACAACTGAGGGGTTTAGTGGTAATACCTTACCGATTTCAGAAATTAGAAAAATAATTGATCAACATGTAGCTGGTGAGATAGATTTTGATTCCATGACAGAATCATCACTATCTCGCAAATTTATGAGGTGGAAAAAATTGATGGAAGCAGTGAGAAATAAAATCAATCCCTTTAGGGATTAAGGACTATAGTTAATTACTAAAACTTGTTTTTTGCTCAGTGCTTTTAATACCAATTCCATATCAATTTGATATAAAGTGTATAATCAGCACTATTATCAACTAATTTTCAACATGACCAAAGAAGCATTCTCCAACACACCAAAGTCAGAATATCAGTTTACTGACGAGCAATGGGCCTATGTCATTAAATTTCTCTTGCCTGCCATCTTCGCTACGTTGTTATCTATTACTCAAGAAACAAAAACAGCTCATGCTCAAATTTGGCCTGATAATTTAAGACCAGGGGCTGGTCCATTTGCGAAACCTAACCCGTATGACAAAAGAGAGCCTTGGTATAAACAACAGCCAGACACAGCTCCCCTTCCAAAACCTGAAAGTAAGTTAAAAACCAAAGTTGGAGCCTATATCAATCAATGGGATGAAGAGCTCTACTATAAACTTCGGTTAAAAGATCCTCCCGTACCTTCGCCAGCATCAAAAAGAGATCTCGAAATCTGGAGAAATCAACAGGCCTGGGAACTTTATGAGAACAATAAAAAAGTGCGGAGAGAAGAACGACTTGCTAATATGCAAGAAAGATTTCGGGAACAAATGCCAAGATTTTCAAGACGCCATTAACACAAAAGAGTGCATTTTTCTGCGTAAAAGACTCGCAGATATTTTACAAACAACGGTCAGATTACGACCCAGCT
>DBQS01000030.1:0-929 GCA_002305355.1 Patescibacteria group bacterium UBA1388
CGGGCGAAGTAGTAGATCTGTTGCACCCTGCCATTCTTCAAAGTCACTTTCTTGGTGTGCAGATAGTAGGTCTGACCCTTTGCATTGGTATATTCGTAGGCTTTTGCCATACCTTCTCCTTTTTATGCCTTCCGGCTTACTACGTTGTTACTACTCACAACCCTCTGGTTGATGCTGTTTATCATACCCACTCTTGGCGAGTCTATCAAGACGCAAAATAATTACACCTTGAAATAATTATTCTTGTTCTGTTTCATTACCTAAGTCTGAATGCTCAGGACTCTGAATTACGCCGCGCAGCAAGATATTATCTAGTACTTCCGACTTTGTTTTTGCATCTGTAACGATGACTTCAACAGGTAATAAATCTGTTGAAATGGAAGCAGATCCAAGTAACCCCCCTTTGCCAACCACCAACTTGAATGCTTCGGTCAAATCATCTCCATCAATTGATCTAACATAGACAGTGTACTCCTTATCTGCTAACGCTTCAGGAGATACTACCATGGTTGTGCCATCTTCTGCCTGGGCAGTTAATCCAGCCACATCCAAGTTAGCCAGGACACTAAACAATACTTTATCTTCTGTAATTTCATACCGAATCGTCCCCAGATTTTGACCGGTAGTTAAGCCGACTTCGTCTTTATCTGGTTGTACTGGGGCTTCTAATGGAGCGGTTTCAACATCGCCAACACCAGTGACTACGTTCGCTGCCTCTTCTTCACTTAAATTTTCAATTTGAATACCCTCTCCAAACTCGGCGTCCTCAGCTCTTTGCTGACTCCTCAAGCTGTACCAACGATATACCAAAAAAAAGATGACTAATAAAACTACGAGCGGAAAGATATATGGCGTAAACCTTTTCATTTGTGCCCCTTCTTTAACATGCAGTTGATGCAATGTTGTTATTGTTTTTCTTCAGCTGAACC
>DBQS01000030.1:989-9288 GCA_002305355.1 Patescibacteria group bacterium UBA1388
GGCTACTGAAGGTGATTCTATTCTCTCCAAGAATTGATCTTTGTCAATCTCTAATTCTTGAGCATACTCGGTAAAACGGTTAATTAAGGCAGTTTTGTCTTCAATCTGGCTCCATTCTTCCTGTTTTTCAAAAAGTAATTGATGATATTCCCAAAATTTACCATCAATCCCGGCTGATTCCGCGGCTTGCGCAGCAAGCCGCGCATTAATGTGCAAACTATCTATTGGAAAATGCCGATACACAAATCTTACTCTATCACCATACTCTGCTAAAAATTGTTGTACCATCGGTTCAGTGCTTTTACATGCTGGACACTGAAAATCACTAAAATTTACAACGGTAATTTCCGATTCAAGATTACCTGTGACATTTCTCATCTCCCCAGCAATCAATGCTGGATCGACCGATGCACTTTCAACGGCTGGCTCATTTGATTGAGCAAAAAAATATCCAATCCCAATCACCAACAAAAATGTGCCCAACATTGTTCCCAATAATAATGGTAAATTTTTCATAATTTCCCCTCAGTTAATTTTCTTGAGGCCATACTTGTTCATCTGTTTCAGTGTCAATGATAGTAATTGCCATCGTAGGGCAACTTTGGGCAGCCAATAATTGTAAATCTGGAGCATCGCCTGACTGATTAATAATTTTCACAATTTGCTCTTCATCTAAAGCAAATGTATGAGGAGCAATGGCTACACAACTTGCTGCGCTAATACACTTCTCACGCGTCACTTTGATCAGGTATTTGCCCACTTGTTGAGTTGTATCAGTCTTCATGCTTTCCTTACATTGATATGCTGATTTTTTAGTTCCGCCAATATAAGCCAAGCTGCCTTAGATGTCAAAAGCCAATTTGGTTGGTCAATCTTTAAATCTATACTTCTCAGTGTCCTCTGATCACAAAGCAACCCCTTAATAAAATTTTTCGTGGTGGATAAAATGATTGGGAATGCCGCGTTGCTGCAATATCGATTTGACTTCAGTAATCATGGCAGCACTGCCACATAAATAGTATCCCGTCTCTTCATTTAAATTTGCTTCCTTGAGATATTGGGTCACCCTACCCACAGCCAACGGCCAATTGGATATTGGTTGAGAAATAACCGGCAAAAACTCAAAATTATCAATCTCTTGACTAATGTCTTGAAAGTCCAATTCCCAGAATAGCTCTGTCTCGTGGCGCATTCCCCATAGTAAAGTAATTTTTCTTTTGTCATGATGTACTTGAAGACGGTCTAAAATCATTGCCCGTAAAGGAGCGATGCCAGAGCCAGTCGCTACCAACATCACTTCTTTTTCATGTTCATCATCAGCCATCACGAAGGTGCCAAGCGGACCAAGGGTTTCAATTTCATCTCCAAACTTGAGACTATCAAAAAACTTACAACCCACCCCACCAGGTTGACGATCGATTAGAAACTCAAATCCGTGCCTGATATCTGGTGAAGAACATATCGAATAAGAACGCCTCAATCCCTGGTCTGATACCTTTACCGAAAGATATTGTCCGGCTAAAAAATCCATCTTCAAGGGTTTTTGCAGCTCAAAAGAGTAATGGATATAACGAGGATTCAATTCATTTTTATCTTCCAAACGAGCGATAAAATGTTGTGGCGGGTGCATAGTCTATCCTTACTTACTTGTCAAGAAATTTGGTTCGAAGCTGTTTTTCCCAACCTCTACCGTACCATAATCCTAGTGCCAACTTCACGATCATACTATATTCTTCCGTCCTGTCTACAAAATTATTGGTAATGACTCCAATCGCACCCTGTTGCCGTTTAATGTCTGCTCCATCAAACATTTTACTAACTATCGGACCCATTTCTCCACCACTTAAAATTTTGGTAGCAATTGAAGTAGGCACTTTAAATCTCGCCCCATTGCTTTCAAACAATCTTCCTTCTTTGTCAATGACCGCGGCCCAAACAGTTGACCACAATTCACCATTTTCTTCCTCAAAAACACCACCTTCTAATCCCACTCCCAAGATCAATTCAAAATTACTAGTTTGGTCAGCTCTGGCATCTTGTGAGGGATCATTGGCATGATCAAAATAAACAAATTCGTCAAGAACAATAGATTTTTTAAAATCACCTTTGAGGTCGGTTCTATTGGGTGGATCAGAAGTCTTTTTGGATCGCTGTAACCCATCTCTAAGTGCTGCTCTCGCTCTTGCAACAGCGCCCTTTCTAGTTTCTTCATCACTCATCGGTTGATCGCTAATGCCGCTCGGTACATCCAAACCATAAACTTCCACATTTGGCCATGATTCGCTGGCAGCAAGTGTGACGGCATTAATTTTGACGGGGTTTAGTGAGCCAACAAAAATCTTCATCTGCTTTGTGATTTGTTAAAATCTATTTGAAACGATCAGACCCTGGTGCTAATCGCTTTTTTTACTGCTTCCAAGCCTAACATTAAACACTTGATACGACCAGTTGAAATTTGAGGTAAATTAAGCATAGTTAACACATCATCTTGAGATAATTGAGTGATTTCAACAGTGGTCATACCTTTAATATGCAAGCTCAATTCACTCATCGCTGCCTGGCTAATAATGCAGCCTTCTCCTGTCCATCCCACCTCAGTCACAATTCCCGATTGGTCATCAACTTTCAGCCAAACTTGGAGTTCGTCACCACAACTCGCATTGATAGCCTTGGCTTGCAAACTAGCTTCAGACAATGGTTGCTTATTATGGGGATGAGCGGCCGCTTCTTGGATCAACTGCTGGTACAAATCTGAGATAGGTAAATCCGATGTAGGATGGTCAATCATATTAAGGTCAATTATTTTTGAAAAACTTTTTTGACTTCTTGCAAAGCAGTCACTAGGCGATCGATGTCTGCATCAGATGAGTAAACATGAAAACTAGCGCGCACGCTGGCTTGCCAATGACGTTGTTGATGAAGAGGCATGGTGCAATGATGTCCGCTACGCACTGCCACCCCCTGACTGTCAAGCACTTGGGCGACATCGTGAGCATGAACACCGTGGTAAATAAAAGCAATTGAGCCAACTCTAATCACATCCAGATTTGATTGCGAATGGGATTGAGAGCGAGATCGAGAGCTAGAACTAACTGACGAAGTGAGTCTACGAGGAGAGGGTCCAATTAATTCAATTGCAGGTAACTCACTGAGTTTTTGAAAAGCATAGTTAACCAGTTGCTGATCGTGATCAAAGATATCTTTCATCCCTAAATTCTGCAAATACTTACAGGCTGCTGCCAAGCCGACTGCACTGGCCACATCAGGTGTACCAGCAGTAAATCTTTCTTCCGGATCAGTGTGGAATTGAGCACTTTGAGTCGCTACTTCTGCGATCATGCCACCTCCAAATAACCAGGGGGTCATACGATGAGTATCCAATAAACTTTTCCTGACCAACAAACCCCCGATTCCCATCGGACCTAGCATTTTGTGACCACTAAAAGCATAAAAGTCTATGTCTAACTGATCAAAGTTAATGGGTAGGTGTGAAGCTGATTGCGCACCGTCAACAATGATAATTACTGCTGGATTTAGAGCTCGCAATTTGGGTACCAACTTCTCAAGATCAACATAACTACCCAAAGTATTTGACACATGAGGAATGGTGATGGCTTTAACATTATTGCGCGCCACCTGATTAATTAAATCGTCTTCGTCTAGTCGACCATCTGTTGTCACGTTGACTAGTGCTAATTGCGCCCCGGTTCTGAGTGCCATTTGCTGCCAAGTGACCAAGTTAGAGTGATGTTCCAAAACCGAACTTAAAATCACGTCACCGGGGCGCATACATCTATCTGCCCAACCATATGCCACCCCATTCAATGCTTCAGTGGTATTGCGAGTAATAATTAGTTCCTCCGGCTTAGCCCCAAAAAATTTGGCAACAGTGTGACGACTTTTTTCCCACATTTGCGTACTCTCATCAGATAGCTGGTGTACACCGCGGTGCACGTTGGCATTTGACTGACGATAATAATCGGCNNTAAACCAGAGATTTTCCATGAACTTGACGCTTTAAAACCGGAAAGTCAGCACGAATTTTCTGTGGATCAAACATAGGAATATTGTACCGCACCTATTTACAAATCACACAAATTATATTTTCAAAAATTACTACATTAACGAGCAAGCATCTCACTCAACCGAATTTTTATCGGAACAATGCTTGGCAAGCTAGAAAGTCTACAGAAATTTCTTTACAGTCATACTTATCAGAAAAATCTGGATGCTTGTCCATAAGTGCTGAATTTGCTCGTTTTGTTAGCCACCAGCTTTGCTCAGTTGGTAATATAAATGATTTTGATTCAACAAACGTAATATTTTTTCTTTTACACTCGCTCTCTATTTTAGGTTGATCAAACGTGCCGCATAATTTATAAATAAGTTCAATATCACTCTTACTTGCTAAAAGCGGTGTACCAGGTATATCAGTGAAATGATGCACGTAAGTTTGATTGCTGCCAAGACTATCTTGAATAATCATTGTTTGATTAATTACAATCAGAATTACAGCTACCACAGAAACCAATTTGGGCAATAAATACCAAATTTGGTTACTTACCCAAACAAGCATCAACAAACTCACTATTCCCACCGGGAAAATTTGGCGGATGTGAAACAAGTGACTACCAAATAGCATAGACCAAAGATGAAGACCAGTATAAAAAACCATTATTATTATCCACATCGCCACAATAAATTGGGCATTAAAACTACTATTTTTCCACCAATCAAAACATAGTCGTCTTTTAATCCAAGTTATTATTGATATGGTGAAAAGAAGCATCAATGCTAGCGCATTTACCAAGCCTCCCAGCTGGAGCCACTTTGAATTAAGATCAGCATATCCTTCAAAATAAGGCAAAAATAAACCACTCATCAAAGATATAACGCCCAAACTCCAATCTTGCCAAACAGGAGCTTTCACCCAATATAGATAACTTTCATTAATCAAGTGTTGCTGAAACAAATATTTTAAGAAAATCAATGCGAGTGGCACGATGATAAACAGAGAATGTATTAATGCCGTCCTAAAATGATGGTACTTTTTTTGACAATTTTTATTACTAAGTGCTAAAAGCAAATATGCAAACCACTTTGCCAAAAGAAAAATGCCGCCTCCATACACCATTAAAAGCAACGACCAATCCAAGAAAATCGCCCAAGTTAGCTTTTTTTTAAGCATAAATAATGTCGAGAGCAACATCACTAAAAAAGCTGGACCATACATGCGCAATTGAAAAGAAAAATGCCATAGATAAGCAGAACTTACCCAGAGTGCTAATCCGAGCATTGCCACTTGTGTTCTGATCTGCAGTTTTTGGAAAATTTGCCACAACATCATGCAACTAGCTAAAAATATGACAAACTGCCAAAATCTCAAAGCAATGACCGTCGGAGTAACAACATATAAAGCCTTTAACAGCAAATAAACACCGTTGGGGTGAATCGGTTCAAGGGGGCTACTTATTAAGTTCCACCAACTATTATTTTGAAAAAAGAACAGACTATGAATTTCATCTCCAAATAATTCCTGATGCCACACAGCTTGTAAATGCCAAAATACTCCACTCACAATTAGTGCACTTAAAAACCAAAATAAGATTGTATTGAATTTGAGAGAAAATATTTTTTTATTTGTAACAACCATGTTTATCTGTTTTGCAGTACCGACTTATTTTAAACCATTTCCACTGTTGAATATGTCTAGATGAATTTTTCTGGAATATAGGTTGTATGATATTCAATTTAAGAATCCATCCACAATCAATTGCTCTGCATCACTACGGGAAATGCCTCTACTCATCAGATAAAATATCTGAACTTCAGGGATGCGGCTCACACTGACTGCGTGCGAACACTTAACATCATCAGTCAGAATTTCTAAATCTGGCACGGCTTCCGCTTTAGCCTTGTCTGACAATAATAATATTCGCTCCGTCAAGAATGAATTACTATTACCACAATCTGGATCAATAATGATTCTACCCACAAATTTAAGTTGAGCTTGGCCGCCCACCACTCCTTTGAGAGTGGTTTCTGCTTTGGTGTGAGGGGCTTGATGGTGAATTTCTACTTCTACCTCTGACTGTTCTTGATCAGACAAAGCAAATACGCCACTAATTTTTGCTTCAGCTCCAGGTGAAATTAAGCAAATGTCATATCTTCCAGGGCGATCAATCACAATCACTTGATGATCAGATATTTTGATAGTGGTAAGTTGAGATTTTTCCGCCATTTTAACCAATGCTCCCTTCCATTTCATGATCAATCAATCGATTCATCTCAACTGCATATTCAAGGGGCAACTTTTTGACCAAATCATCCACAAAACCGTGTACGATCATTTTTCGCGCATCTTCCTCACTTATCCCCCGACTCATCAAATAAAAAAGCTGATCATCACCAATTTTGGAAACAGTAGCTTCATGCTGCACCTCCACTTGTGAGTTGAAAATTTTGTCGGTCGGATAAGTATCAGAGCGCGACTCTCCATCAAGAAGCAGTGCGTCACANNNNCCACCTCCCTGGCTAATCGATTTAGAAATAATAGTGGAACTTGTGTGGGGCGCCAAGTGGATGGCCTTGCTCCCAGTATCTTGGTGCTGCCCAGCCGTGGCCAAGGCCATACTGAGGGTTTCCCCCTTGGCGCCCGGACCTGCCAAAATGAAACCCGGATACTTCATTGTCACCTTCGAACCCATATTAAAATCTGTCCAGATCATCGTTCCCTCTGCTGCTACATGCGCTCGTTTTGTCACCAAGTTGTAAACATTTTTGTACCAATTTTGAATGGTGGTGTATTGACATGTGGCACCCGCTTTGACGTAAATTTCCACCACCGCCGAATGCAATGAGCTACTTGAAAAATTTGGTGCCGTGCAGCCTTCAACATAGTGCACACTCGCACCTTCATCCACAATAATTAGCGTTCTTTCAAACTGACCCATACTTTCTGCATTGATTCGAAAATATGTTTGCAGCGGTAGTTTAACTTGTACCCCTTTTGGCACATAAACAAACGAGCCACCCGACCAGACTGCCGTATTTAAAGCAGCAAATTTGTTATCCCCACTAGGAATAATTTTGCCAAAGTATTCTTTAACTAGACCTGGATATTGGCGCATGCCTTCATCCATTGACAAAAATATTACACCATCCTTGGCAAATGCTTTTTTTAATGAGCCGTACACAATTTCACTGTCATATTGTGCTTTTACCCCCGCCAATACATCGCGCTCAGCCGCTGGGATTCCCAACCGCTCAAAAGTCTCTTTAACCTCGGCAGGCACTTTATCCCAAGAGCTAACTTGATTGTCAGTTGGCCGCAAATAATAGCGAATCTTCTCAAAATTAATCTGAGACAAGTCTGCCCCCCAAATGGGCAGCGGTCGATTAACAAATTGCTGATAAGCTTGCAAACGCAGTTTCAACATCCAGGCAGGCTCTTGTTTAAGATGAGATATTTCTTTAACTACCCGCTCGTTCAAACCAGGTTTAAAAACATGAGAATAAGCCGTAGTAGCAAATGAGTAACCGTGCTGGTACTCATCAGCAGATCCAGGATCAAAAGCGCCAGTTTGTTTATGTGCAAATCTTGCCATCTTAATTGATATTAACTACCGATTCAAAATTAACGGGAAGAGCGGAAAGCATTGTCAACCATTCGTCGGATAAAGCCATCTTTTTCACCGGCAAAACCAAAATCATAATCGTCAAACTCTGTCAACTTCACCCATCTAAAAGCAGTGTGCTCATGACTCAGCTGGATACTATTTTTGTCAAATTCTTTTGGTAATACGATTTTCCATCCCAAGATCACCGAATAAATTTCTGAACTATTCTTTGTTGAGTCAATCTGAGCATTTTCTCCTCTCCTTACCCTATCAGCACGTTGTGTCTTAATTTGGGGTTGAGGCATCGCTTCTGCTTGCGCAGGGTGACTGCTCACCCTAAAATAAGTACCGGCAAAACAAACTGCCTGATCATCAATTTGCTTTTTACCAATCTTAACTCCTGTCTCCTCCTTAATTTCTCGAATTAAATCCAGTCTGTGTGGGTTATTCACATCTACTGAGGAATTAATCCATTCAGCATTTCCACCAGGCAGATCCCACTTATCTGGTCTTGACAGTGAATTTACCGCTCTTCTCATGATTAAAAACTTGTGTTGACTGATCAATACAGCTTTTTGTAATAACTTGACATTTTCTGTCAATCGATCTTGATAATACATTCTAATTTATAGGTTACAAATTTTTGTAACCTTCTTTCTCTAGTCTCTGCACTAGACTCC
>DBQS01000037.1 GCA_002305355.1 Patescibacteria group bacterium UBA1388
CTCACACAACAAAGTGGCGGTTTGTCTAAAAAAATTTGGAGTAATACCATAGATTTGGGCGATGATTGGTCGTTCTATTTCGTGGAATAATAATTCTTTAAGAAAAATTTCCGCGCCTCGACACAAGCCTTCCACGCTGATGAATTCAGTGTAGATGATGGCGGGACCTCCATATTTTTTTTGAATGAAACGATATGCGGCGTCGGTTACGCCATCCATTGGGGAGAGACCAATGATTGGTTTATCAATTTGTTGCCAAAAAGTGGTTGTTTGCACGGCTCGCCATTATAGCAAACAAACTGGATAGATCGATCTAACTATTTTCAAAATTGATTTTAACTGATATTGGATGATGAATATGCATTAGACAAATACAGATCGGAAATTTCCGATCTGTATTTGTTAGTATTTGCTGTAGTTGATAGATAGACCGTTTAATTTTCTAATCAGATCAGATTAGTTACTCACTTCCATTGGCATGTCTGAGACAGTGATTGCAGGATTATCAAATACGTTGATCAGAAGCAATAGTTCTAATTTGGCTTGATCGGTCAGAAAACTATTTGGCGTCAATTCAACAAGTCTTCGTAAAATGGTGATTAAAATATTTTTTGCTGGACTGTTGTACCACCGTTCTGCTAAATCAATTAACTTTAGTAAAATATTAGCAAGAAGCGGCTTCATAATTTGTTGATCAGTTTGCAAGGTTTTGATGATCAATCGCAACTCCTCAAAAGTGAAGAAAATTGGTTTTTTTGTAGAATTAACAGGATTTTCATCAGGGTTGGGAGTTGGCATCAAAGTTGGTGTAGGGGTGGGTGAACTTGTTGGTTCTGGAGAAGTTGGCGGCGTGGGCTCAGTCGAAGGTGTGGGAGTGACAGTAGCGTTCACTTCTTCAATTTGATCTTCATCTTCATGATTGATTATCAGGTTCCAACTGCTGGTAGTGTGCTCATTGAGTGTGATAGATTGATTTGTTTCAAGCTGACCGTCTGCTGCATAACTTTTGATGCTGGCTATTGCTGGTTGGTCAGCTGGGTTTTCAAGTGTGATTAAATATGTATTAGCTGCAGGCTTTGCAAGTTCAACCAATTGAACTTGTTGGGTAGGCACTGATTGATTAGTGAGCGGCGATAGGCTTTCAATATATGTAGATACTTCCTCAACTGGTTCTCCGTTCCGATGAGTAAGTTGTACATTTGTGTCTGGCTTTGTGATCACCTCTAAATAACTCAAATCGGTAAAACTAGGCGTGTATGTACGCACTGATTTCAGAGTTTTAGGATGCTCACTTAATAATTGGATGTTATATCCTGGGTCATTGATGATTAGATCTTGCTCATTTGAAGTGTAACCCGTTCCGACTACAAAATGACCATCAAGTTCTAAAATTACCGGCCGGCCTTGTTTAATTTCTGCAATTGCGGTGGGGATTAAATTTTCCGCCACGTATCTAAATTCAAGTGACGGCGTTTGATATTGATCGGTGTTGAGAGCGGTTAACCGACTGATAATCTTTCGATTAATGAGACCGGTATAGGGCGCGTTGATATAGCCGTGATTATTAATTAGCCAGTTATTTAAATTGAGGGGAGATAAATCTTCCCCAGTTGGCAACTTGTCAATGCCATGATATTTCATGACCATCAGTTGGGAAACCAAGTTGCATCCCCAATCATGGATGGTGGGATTGGATCCCGGATACTCTGAAATCCATTGGCTAGCTGTGTCATATTCTTCATCTGCCCAGTTTGGATCTGTTTGTTTAATGAGGGGGACACTGAGTTGGGGTTGAGGTTGGTTGAGATTAATCACCTCTTTGACCACAATATTGTCAAATCTGACACGACTAGGAAAAATGGAGCCGGTGCTCGCTTTGAGCCCGATTTTTCCGTACTCACCATTGAAGGCGGGATCTTGTTCAGAAAATATGACTTGGTTGTTATTGAGAAAAGTAATCTTACCGCGATTGAAATGCAGCCTCAAATGATATTTAGTGCCATTAATGAAGACAAAATCAGTGGTGGTATAAGACCAAACTGGTTTATTATCAACCAACTTGACTACTTGGGTCATCCAGTCTGAAAAATGAAGTTCGTACCAATTCTTTGTGTCAATAAACCCAAAAGAAAGATTTCGATCTACCCCCTGAATTGGAGTCATATCCCAAGTCATATCAAAATCGGTAATATTTGGCCAGACTGCATCGGTGGGCACGAGTTCGGCAATGGTTGATGGTTTTGAAATGTAAGCTTCTAATTCACCATTTTTGATTTGCCACACATTAGACACTGCCCTGGCAGATTGCCATTGGTCTAATCCCTGGCTAAAATCTTCAGTAAAGAGAGCATCAGCAGCATTTACAGGTTGGGTCATCATCAGTCCGCACAAACTACCAATGAAGAGAATTAAAAAACGTTTCATTAACTCCTTTGACTGTTACAATACTGATCAGTACTTTAACCGATCAAACTTGCAAGAAGCTTGCATTTTGTATGTCGTCACTAGTTTTGTTTGTTACACCATCATTTTCTCCTCAGATAGGAGGTGTAGAAAATCACGTGGGAGCTATTGCTGAAGAATTATTGAAGCAAAAATTTCAGGTGACGGTCATCACCGGTGGTGAGCAGCCCCCTGATCAGAAAGTATTTCGCCAACAGTGCTCGTTTGATTCACCTATCCGCCATGATTTGACTAATCCACGTTTACGAGTGTTATATATCGGTGATACTTTGTCTGTCAGCAAATTGACCATTTGGTCACAAATTTGGAAACAGCGTCAAGCATTTGTAAAAGCAGACATTGTTCATGCTCACGATGTAGGGTGGTGGTTGCTGCCAGTGTTACCGCTGATTATACATAAACTTAATATCACATTTCATGGATGGGAAGGTGTTTACCCCGTGCGGTGGCAAGCCAAACTTCATCGCTTGATGATGGCAATTTTGGCGCGAAAAACGGTACACATCGGTCATTTTATTCAACAGTTTTATTGGGATCAACCAGATTTAGTAATGTATGGCGGCCTTGATGAAAAGTTACTTGAAAACAAACCAACTTCGACAAAAAAACCACTAAAAATTGTATTTTTTGGTCGCTTAGAAGCAGCAAATGAGATTGCACTATATATTGAATTAATCAAAAAACTACGAAAAGCGAAAGTTGATCATAGTATGCTTTGGATCGGAGATGGTACTTATGCTGAATTGTGTCGAAAATGGGGAAAAGTGAC
>DBQS01000032.1 GCA_002305355.1 Patescibacteria group bacterium UBA1388
GATTTGTCACTTACAGTTTGTTGACCAGTCTGCCTCGGGGCACTAATTTGGTTAAAGACATCTTGCGATTCTTCTTCGATGACGCGTAACTCGTTTTCAAATCCATCCCGTTGGGGAGATTGCGCAATCAACTGGCGCAGGATAGTGATTTTTGAAGGCAAAAAATGGTGTATGAAGTCAGATAATTGAGCGAGGTCGGCGTGATTGTCAGCGGTGAGAGCATTGATAGCTTTATTTTCTTCTTTTAATAAATTTTGTTTGAATTGGGATTGATCGTATTGATGCTTAGTAAAAATAAAGAGCACCAACATGATTGGGAGGGAAATCATGGTTTGCAAATCACTAAAAGTGAAAGACTGTTCGATGGCATAATGGAAAAGCATGATACCGGCAGTAGCACCAATTGCAGTGGGTACGGTGCTTGCAAGCACAATAAAGAATAAGTGTAAAAAACCTAATGGGTAAAAAATTGATTCAGTGTTGCCAGTTGCTCCGATGAGAAGTAAAAATGAAAATGTGATGATTGATAATTCCCATGATTCTCGGTCTGGCGCAATATGCCACAATTTAGCTTTTCTAACTCTTTTGATCACAAAAAAACCTACCATCATCAAGGCAAAAATTTGTAATGAGTGATCTCGTAAAGCTGGTACCTGCAGCCACAAATACGCCAGAGCTATTGCGGCCGTGAGTGAAATAGTGTGGGCAGAGGATGACATACTATTTTAAGTATATCAGTTTCTCTTTAGAGATCGACTAGTGCAGTTGGCTCAAGTATAATGGAAGGCTATGCCAGTCTATGACCCACAACACTTTGAGAAAAAATGGCAAGCAGCTTGGGAAAAAGCTGGTCTTTTCCAAGGTTTAGCAGATGCTCAAGGTGACGAAGGTGTATGGGATATTTTGCCAGCAGATAAAACATCTTCAGTTGATGCTCGTGACATACTATATTTGCTATTTGCCTTTGCCTATCCCTCTGGTTCTGGTTTACACGTTGGTCATGTTGAAAGTAAAACTGCTTTGGATATTTTGGCTCGCTATTACCGGATGAACGGTAAAAGGGTCTTTTTTCCGGTAGGTTGGGATGCATTTGGTTTGCCAGCAGAAAATTATGCTATTAAGACTGGTGTTCACCCGGCAGACACGACTCGTTCTGCCATTAACACTTTTCGTGAACAAATCAAACGGATTGGTATTTCTTATGATTGGCAGACAGAAATTGCTACTAGTCATGAAGAGTATTATCGCTGGACACAATGGTTGTTTTTGGAGTTATATAAAAAAGGCTTGGCTTATCAAGGTCAGGCAATGGTCAATTGGTGCCCATCCTGTCAAACCGTGTTGGCTAATGAGCAGGTGGTAGATGGGGTATGCGAGCGGTGTGGGCACGAAGTTAAACAAAAACAGATGAAACAGTGGTTTTTTAAAATTACTGAGTATAAAGACGAGTTGATAGCAGGACTTGATCAAGTTGATTGGCCGCGGGCAACTAAAGACCAACAGCTGCATTGGATTGGTAAAAGTAAAGGGGCAACCGTTGACTTTAATGTCCTTTCAGAAATATCCGATAATAATTCAAATATCAACATTAGATGTTTTACAACCAGGATTGATACGATCTTTGGAGTGACATTTTTAGCAATTTCTCCAGAGATGTTTACTGAACTGGGTTTGCATAATTTGTTGCAGAAAAATAAACTTGCAGAAGTTGATGCGTATATAGAAAAAGCATATAGCAAAACAGAAGAACAACGAAAAATTGGTGAAAAAAACAAAACTGGTGTCGATACGGGGTTGAAAGTCATTAATCCTGTTAGTGGTAAGAAAGTGCCAGTTTATGTGGCCGATTATGTGTTGGCGGGATATGGGACTGGTGCGGTAATGGGGGTACCCGCTCATGATGCGCGCGACTTGCAGTTCGCGCGCAAGTTCTCATTGCCAGTTATTCCGGTAGTCAAACGGTCAGATGCAGATAATCCAAATAGTCAAGAGAATATTTCAGCTCATGAGAGTGCTGAAAGGATAACTACTGAGAAAGCCAATGGAACAAACAATGAGAAAGCCAGTGAAATTGCCAATAAGATAAATGTGGCAGGTAGGGAAAATTCAGATGATGATAATCTCATTCACTCGGAACATGGTGTTTTGATCAATTCTGGGGTCTATGATGGTCTGACTTCAGCAGAAGCCATGCAGAAAATTCCGCATGATTTTGATGAGATAGAAATAGCAACGACATATAAGTTACGTGATTGGTTGATCAGCAGACAAAGATATTGGGGTGCACCCATCCCAATTGTTTATGACCCCAGTGGAAAAGCACATCCTATAAAAGATGAACACTTGCCTTGGGTATTACCAACAGATGTAGATTTCAAACCGACCGGTGAATCGCCTCTCAAGTCTTCTCAGGAATTGATCGAGCGCACCGAGCGGTTGTATGGCAAAGGCTGGCGTCCGGAGTTTGATACGATGGATACTTTTGTGGATTCAAGCTGGTACTATTTGCGTTACTGCGACGCTCGTAATCGGGAAAAGTTTGCCAGCCCGGAGAGATTACAACAGTGGTTACCGGTTGATTTTTACATGATTGGTCCGGAACACGTTGTGTTGCATCTTTTGTATTCCCGTTTTTTCACCAAATTTTTGCGTGACCAAGGTTATCTTAACTTTGATGAGCCGTTTATAAAGATGCGCCATCAAGGTATGATCTTGGGACCAGATGGAAAAAAGATGAGTAAAAGCAAAGGCAATGTCATCAATCCAGACGAGATTATTGCTAAGTTTGGAGCAGATACACTGCGCTTGTATGAGATGTTTATGGGTCCGATCGACGCTGACAAACCATGGGATGTTCGAGCGGTGGCTGGGATTTATCGTTTCCTGTCGCGGGTTTACGATTTGTTGCTAACCAGTGCCAAATCAACTTCTCACGTAAATAGTAGGGAAAAGAAGAAACAAGTTCAGCAAAAACTACACCAAACTATTCGCAAAGTAAGTGGTGATATTCCTGCATTAAAGTTTAATACTGCCATCGCTGCCATGATGGAATTCGTTAATTTGTGGGAAAATTCTGAAAAATTTGCTAACAAATCTGATGAAAAAGTTACTGCAAAACCTGGTACAAAGACAGACGTCAGATCTGATCAAAATACTGACCAATCTTTGTTGAGCCAAGCTGACATGATCATGTTCATCAAAATTCTTGCTCCTTTTGCTCCATTTTTGGCGGAAGAACTCTATCAGCAGCTGGCTGTGCCAGCTGCCAATCATAGTGAATTCCCAGGCGAAGGGGAATTTTCATCAATTCATCTCCAGAGGTGGCCGATTTGGGATAAAAGATTAGCCGAGTTAGAGCAGTTAATTATTCCCGTTCAAGTCAATGGTAAATTACGTGATCATTTATTGGTCAATCGTGACTCAATCAATGATGAAGAGACTGTTCTTGAAGAAGCAAAAGCCCTACCCAAGGTGACCAAGTGGTTAGTGGGCAAACAGCTAATCAAGCATATCTATTTACCTGGCAAAATTCTCAATTTGGTAGTCAAGTAGGCTACACTTCGTGCAAGCATCAACTGGTATATAGAGACATGTTTGATCAACCAGTTGATTTTTCATCGGTAACCTTTTGGAAAGTACTTTTCAAGTTGTGGCAATTAATACGTCGTCAACCACTTTACAGCTTATTGATTGTGACGTTGATTGGGGGATTGTGTGCGTCCTTGATTGGCGGTTATTTCTTGTGGCGAATAGGAATGGAAATGAAGCGGACGGAGAGATTATCGCCGCTCAATGCGGAGCTCAATCGAGGATCTATGGTCAGTGCAGCAAGTTTTGATGGGGTATCGGGTGAAGAAGCGGGCGAATTAAAAGGTGAGACAACTGGCGGGTCGACGACGAGATCGATTGCAGGCTCGACTAGTGATCTAACCCAGGAATTTAAAGATGGGTCGATTGCTGACTTGACAGACAACTCGACTGGTCGATTAACAGCGGAATCAGCACCGCAAATTCAAGTTTATATATCTGGAGAAGTTGAGCAACCCGGTGTGCAGGTGCTGACTATCAATAGTCGGGTTGGTCATGCGATTGATGCGGCTGGTGGGTTTACAAAGTGGGCTGATCAAGACTATGTCGCCCGCCAACTCAACCTAGCTAGAGTATTGACTGATGGTGAACAAATTTACGTACCCAGATTTGATGAAGCAGAAAACAATTTGCAAACTGGAAGTGAATTGAAGACAACAGAAGATCCGAGTGGAGTGCTCATTTCAATCAATTCAGCATCTTCTTCTGAATTGCAGACATTGAATGGGATTGGTGAAAAACGAGCAGCAGACATTATTAATGGTCGGCCATACACCAAGCTTGAAGATTTAGTTTCAAAAAAGATAATTACCCAAACAATGTTTGAGCAAATTCGTCAGGAAATTGGGTTATGAAATTTAGTATCCTGGAAGTTAATTATTATAGGGAAATACTATAAGGCTAATGATAATCATAGATATGAAAAGATAAATCAATGTGAACTACACAAATGCTACCAACTAAACCCAAATCGGAGTGGAATATTTATACCCGAAAATCAATAAATGACCTAACTATATCATTTAACAACATAATAGTTGACCGTTTATATCAATATGTCTAAACAATTAATTATTATATTGATAGCATATTTAATATTTGTAACAAAGTATAAAATGCGGGATATATACCCAAATATCCCAATAACATATCATGGGCTGGTAACAATAGTTCATGCATCACCTATCACTTTCCAGCTCGGAGCTAATTGGCTACTGCAACCGGTGCAGGTGAGCACGCCTGCTAATCGTACAGCAGCTCAAAAAGACAATGTTCACACTTCCTCGTTATTGGTTTTCATTAGCAGTCAATGCGTGCTGTCTGATAACGGCTTGAAAAACGTAAAAAATACCTCCTCTAAGCATAATAACGAGTGGTGTGGGTTTATTGTTTCGGTAATTGAGTGGTGGCGGACAGGTATAGCATTTTTTACCTCATTGAAGCAAAAATTAATGGATAATTTCTTGGAACTGTTGCCCCAGCCGCATGCAGGGATGGTCATTGCTGCAGTATTAGGTGACAAAACATGGTTGAGTGATGATATGAGACCACAATTTGAAACTACAGGGACGCAACACTTGCTAGCGACATCGGGACTTCATCTCTCATTAATGATCACGCTTCTCAAACCGGTCATAGCTTTTGTTAAGGGTAGGNNTCGCTTCTAGCCAGGCATGGAGTATATCGACAATATAATGCACTTTATGCATTGTCGATTATAGCCTTGACAGTTCTTTTCTTTGATCTGGAAACTGTTACTTCGATCTCTTTTTTGCTTAGTTTTGGTGCAACTTGGTCAATCATTGTTTATGCTGATTTAATTAGTCAAAAAATGTTTCTTCCAGAGGCAAGTTGTGTATACGCAGACCTGGCGATTAATAATGTTTCTGGTGGTTCTAGGTCTGGTTATGGTGGTCAGCTCTTCTTCAAAACATTTTTGAAAGAGTTGAATCAGATCTGGAATTATCTCAGAAGCCTGGTGATTGTTGGCATTGCTGCTCAGTTGGTAACAGTTCCGCTGATCTTAATATATTTTGAGGAGGCACCTTTACTAGCTTTCATTCCGTCAGCAGCAATGGGTTTAGTCATGCCCATTTTACTTGGTGGAGAAGTGATGATTGGAAGTCTTTATTTTTTAGTTGGGCGATGGGTAAGTAATCCGACGGCACTATTTGCAATCAGATTATTCGCCTGGTTGCCAGCAGAAATATTTGCTCGCTTGTTAATTTTATTGGGGAATCAACATTGGATAATGGTTAAACCAAAACTTAATTATTTCATGCTTTTGGTCTGGATTTTCAGTTTGTGGTTGCTGTATAAACTACTAAATTATCAAGGAAAAAAACGACGCCGGACCTTAGTGCTAAGAAGCAACTTATCATGTTTCGCCTCAAGATAATATTGGTATTATTGCTCATCATTTGGTTGATTCATGATCAGGTACCAGACAACAATCTCCACCTTGTGGTATGTGACGTTGGCCAAGGTGACGCAATCTTGGTGAGTTATCGATCATGGCAATTATTGGTTGATGGTGGGCGCAGCTCTCGAGTATTGAGTTGTTTAGGGAAAGCAATGCCATTTTGGGACAAGGATCTCGAGGTGTTGGTTGCTACACACCCAGATGCTGACCACATTGGGGGACTGGATGAGGTTTTTCAGGTCTATAACGTCAAAAGATTTGTGAGAACTCAGGATACTAAAGATACTGCCGATTTTAAGCGTTTAATTGAGTTCGCCTCTAGAGAAAAAGCACAAGGAAGCACTGAACAGCGTCCTAGGATTGGTGATGATTTAAATGTAGATCCGCTACTTGACGTAATTGTGGTATTTCCTCAAGAAAATCAGAATCAGCAATTGACACAAAATTCTGCTAATTCCGAAACAACATTACAGGACATTTCATCCCCATTGTTGACAGAAACGACCAGTAGCAAAAATGACTATAATAGCAGATCTATCGTACTATTATTGAGTTATAAATCATTTAGCGCGCTATTAACAGGTGATTTGGAAGTAGGCGGTGAGCAAGCACTCCTGCAAAGCGGCATGATAAAGCCGATAACAGTCCTGAAAGTAGGGCATCATGGGGCAAAAACTAGTACATCAGCTGAATTTGTTGGCGTGCTTCGACCCGAAATTTCAATCATCAGCGTGGGTAAAAATAACTCATATGGTCACCCATCACCTCAAGTTATTGACTTACTTCAACAAAATGGCAGCAAAGTGTGGCGGACAGATCAAATGGGCACGATTGAAATTATCACAAATGGACAGTGGCTGAAGACTGCCAATTATTTCAAAATCCTATAAACTATCAATTTCACAAATATTTGATTACGACCGAACTAATACCAAACGTAGGTGAGTTATGGAGCTATTCATTTGTCATTCTGCGCTAAATTTGCAGCAAATCAGTCAAATATATCATAGTAGAACAGGTGTGCTATTGATAATGTGATAGAAGTTTTTCCAACTATTGAAAACGACCAATCATAAAATCGAACGAATAATTGTAAGTACGGACTTTTGCCAAGAAGAAGTGTGTTCAGTTAAAGTGATTAGGAACTTGATTCTACGTTGGGCAAGTTAGTGCTCAGCTAAAGAGCGCCAATAATTTAATAGACTAGAGGGCAGATTCTAGTTGCTAATCAGGAAGAAATTGGTGATATGGGTGTGTAATCATTTTAGAGAATGGATCAAAGGAGATCTGTGATGACAACTGAGAAGAGCGATTCCATAGTTATGTTAAGATTTTATTCACAAACCGAATAATAACCAAACATTGAAATTTTTACTCTCTTAATTGAGTACAATATATCAGTCAAGTAATAAGTCCTAAAGTCGAATTTGTGATGACACTCAAGAGTAAATAAATTACTCAAAAATATTCGTCTTGTCTTTGGGTGGTGAGAGCATCTGGCCGTCTAATGGAGATATTTTATCCGTGATTGGTACCATCGCGTAGCATCAACCTCAGTGTACAAAACTCGTAAGCATCTTTCATGCTCTTTGAGAATTAGGTTAAGGGATATTTTTCTGCTGTTTACTGTTTAATTAATGAGTTTCGTAATCGCGATACCCACAACGACCAATTTTATTTCGCACATTGAAGACACCATTAAATTATTTTCACGAACGCACCAATTTTCATTTCCTCGCCTCCTTAAGATTAGTTTGGAAAAGTTAGCCACTGTGTGCGATCTGAAGCAACCTTCTGGGAGGCGCTTAAAATGTTCCAAAATGGGCAGATGATTTGTTGACTGATAAATTGTATCAACTCGCCATGGTTTTTAATTGATGATCGGCTATGAAGGGTAGATGTAAGGTAGAGGAAGGGTGATTTAAATTTTAAAGACTTGGAAAATCTTGACATCATGTTTTTATTAGTTGGGTTTGAACTACATAGACATTTTTTTTAGCAAGATGTTTACATTAACTTATTTTGATTGAAAAAAAGACACAAAAAATTTTCTCACAAATGATAGATTAATTAACCTATCGATATCTTACTTAACCTATTGATATATCAAAAAGTGCATAGTTACATAAATTTGTGTGATATATTACTAAACCTATTGATATAGAAAATTGATTGCGAGTTATCAAACAGCAATGTAAGTTCTAAAACGAAACCGAACAGGTATAATGATTGGTATGGTCAAATACGAGTTGGAAAATCACAATGGATTGCCCGTCTTATTAATTAAGATGCCGGGGGTCAAGTCAGTGACATCTTTGATACTGGCCAACACCGGTTCGCGCTTTGAGCAGCCGGAACAAGCTGGCATTGCTCACTTTTTTGAGCACATGGTTTTTAAAGGTACTGCCAAGTATGCAACTCCTCAGAAGATTGCCAGCACGATTGATGCCATCGGGGCAGAATTCAATGCTTTTACCAGTAAGGAATATACTGGATATTACATCAAATCGGCCGGCAACCATCTTAGAAAAGCGTTGGATGTGTTGAGTGACATGATTTTACAGCCTGCTTTAAGACAGACAGACATTGATCGCGAAAAAGGAGTCATCATTGAAGAAATCAACATGTATCGTGATAATCCTATGTATAACGTGGGGAATCTTTTTGAACAATTGGTTTATCAGGATTTTGGTCTTAAACACGATATCATTGGGACTAAAGAGACAGTGAGTAGTCTCACCACCGACCATTTCAAGCAGTTTCTCGCCGAATGGTATGGGTTACCGAATTTGTTGTTGATATTGGCGGGGGATGATAACTTACTTAGCAATTCAGGTACTAACCAGCTTATTCAAGAAGCATTTACCAAACAAACAAATCAGCCGAGGATGGCTGCTAAAGCCAAAGTAGATAGCTATTTATCTTCATCACCGTTTAACACCAATCAGTTGCATGTTGAGAAAAAGGAAACAGAACAAGCTCATCTCATCATTGGCTGGCCAGGTTTGCCACGCGCCACTGAGTTTAGACCAGTACTTTCGGTGTTGGGGACAGTCTTGGGTGGTAACATGAGCTCCCGGTTATTTTCTGAAGTGAGGGAGAAACGCGGGCTTTGTTATTACATTCGTTCAGACGTAGATTACTATCACGAAACCGGCCTGGTGGGAGCTTCGGCTGGGGTGGATCCAAAAAGAGTTTACGAGGCGATCAAGGTGATTATCAACGAATTTAACCAATTGGCAACGGCCTCAAAGCCAGCGACCGCTGGAGAATTGAAGCGTGCCAAGGAATATATACGGGGTACGATGACTTTATCGTTTGAAAACAGCAAATCTGTTGCACAGCATTTTGGGATTCGGCAACTACTGCTTAATCAAGTGGAGAGTTTGGAAGAAACATTGGCGAAAATTGATCAAGTGAGTCTTGATGATCTGCATCAGTTGGCCAAGCAATTATTTGTTGGTCAGAAACCGAAATTGGCAGTAATTGGTCCCTTTGAGGATAAAGCAAAATTTGCCGAGTTACTCAAGTAGTTTATCGATTCGCTGGAAAAACTATCGATACTCAGAGCGCAACCTCTTTTACAGTATTACTTGAGTTCAATTGCTAGATTCAACAGCCTCACCTAATGGGATAATCTGTCAGTCAATTTACTCACCGAGTCTTGAGGTTGATCGATTTTGACACTTGTTGGCTGACACGAAACCCTGGTCACCAAAAAACTTTTTTTGCAATATAATGGGGGCATCAAGTGAAATTTGTAAAAGTTAGTTGGAGTAATTAGCCATCTCCATGGATTTAACATTCTAATTAGGAATGGCAACCAAATGGAAGGAGCACACCATGAAAATGTCTAGAACTGCAGTTTTGGTCAAGCCAGACGGTTTACAACGGGGTCTAATTGGTGAAATCGTTAGCCGTTTTGAGAGAAAAGGGTTGAAGTTGATTGGTATGAAAATGGTGTCGTTAAGCGATGATCAGTTGTCAGATTGGTACGCTGAGCACAAGGATAAGAGTTTTTTTGGAGATTTAAAATCTTTTATGTCCTCAATGCCAATTGTGGCTATGGTTTGGGAGGGCATTGATGCTGTGCCGGTGGTGCGCAAGTTGATCGGTACCACGTCTGGTAGAGAAGCAGAGGCGGGCTCCATCAGAGGCGACTTTGGCATGAGTCAACAGCTTAACCTGATTCACGCTTCGGCCAAAGACGAAGATGCCCGCCGAGAAATTAGGATTGTGTTTGATGACGATGAGTTGTTTGATTATCACGGGGCGATGGAGTGTGTCATCTACGCCGAGTACGAGCGGAAGTAATTCTGTTTTGAGCGTTGACAAAACACTGCTTTCATTTTAGTATTACTACCATATGTGGGGTAATTCTCAAATAGATCCTGAAATATTACTTGAAACAAAGCCATACCTGACCAAGCAGGAAGTATCTTTATTGTTGCAAAAAAACGGCAAAAATTTAGACAAAAAAATCTCTCAATTAATCAAAAAAGGTTATCTATTACCTCTGAAAAAGGGGTTGTATACCACAAAAGCTTACATGGAAAAACAAATCCCTTTGTCAAGGGAGTATTTAGCCAATGTGCAGTATTATCCTTCTTATCTTTCACTTGAGTATGTGTTGCAAAGGGAAGGCCTAATTCCAGAGACAGTTTATGCTTATACTTCTATCACTCTCAAGCCAACTCAAACATTCAATAATTCATTGGGCTCATTTATCTATCGGACGATCAAGAATAATCTTTACATGGGCTATCAGTCGGTGAGATATAATCAGAATTACCAGATAAAAATAGCTAGCAAAGCCAAGGCTATTTTTGATTTGCTTTATCTGCAGCCGTTGCCCAGTACCGCCCGGGGTAAAAGGCAGGTCATAGCCGATCTGCGGATTAATTGGCAGGCTGTTGAGGCAGATGATTTAGCTGAATTTCAGACTTATGCTGATATGTCATCCTCGCCAAAAATGCAACAAGTTGCCAGCCAAATACAAAAACTATATGACAATAGTTAGCCCATATGATCCTTAACCAATTAAAACAAACAGTTGACCAAAATCAGGGGAAAAACCCTTTGTATATACGGAGTCTTCTCAAGGAGCAACTGCAATATTATCTATTGAATTTTGTATATAATTCGCGCTACGGAGAAAAATTTCTGTTCAAAGGCGGAACTTGCTTAAGATTTTGCTTTGACTTGCCTCGTTTATCTGAGGATTTAGATTTTGATGTAGATGATTTTGACCAATTTGATTTTGATTTATTTTTAAGCGACATTCAGACATATTTTAAAAATACTTTGCAGTACACCAACTTTGAGCTCAAGATATCTGGTGCAAACAAAATTATCTATCTCAAATTTCCTATATTAAATAAGCTGGGTTTACCAGTTAGTCCTCAAAAGCCCAGTCAAAACTTGCTTAATATTAGGATTGATCTAGCTCCAGTTGCAGGGGAGGGTTTTTCGAGGGAAATTTCTCTGAAGTCAACCTATGATTTTGCATTTTTAATTCGTCGTTACTCACTTGCCGATCTTTATGCCGGAAAATTGGCTGCTGTGCTTGGTAGAGAGAAGTGGCAGTCAGGGGAAAGAGTTGCACGCTTTAACGGTAGAGACTATTTTGATATTTGGTGGCTGCGTGAGCAGGGAGCAATTTGGAACAGCCAGTATCTGCAGTCATTAACTAATATTTCTTCAGAAGCAGAAGTGATCTCTATGCTAAACGACAAAATTCAAGAAGCAGTAAAGAGAAAATCAGAATTAAAACAAGACCTATTACCCTTTTTTGAAAACCCCATCTTTGTAAAAGACCTGATTGATAATTTTCACACCCTAAATTTTGCTAAGCAATCATAGCAGAGTGTCAGCACTGGGACTCGAACCCAGATCGTAGGTTCCGGAAACCTATGTTCTATCCAGTTGAACTATGCCGACTAAATCGATTGGTTTGTGCAGTAGGTATTCTATCAAACTATACTTCCTGAATAACTTCAAACCCCTTCAGGCTGCCTACAATAGCAAATCCATAAACCTGTGTGCTTGCAGATTGCTGCTTAATTTTCTTAGCTACTTCTTGAAAGGTTGAGCCAGAGCCCACCGCATCATCAATTAATAGTATTCTTTGGTACGGCACGTTGGTATCTTTTAGATAAATGCTTTCTTTAGCATTTTCAATTCTTTCTTCCAGCTTCTTGAGGCTTTTTTGCGCTATTGGCAGTTCTCCTGCATACGCCTTAATCAGCTTTATTTCAGGTAACTGAAGATTTACGTTTCGTTTGAATTCAACTAGAAACGGAATTTGGCGGGGTAAAGAGTGAGGAATGTAAGCAATAGCATCAATTTTCAAGCCAGCAATCAACTTAGCCAGAATGGGCTCAGTCATTGCTGCGACTTGCTTTATTAACTGCCTATTTTCTGCTTGCTTGGCGTACAAGACTAGCTGGCCCAGTTTTGTTTTTCCAAATTTGGGCAAACTGTAAAAATCTTGATAATAAACTTGATCAATAGAATTTTTATTGAAAGTTTGCTCAAACTTAGCTGTTGCCTCAATCCAGCCTTCTTGGCTGAATAGAGCATCAGCTTGTTTTCTGGTTTGTGTATATTCCTGGGCAAGTTGTATGAAGAGCTTTTCTTGCTTAATGTTGGCCACCCACTGCTCAAATCCAGCCAGCCCATCAACTAAGTTGCCTTGAGGACTAACGTAAAGATAATGTTGATTAATAAACTCAGCAATATCAGCCGACAGCTTAGGTGCCTGCCAACCTCTTTTTCTTAAGTTAAGCACGTAAAGTACTTGGGGTGGAGAACCTACTTTTTTGAGAAACCCATCTACAGTTAATTGTTTCAGGTGTCGGTGGAGGCCGGTGGGGTAGAGTTCTAGCGCTCTAGAAAGCTCCTGTGGTTTGGCTTGACCTTTTTGCTTGATGTAGTCGATGATTTGCTGCTTGGTATTTGTTTTCATAATGCACTGTGTATAGTGTACAGTACACTATACACTATAGCAACAGTATCAATATTCAGCCCATAAGTTGTGTCCCCACCAGGACTCGAACCTGGATTTAGGGTTTAGGAAACCCTTGTTCTATCCCTTGAACTATGGGGACATGAATCTACAAATGAAATTCAACCAGTATTATACCGTAGCTAGATTGCTCTGCATCATCTCAGATCGTTGTCCGCAGCAGTTAATTCTCATTTCCCAAACTAGTTGCAATAAAGTATACAAAAATGTATATCTCAAAGTAACGCTAGCGTTGTTAAAGTCACGCTTCTAATTTTGATTTTTGATCGCCCAAATTCGCTAATTTTGATAAAAATTGCTCAAAATTGCTTTTTGCGAATGTTGACAGTTTCGGGTATCAATCTATATCCACTCGAGAGATACCCAGAATGGTCAAAATTGAGTATATTATGTATTCATTAGTAATACAATATATAAGTTGATATATCAAGTTAATACCCAATTATTAAATGTTGTCAAATTACAAAATACAAAATGTACTCAATTGTATGGGTAAAGTTTGGAAAAAATTGGTTTACAAGTTTCGTCTTTACACCAATCTTTGATGGTGCCTAAACTAATACTCGTGAAGCGGATCAAGTTTATTTCTGGCATTTGGAGTAGGTGGGGAAGAATTTTCTCTGGACGGGGAAGTGTGCAGGGTATGAGCTTGGGTAAAAAAACTATTTTTAGGCATATTTGGTTGTTTTTTGAGAGAAAACAGTCCCACGTCCTTTCCATTTCCTCAAGTCAAGCTCTCAAGCACCATTTCAAACCGCTCAGGTTATTTTGGCGGCGGATCAAAAGACGTTACCTCACGCCCCGGATTACCCTAGGGCAATTCCATCTGGCGGGCATCACTTTGCTCACGGCTGGGCTGGTGATTGGCACCTACGTCACTTTGTCTGAGGTGATTATTCCTCGCCTAAGAGCCCTTACCGAGACCACCACCTCCATGCCTACTGATGTGACATTTAATCGAGAGCTAACTGGAGAACTAGCAGGCTACGATGACCAGAGTGGGGCAGTGGCAGTTCTCTCAGACGAAGTCCGGATTGCTACCAGTTCCGCTTGGTGGGATGGAGAGTATTTATACAAAAAATCAGTTACCATGAAGAACTTAGGGACTGAACCCATGGCTACTACCTCTGCCCAAGTGATGGTTAATACCAAGGCATTGTATGACGAAGGTAAAATTCAAGCTAACTGTGAAGACTTGAGAGTGGTTTACACAGCCACTGAGTCAGCCAACTTAAAGACAGAGATCCCCAGATCCACCACCCTCCCAGGAAGTTACACCAACTGTGCAGACTCAATTGCCACCACCATCACTTTCCCAGTCCAATCAACTATCTGGCCAAGTGGAGGTACAGATACCAACTACGAGCTCTACTATGGCAACTCCACTGCTACTGATCCAGGATATGGTGATGATGGCTTTAACTTACAAAGAGCAGATGGTAGCACTGTCTCAGCTACCTTAGTTTGTCCTTTCAATGGCACCACCACCTGCGCCGATGGCGAAACTCCCTCTACCGAGACAGGGGCGATTAGATATTCAGGTGTAGAGGGGAGTGCACTGAGTTTTGATGGAGTGAATGATTATGTCTCAGTAGGCAACATTAGTGAACTAACCACTGGTTCTGGAACATACACTATTGAGGGTTGGATAAACGTACCTTCTCACAGTATAGGAGGAGTTATTCTTGGAAAACCAGGATATACAAATGGAGTATCCATTTCTTGGAGCACTGTTGGATGTGGTCTTTGGGATGGCACATCGCAAAGTTATAGTGTTGGAGCGTCTTTAGGTGGTTATAACACCTGGCATCACGTTGCATGTCAGTATGATTCTTCAAACAATAGGATAACAATGTTTTATGATGGAGAATATAAAGGCGAATCATATTTTTCAGGAACTATTAGAAATGCCGGTAGCACTTTATATACAGGTAAGGAGAGCTATCTTGGAAAAATTGATGAGGTTCGTCTTTCCGACACAGTCCGTTACACCGAAGATTTCACTCCTCAAACCACCCCCTTCGAACCAGATGAGCATACCAAACTGCTCCTGCACTTCGACGAAAACGGTGATGATCCCCGCAATGCAGGTAAAGCGATTGATGCCTCGGGTAATGGTAATCACGGCACTATCAATGGCGCTAAGTATGTATCGGGTTTAGTTGGTGTCGATAGCTCATCTTCGGATACTGGCAACGTACCTGTCCAATCATATGCTGGTCATCAAGGTATCTTTATTGAGGAAGGCACCACCAATTTAATCACCAATCCTTCCTTTGAAAACTCCACTACCTACAACAAAAACTGGGGTACTAACTACTTCAACTACGCCACCGCCAGCGCCACCTTTTCTGAAGGAGTAGCTAAACGCAACGGCGGCGGCCCTTTTGCTCAGGGGGTGATGCTGCAAGGAACCGAAAATGGATACGACTATATTTCTGCTAGCACTGGTGATGACTTGGGTGGGGATTGGGGACTTCTATTTAAAGATAATTTTGATCAAAGTCAGGGCACATTTTCCCTGTGGTGGACTCCAGAATATGGTTCTAGTGATTTAGATAATGGTACTGCAGAACTATATAGTGCTGGCTTCAACGAAAGAATGAGATTGGTGTATGAATTTGATAATAATCGTTTTTGTTGGAGAGCTATGTCAAGTACTGACTCTTGTGCAAATTACGATATTCAGGCCGGTGAAACGTATAATTTAGTGGTTCGATGGGATTATGACAATGCTTCGTTTAATGGTGATTATGGTTCTTTGTCGGTTAATGACGATCAGTTTTACGGTTTAGTAAACAGAATTACCACGGGGCTAAACAAGATTTTTGTTGGAAAATCCTCATATTCTGATGAGAGTAAGTATGCCATGGGGATTATTGAAGGTCTTACCATCTACCGTCGACCCCTGTTTGACGGCACGTATGGCATAGATGTAGGCAATGGTGATGAGATTGCCAAGATTTATGACAGTGATGAGAATCCAGATAATGGTATCACTCCTCAAGATCCCACGCTTGTGACTGGCTCATGGGATGTGGTTTTTGCCCTGCCTACAGATGCTAGTTCTGGTGAAATAACTACTGGCACCGGTAACGCTTGGTCCCACCCCCATAGCTCAAATCTTCTTTACACAAGCACTACTAACACCGGTGGCTTCATGATGAATGGCACCTACACTGCTGACGGTTGGGCAGATGAGGGAACTCCAACTTCAGTAGCAGCTTTGGATACTTCCGAGAAAATTTTCTCTGGAGGTTATAAATTCACCAGTGATGCTGCCAACGAAGGTATTTATTATGAAAAATCAGTCAACCCTGGTGATGACTTCGTGATTAGAGGATTAGCACACAGTGATGGTACGTCTATCCCCAAGATCATTCTCTATGATCAAACCAATGATGAAGAAATTGGCTCATTAACAGGCACCGCAGACTCAAGACGCGGTTCTCCAGACACCTTTATTATCACTGGTGAAGCGCCAGATGGCAAAGCCAGAGGCTGGATCTCACTCACTGGTCAGCCGGCAGACAGTCAGACGGTAACGATTGGTTCTACTGTTTACACCTTTAAGACCGATATTTCTGGTACTCCAGGAGCAGGTGAGATCTGGGTTTTGATTGGGGCCGCCTACACCAATACGGCTGATAACTTGAGAAGAGCTATTACCAATGCTGGCGTGGCTGACACCAATTACAAGTATGGTAGTGGGGCAACTGCTCATACTCAGGTGACAGCAAGTGTTTCTACCGGAAACGTTACGCTAACAACACTAGCTGTTGGGGCAGCTGGTAACTCTGTTGCTCTCTCTGAAACTGCGGATAATACCACAGTTAATGCTGCCACTTTATCTGGTGGCAAACTAGCTTGTACTACCATTAGGGTGAAGCTAGTCAACACTGAAGTCAGCGGTACAACCTACTGGCACCAGGTGGA
>DBQS01000026.1:0-370 GCA_002305355.1 Patescibacteria group bacterium UBA1388
GATATTGCCACCGCTGTCATGGACAGAATGGAGAAAATTTCCATGCCCTCTTATACTGATCACGAAAAAATTGTGATTGCGCAGCGGTACGTATTGCCTTCATTGTTGCAAAAAGCGGGATTAAAAGAGGGGCAGTTTAAAATGAGTGATGATCTGTGGCCATTGATTGTCCGGCCACTTGGTTATGACATGGGAATTCGTACTTTGCAACGTACCCTTGAGGGAGCAGTCCGCAAGGCCGCACGCATCATTGTTGATAAAGGTTATCCTGAAGTTGTCATTAACATGGAAAATCGCAAAATCTTCCTTCCTCAGTACTAGACTTGTGCTACGATACTGCCATGTCTAATCAAGCCGATGCGTTAATTAA
>DBQS01000026.1:392-8660 GCA_002305355.1 Patescibacteria group bacterium UBA1388
GCTGAAATAATGTTTATTGGTGAGGCCCCTGGTTACTATGAATCTGTACAACGCCGGCCTTTTGTTGGTCGATCAGGTCAATTATTAAGAGAAGTGATTAAAGAGATAGCCTTGAAAGAGGATCAATATTATATTTCGAATATTGTGAAAATCAGGCCGCCGGAGAACCGCGATCCTTTGCCAGCAGAAATACTGGCTTTTAAACCCTACCTTGATCAAGAAATCACTATTTTGCATCCTCAGCTGATTGTAACGTTGGGAAGATACAGTATGGCAAAATTTTTACCAGACGTTCGAATTTCCCAAGTTCATGGCAGATTACACAAACTTCATTGGGAAAGCAAATTGATTTTTGTGTTACCAATGTATCACCCAGCCGCTGGTTTGAGATCGACCCAGATTAAAATGCAGTTTATCGAGGATATGCAAAAGATTCCGAAAGTCTTAGAATGGATTAATAAGAAAAAAGAATTTGAACAGGAAGCAGAACAAATTAAGAATGCTTTACTATGATTTATGTTATTTATTTAATCCCCGTGCTGACGATCATCAGCTCAATGTTAATGTATCGTTTGAATGGTAAGAAAGAACTTCTTAAGTTGGATTTAGTGCAATTTGTGTATGCTTTTGTCTTGGCTCCAGCTCTTTTTATTTGGATAAAAAGTTTTTTGTATTATTTACTTCGCGTTGAAGTTGAAGTCAGACTATCAGCGCTGCAAATTTTTATGATCGACACGGCATTTAGTACGGTTTTTTTATACATCTTCGCTTTCGTAGTTATTCACTCACTTACTAAGAGCTTCCATTTGCAGAGTGCGAAAGATCCACTCTACGATATTTTTGAACACTCAGAATTTTTTCATTTATGGTTAACTCATCTCATTGTTTACATTGGAGCGATGTTGCTCGTATCCATCATGGCTTTTTTCAATGTATATTTTCCTCTAACGATTGAAACGACTAAGCCAATTTTTTATTTTTGGACTGTAACTGGGTTTTTAGTTGGATTAGTGTCCTTTGTCATGATTTGGATTTCTAAACCTCAACAAAACGGCGCCAATTTTGGACGAGTTATGAAATTGCTATTTGGAGTGTTTTTTCTGTTCCATGTTTTGTTATACTTCTTGCTCGATCCTCCATTTAAAGTTGAGCATGGTATGTATTGGTGGAGTTTTAGTTTGTTTACTGCGATGGTTATTTGTTCGTTGTTTGCCTATAAATCCGAACGAGCACACCATTGGTTTTCTAGATGGGCAGAACGGTTAAGGCATCGATAATAAATTAGTCTTGGATTGGGGTAGTAAGAGCTTAAATTAGTTGAGAATAAGGAGTGAAAAATGGCAAAATTGAGAATAATTCCCTTAGGAGGATTAGGTTCGGTGACACAAAATATGTTTGTGTATGAGTATGATCAGGAAATGCTGATTGTAGATTGTGGGATTGGTTTTCCTGATACATTTATGCCTGGTGTTGATATATTAATTCCCGATACGCGCTACGTTTTTGAAGCACTAGAAAAAGGCAAGCGGATTGTGGCGATGGTATTTACTCATGGTCATGATGATCATATTGCCGCTGCTCCGTACATCATGCCCCGATTGCCTGATTTTCCAATTTATGCTTCACCATTAACTGCCCGCTTTGCAGAAAAAAGATTGCAGGATGGTAATGTTGATAAGCAGGTGAAGCAAGTTCGTGACACAAAGCCGGTACAGATTAGTAGTAATTTTAGCGTGAGCTTTATACCCGTCACTCATTCTGTGCCAGATACAAGGCATCTACTTATTAAAACACCAGTTGGTAATTTTTATCACGGGAGCGATTTTAAACTTGATGATCATCCAGTTGACGGTCAGGTAACTGATTTTGCCACAATTGAAAAAATAGCGGCTGAGGGTGTGCATTGTATGTTGATTGATTGTTTACGGGTAGAGAGAATGAATAAAACTGAGAGTGAAAGTAAAGTTGGGCCAGCGATTGAGGAAACGATGGCCAATACTCGGGGAAAATATATCGTAACTGTGATGAGTTCCCATATTCACCGGATTCAACAAATTGTGAATGCTGCGGCTAAAGATCAGCGCAAGGTGGTATTTGTGGGAAGCTCGGTAGAACAAAATGTCGATGTGGCCTTGGAGCTAAAAAAATTGCATATTCCACCAGGTATGAAGGTTAATAAACGCAACATTGACTCAATTGCCGATGACAAATTGTGTGTGATTATTGCCGGCAGCCAAGGTCAGGAGGGTTCGTCCATGATGCGAGCTGTCTATGGAGAACACCCAATTTTGCAGATCAAGCCAACAGACAAAGTCGTTTTTTCAGCCGATGCCATTCCTGGTAATGAACTGAATTATTTTGGAGCAATTGATATTTTATGCCGCAATCGAGTTAAAGTACTCTATCCTGGAATTATGCCAGAATTACATAGTTCTGGGCACGCGGCCGTACCTGAACAAAAGCAATTGCTAGATATGATTAGGCCTGATTTTGTACTGCCGATTGGAGGCGCCGACAGGCATCGTTTTCAGTTTGATGAATATGTGGCAGAACCACTCGGGTTTGATGAGAAACAGGTCTTACTACCGCTGTCTGGAGATATTATTGAGTTTGATGGTCACCAAGTTCGTGTTTCAGACAATATTACCCTCCAACCACAAGTTGTTGATGGCTTGGGAATTGGTGATGTTGGACCGGTGGTATTATCCGACCGGCGGATTTTAAGTGAGGCAGGTATAGTATCAGTGGTCATTCCGCGTCAACACGGACAGTTTCAACTGAATCACATTGCTGTTTTGTCACGAGGATTTATTTTTATGAAAGAAGCTGAGGAAGTAGTTGAGTATATTAAACAGACCACAGCGGAAATCATATCTCAGCAAAAACAACGGGTTAAGGATGAGGAGCTAAGGAAAATCATTGAGCGCAGACTAAGTAGAAAGTTGTATAAAATTATTAGAAGAGAACCATTAATTATGGTTGTTATTCTTGACATGTAGCGAAAAATTAATTTCCTACTTGCCAAGTTAGGGCCAAATATGATATATCCTATAATAATATGAATTTGTAATAATTGTCATTTATGGGTAGGCGTAGAAAAAAAAAGTTACCAAAATTAAAAATTAGAACTGAAACTCTCCACTCAGTGGTCGCAATCGGATTGATTGCGATTGGGGTTTTGGTAATTATTTCTTTTAGCGGGCAGGGTCAATTATTAACAGCGATTCACACCTGGTTAAGAGACTATTTGGGTTTATCTGTGCTTTTCTTGCCCTTCGTGTTTATTGCTTCAGGCATGATTATGTTCAGAACGAAATGGCGTTGGTCTAAACCAAGTATTTTATTGGGGACGTTGTTGATAATGTTTGGTACGCTTGGTTTGTTTCGTACCGGCCAGGTCGGGCAGAATACTTACTCCAATTTAAAACAATTAGTAACCGATTTAGGAGCAATTGTAGTTTTTTCTGCGCTTGCTTTGATTGGGGTCATGATTATTTCTGATTACTCTATGGGGGAAATCTTAGAATGGTTAAGTAAACTCTTTAAAAGAGAGAAGAAAGATATTAAGGCTGAGGAGAAAGAAGGGGCTAGCGAACAAGCGAAAGGAATGTGGTTACCAAAGTTATCATTGCCTTTTAAGAAAGATAAAGGTTTTGATATCAATGAAGTTGAAAACGATCTAGTAGATGATAATGATGGAACGGCCGTGATACCAAGTGCTCCGACTCAAACTGAAGTTGAAGGTGAAGAAATTAGGCCTGGTTCTATGACGAATAAGGAACGCTTGATTTGGGATTATCCGCCGCTCGCTTTGTTAAAGGAATCGGATGGTGGCAAAGCAGACAGGGGAGATGTAAATCAAAATGCGGCCACAATTGAGCATACTTTAGAATCATTCGGCATCAGTGCGCGAGTTGCGGAAGTCAATTATGGCCCATCGGTGACTCAGTACGCACTTGAAATTACACGAAAGGGGACGAAATTATCAAAGATTACCGGTTTGTCAACTGATTTAGCGCTGGCTTTAGCAGCTCCTACCGGTCAAATTAGAATTGAGGCGCCCATACCTGGTCGCTCACTGGTTGGTGTTGAAGTACCAAACCATTCAGCCGAGTATGTCACATTGAGAAAGATGTTGTCTTCACCGCTTATGAAAAAGCATCCCAGCAAACTGGCAATGTCACTCGGTATTAATGTTGCTGGTCAGCCGGTGGTGATGGATTTAACCCGTATGCCACACGTTTTGATTGCCGGCTCGACAGGGTCTGGTAAATCGGTGGCAATTAATAGTTTTATGTGTTCGGTATTATTTAGAGCTAGCCCCGCCGAGGTAAAATTTATTTTGGTTGATCCCAAGCGTGTTGAATTGACTGGTTACAATGATATTCCCCATTTGTTAGTACCTGTAATTGTTGATCCTAAAAAAGTAATCTCAGCTCTGAAATGGGCAACTAATGAGATGGATGAACGTTACAAATTATTGGCAGCCGCTGGAGTTAAGAATATTCAGGGTTACAATGAACTTGCCGGTATTGCTGCGATGCCACACATCGTGATTGTGATAGATGAGTTGGCAGATATCATGTTGTTTGCTCCGGCGGAAGTAGAAGAAAGCGTGACTCGTATTGCACAAATGGCTCGTGCGGTAGGAATTCATCTTTTGCTTGCCACCCAAAGACCATCAGTGGATGTTTTAACAGGTTTGATTAAAGCTAATATTCCAGCAAGAATTGCGTTTAATGTTTCATCGATGACTGATTCAAGGGTAATATTGGATACACCGGGTGCTGAAAAATTGTTAGGTCGAGGTGACATGCTATTCTTGTCTCCTGAACAAGCAAAGCCTTCTCGTATTCAAGGTACTTTTGTTTCCGATCAAGAAATTAATGACTTAATCCAATTTATTAAAGATCAAGGTCAGAAGCCGCATTATGAGGAAGAAATTACTACAAAATATAAAGTGAAAGCTGATAGTACGGGAGGTGTAGCTACCACCGACGAAGAACGCGATGCACTTTTTTTGGAATCTGCCCAATTTGTGGCTGCAGAGGGAAAAGGTTCATCGTCGATGATCCAGCGGCGTTTTTCAGTGGGTTATAATCGCGCAGCAAGAATTCTTGACCAATTACACGCGGCGGGGATGGTCGGACCCCCAGACGGTAGTAAACCAAGAGAGGTTTATACCTCAAGAGTGATGGAATATTTGCGCAGCATGGAGAGTCACGATACCTGATGCAAACGTTCAGGAATAGGATGTGATTTGTGTGTTGGCACTGAAATTGGATTCTGCATGCTCTGTCGTGCTAGAATGGTGCCATGACCCCAAAACTAAAACTTTTCCTATTGGTATTAGGGGCAGCCTTTTTGTCTGCTCTGATAACTTTATTTTTTCAAGTATCTGTATATGGAGGGCACTACCCAAAGCCAATATTGAGGGGTGGTTGGAATATGCCTGCGACTGATTTTTCGACAACTAACATTCAGGGAGCGTATCCGGAAGATCTTTCAGCCCAAAGCTCGATGCCTGTGAATAAAATGATGATGGAGGATGAGGTTGGCATGGCTCAAGATTCAGGTATGATCTCTGAATACTACCCTATGCCTCCTATTTACAATCGTGATGATGCGTTGGATGTCGATCAGCGCGCAGAAGAAATGTTTGCCTCCCAGTCAGTAGTAGTGAGTGATGTTGGCGCGTATCTTGCTCGCAATAAGGATTTTATTGAAAGTGTGGCGGGGAGAGTATTGAGTTACAGTCAGGGTACGCAAGCAGGTCAAGGTTTGTTTGCCAAACCCATAAGCTATGGCTATTTAGATGCGCGCGTGCCGATGGATAAATTTGATGAGGTTAATCAACAACTGGGTCAGAATGTGCAGAAAGTTGTTTATCAAACAGTGAGCGCGCATGACGTGACTGGTGAGGTGGTAGCTATCGATGAGCAGTTGCAAAAACTTCAAGATCAATTGCTGGAAGCAGAACTCAATCATGAAAACGCCGCCACTGACGCCGAAAAAAGAAGATATGAATTGGAGATTTCTAGACTTGAAAGGCAAATTGACTCAATTAAGCAAAACCAGCAAAATTTAGATCAGAAAATTGCTTACGCTACCATTAGTGTCAGCGTAGCTAATAATGAAGAGTACTTTGTACCAACTTGGAGAAGTTCGTGGGCTAACACGGTGTGGTCAATTTTTAATTCGATGTCCGTGGCTGCAATGTATATTGGCCTATTGGTGATTTACACCATTCTTTATTCGCTGATCTGGTGGCCAATCATGTTTGGTGCACGTTTTGTACGACGCAAAATGTCTAAAAAAACCGGCTGATTTTTTCAATAATCACAGATTAATCAAAACACTCGTGTGGAGATGAGGGGTAGTGAACCCCTGTCCGCAATAGCAGCACTAACACCATCTACAGACATAGATTGTTTTTGAGTTGATGGTGACAACAGTCAAACAAACAAACTGGGCTGTCACCCTCCGCATCAAATATCTTATTCTCGATTGGATACGGACAATCAAGTTGTCACACTAGCTCAGGTTTACACCCGAACCTCATCACTAGTGAGAATGATGAACGAATGCCTCGTTACGCGAAAGCGTAATTTGGAGCAGCGACAGGGCTGAACATGTCAGCTACATAGGCGCGTGCTTTGCTGAAAATATTTTTTGCAGCTATGTTTTGAACTTGTTTTACGTCTGATAATTCAAAGACGGTCTGCAGATGTTAACGAGCGTATCACGTCAAAGCAATACATCCCCAAAAGGAAATTCATTTTAGATTATTATGGGATTAAAGTCAAGCCGATTTAAGAGAAAAAACTCTTAATTCTTTTCATCAAACTGGAATGGTCACTCCTTTTTTCTAGATGGGCAATGATTGCTGCTCGCTGATTCACTTCGTCTTCAATATATTTTGCCCAATATATCAATCGTGATAGGCTTTCATCGTCTGCCGGATCTAGCTCGTTTAATTGCTCTCTACATTTATTGGCTTGAGATTTTAATTCATTTAATCTTAAGTAGTTACCTTTGTCGTCTTTAATTTTTCTTGATGAGAGGATTTCGTTCACATGTAAAATGACAATCATTAACATTTCTGAGTATCGTCTACTCTGTGCTTGTGGGGGTCTGACGTCGACATTCATTTGAGTAAGGTCAGCTCCAAGATTGCGCAGTTTGTCTAAGGCAAGAGGATCGGCATCGACAATTTTTTGCCATGATTCTTCAAGGGAGATTGAAGATATTTCTGTTGAGATTGACATGATTACACTCCATGGGCGATTGTACACCCAATGACTGATGCTGCGCCGTTTGTTTTCAGCACTTTGGCACATTCATTGAGAGTTGAACCTGTCGTACAAACATCATCGACCAATAAGATGGATCGATTGGCAATTTGATTAGGTTCGATTGACAGGCGAAAATGATTATCCAAATGATGCAAACGTGCTGATTTGGAGCCTAAACTAGCCTGATGAGTCGAGTTAACAACCCTTTGTAATGTATCAACAAACCGGACCTGAGTCAGCCTGGCCAGCTCTTGAGCAATTACTGCTGCTTGGTTAAATCCCCTTTCTTGGAGACGAATTGGATGCAGTGGAACACAAGTAATCAGATCAGTCTTTGGGATGTTGGTGGTGAAGTAGAGAAGGTGAGCAAGCGTAATGCCGATTTCTTTCACACTTTGATATTTGAGAGTGTGGATAATTGAACGCATTTCAGTCGTTAATTCCGCAGCCGCGATTACCTGACTGAGATGATTTTTTTTAAGAGAGATATAAACTGGTTCTGATAAAAATACCAGTTGGTTATAACATTCAGCACACAAAAAACTGCCAATTTTGCCGCACGAACCACATCTTTTGGGAAAAAGGATTTCTTTGATTAGAGATAATAAAAATGACACGCATCATGATTGTACTGCGCCCAGCTTGGATAAACGGTAGCGTAAACTACTTTTGATCTTGTTGAATGGCTTGTGCTTGGATTAGCCAAGACTGCAGAAGACTTTGAATTTGCTGATCAGTAATCTCTAATTGATACTTTTTAATTTTTTCGCTAGCTTCTTCAAAACGGTTGTCTTTGAGCAAGACTTCAACTTCCATCAACTTGTAATCAGTGGAATTTGGGAATTGGTTTTGAGCACCTAAAATTTCTTTGAGCGCTTCTTGATATTTTTCTTGACTGAAGTAAAGGGCAATGAGTGAGTTGTAACTGTAATAGAAGTTGGGATCGATTTGAATGGCTTGGCGGTAGTCAGCT
>DBQS01000038.1 GCA_002305355.1 Patescibacteria group bacterium UBA1388
AGACCCCGGTGTGATCAACGCCGAAAACACGGATGACTGCGGCGAAAACCGCAGTTGCGTGCCGGTTAACCCCGACACGCAGTTCAGCTTGACTTCTCCGACAGCAACTGGCCTCTGTTCCGAGGGCGGTTACTTGCAGTTCTCCACCGCTACGGCAACCGTAGTGGTGGGCGATCGCTCGTTCACCCTGCCCCGACGTGAGAATCACGGCTGGATTGCGTTGTTGCGGTGTCCCAACGGGGCACCCGCCGACAACAACGACGACAACCGGTTTGTCGTGTTCTCGGGTTACGACCCGGGAGCAACACTGGTTTCACGTTACCCCGTGCCAACTGAAGCCGGGGCATTCCGTTCTGAAGTCCAGCAAATCGAAGAGGTTGTCAACGCTCACACGAGTGAAAATTGTGGGGGTGGATCCGACGGGTGTTCAACCGTCGGGTTGTTTCTCTTCGATACAAATGACGGGGCCTATTCGGTCCTGTCGCACACGGTCGCTGGCGGGTGGGTACTGGTCAGCACTAACGTCCAGTAGACCTCACCCAACCCCGGGCAGGCGGGGTCCACCAACCGGAGAGAGGCCTGCCACCTCTCTCCACAATTTACACACACAAAAACCCTGTATGCCTGGGTTTTCAAAGCAAATAAGCCTAGCTTGTTTATTTTGAAAACCACAACATTTAAAGATAAAAATATGTATGAAACAGCTACTTGCTTGGCTCAAGGCAAATCTGCCATTATTGGCAGTTGTGCTGATTGGCGTCATCATCGCCATCGCCAATATCCAGCTTTACAGCACCTACACCGGTTGGGATAATCTCAATGGTGAGCTAGATCTGTGGCGCTACACCAAGCAAGTTTGGGGTGGAGCTTGGCTAGAACATCAAGGCCTCGGGGCGCCCATGAACTTGGCCCACATGGCCGAAATTCCGCGTTTGCCTATTCTCTGGCTACTTTCTGCTCTATTGCCAACCAACCTCGTCCGCATTACTTTTATCTTCCTGATGTATCTGACTGGTGGTATCACCATGTACTACTATCTTGTGAAGATTTGGCTAAACAAAACAGCTGATTGGCAAAAAAAATGGCTAGCCGCCTTGGGTAGTATTCTCTATTTACTCCACATCCTTACCCTGCAGCAGTTCTACATTGCCTTTGAAATGTTTGTGGTACAGTTCGCGTATTTACCATTGTTATTGCTAACCCTACATCGTTTTGCTAAACCAATCACAGCAAAAACATTGTTGCTCTTCATGGGTGTGCAACTCCTGTTGGCACCAAGTGCTCACACTCCTACCAATTTTTACTTGGCTACTCTGTTTTCACTGGTTTATGTCTATTTTCTGAATCTGCCAAGGGGATGGGCCAAAGCTATTAAGACCGCGGTACTCGTCGGATTATTAACGCTAGCAGCTAATTTCTACTGGATTGCTCCCAATATTTACTACACTTTACAAAATGCTCATTACGTACAAGAAAGTCATGACAACCAAGTTTTTGCAACTGAGTCTATCTCAAGTATCCGCGAGGCGGGATTTCTGTCTAACTTTTTACAAAATAAACAGTATCTATTCAACTGGAAAGACTACTCATTTTCTGAAGGAAAACACGTCTTTATTTTTGATGAGTGGCAATCACATCTAGAGCAACCTGTTGTGATTGTTATTCTGAGTAGCATCACCCTGTTAACGCTCATGGGCATATTTACTACTGCCTGGGACAAACGCAAAGGTAGTTATCGCTGGGCGGTGATTCTCACCTATCTGGCCTGCGCTAGCTTTATTTGGATGGGCTTCTTACCCACCAGTTGGTTCTATGACTTACTTTATAAATATTCAGAAACATTCACCGAGATCTTCCGCAATCCGTTTACTAAGTTATCAATTATTTTCTCAGTAGTATCAGTATTACTTTTTATCAGTAGTATTGAGTTTTTGCTGTCTAAAATTGACAATTTTTCACATAAACAGCTGGTGAAGAGCTTGAAAATAAGTCTGACCGCGCTGACTATTGGCGCAATTATTTACTCCGCCTGGCCATCTTTTCAAGGACATTTCATAAATGATCGCTTGCAAACTCAAATCCCAGAACAATATCAAGAATTATTTAACTATTTGAAAACTCAAGACCAAAGCTTACGCATCTTGCCATTACCTCAAACCAACCACGCTGGTTGGGAGTATTATGACTGGCAATTTTTGGGAACAGATAATGGCTATCAAGGTATGGGTTTTTACTTCTTTGGCATGCCTCAACCAGTCCTGCACCGTGACACTGATCGGTGGATAGAAACTTCAGACTTCTTTTATCATCAACTGAAGTTTGCCTTGGACAGTCAAGATACAGAGTTGTTTACAAATGTGACTCGACAATATGGAGTTGACTTAATCTTGATTGACGAAACCAGGATTGAGCCTAATCAACAAATTAATTTTCCTTTACAACACCAACTAGCACAACAGGCTGGGTTTACACTAGTTTGGCAAGATGACTTTTTAAGTTTGTATCGGCTTGATCAACATCCGATTCCAGGGTTGGTGTCTGCGCCAACTGAGTTTATCGAGATTTCAGCTCCAGCTACCAGAACAGTAGTTGATCCAATTTATGCAGAATATGGTAATTACATCGAAACTGATCCTGCAGCAATTATTTTTCCTTTCGAAGAGCTGAATAGAAAAGAAATTACTGGTCTAAAATTTACAAATGATAGTGTGAGCTATAATAACAGTGTTTCCCTTGAAAAAAATAGTCAGTCTGTGCTTGAGATTCCTGGATGGCAAAATCAAGCTATTCCAGTAGCACTTAGTCGCCAAAATAACTTAGTTACTTTTGATTTTCCCAAGACTGAACTGCTGATTGGTGCTAAGAAGGTCAGCTTACCTGGCATAGCAGATCAATCATTTCTTGTCGAAGTCAATGATGGTCAGGAAATGATGATTATCATTAATGGTCGGGCAGTAGTTTTAGCCAACCATCAAACACTTCATAGAACAATCGAACTTAATCCAGGTGACAGTGAAATAAAGGTCGGAGTTGTCACCAATCCAGCTGGCATTCCTCGCACCAGTGGCGGTGAAATTGACGGCACACAACTGGAAATAGCTAGCTTGGGTGGTATCAACATACCTTCTTCATTCTGGCTAACACATCAATTGCCCCTCGCCCCAGTTGACCAACTTATGGTGACTACATATTTTCCAGTTTTGCTTGTGGATCCAATGGAAGAAGAGTCCAGCAACTGCGGCCAACCAATTCGTGGAGAAATTAGCACTCATCAAAATTTATTAACACAAAATATCATCTATACCGCCAGTGGTTATGGGGTAAATTGTAATGGGGTAACTTTGAAAAACATTGGCACCAATGTTGACTATGTATTCCACCTTGCTGGAGGCAACCTATATGGCAGAGGTTTGAAGTTTTTTATTCATCGCGGCAGTGCTCTCATCGACGACGCGGTGTTTGCAGAGAGTTATTTTGATACATCCCTTGCTTTGCACGAGCTTTCACAGGTGGAAGTGGTACCAACCATAGTCACCTGGGAAGTGCGCTCACATGGCCAGGAAGTTGAATCAGAACTAGACCAAATGGAAGTGGGCTTCTTACCACTCAGCCAGTTGGCTCAGAGTAAAATCATCAGAGTAAGAGTAGGAGATGAGGGGCTTAGTCAATTAAACCAACTGACTGTCTTGGAAAATCGGTCGAATCAATCGTTGATCACTCTACTCACTCAGTGCAGCGGTCCAAAATGCTTTGTGACGCTTGATCAATCTTACGATCCGGCCTGGATCGCTTTGGCTCGACCTGCCGATGCCAACTGGTGGCAACTGCGTGTAGTCGATCATTACCGCTACAATGGCTGGGCAAATGCTTGGGCGATACCCTGTGGTGCTCAATCTTCAGAGAATAATCCTGATTGCGAATATGATGTCTACATCTTCTATTGGCCTCAAAGAGTCGCTTGGGCAGGTTTTGGAGTGTTAATACTTGGTGGAGGGATGTTAGTTTACTACATCCTCAGAGACTGGCAGCATCCCCACCGCCACAAAAATAATTTAGAGATGACTGCTAAAATCAAGCGCTTCCTGGCTCCATAATTACTGCTTGATTGGATTCAATTACTCTCTGTCCTGTGCTCCAGTGCTACCAAATTCTATAGCCTCCTCCCCTAAACGCTA
>DBQS01000022.1 GCA_002305355.1 Patescibacteria group bacterium UBA1388
TTACTTACTTCAGAAAAAACTATCGAGCGAAAATTGCGTGAAATTTTATTGGCTGTGTTGGTTGAAACAAATTATTCTAAACAAGAAATTTTAGAAATGTATTTAAATCAAGTCGCGTATGGGGGATCAACTTACGGTGTTGAAGAAGCAGCCTATCGTTATTTTAACAAACCTGCTGCTGAACTATCGCTCGCAGAAAGTGCGCTGCTGGCAGGCTTGCCAGCAGCGCCCTCAGTGTACTCTCCATTCGGCTCAAACCCCGAATTAGCCAAAGACAGACAAATTGAAGTCTTACGAAGAATGGTTGAGGATGGATATATCACACAATCACGCGCCGATGAGGCAAGACGTGCTTCACTTAAATTCGCCAACAACGTGATCGATATTCAAGCTCCACACTTCGTGATGTATGTTAAACAAATCCTAGCCGATAAGTATGGCGAGGAATTATTGTTGAGAGGTGGTTTGGAAATTACCACCACCCTCGACTTAAACTTACAACAACAAACCCAACAAATTGTTACCGACGAAATTGATCGACTTAGAAACTTGCGCATCTCCAATGGCGCAGCCCTTATTACTAATCCGAAGACTGGTGAGGTCTTGGCTATGGTTGGAAGTAGAGATTATTTTGATTTTGACAATGATGGCCAAGTCAACGTTACGATAAGAGAGAGACAACCAGGAAGTTCGATTAAACCAATTACATATGCCACTGCACTGGAAAAGGGTGCGACCGTCTCGACTATCATCCAAGATCAGCCTATCACCTACTCCATCGCAGGCTCTCCTCCCTACAGCCCTCAAAATTATGACGGCAAGTTTCATGGCAACGTGACCCTCAAAGAGGCGCTTGCTTCATCTTACAACGTGCCAGCTGTTAAAACACTTAATCAAGTTGGCATCAATCAAATGATTGACCAAGCACAAAAAATGGGTATTACTACTTGGCAAGATCGTTCTCGCTTTGGACTGTCGCTTACGCTGGGTGGCGGTGAAGTAAAAATGATTGATATGGTAAAGGTCTACGGTACTTTTGCTAATGCAGGTTACACCACGGAAATTAATCCCATTTTAGAAATTAAAAATTACAAAGGAGAAATTTTGTATCATAACAGTTGCGTGCTGGATGGTATTGGTTGTTTTCGAACGAAGACAATTGACTCTAAAACCGCTTATTTAATCAGTGATATTCTTTCAGACAACAAGGCGCGCACGCCAGCCTTTGGACCTCAATCAACGCTATATATTCCTGGTCAACAAGTGGCTGTGAAAACTGGCACCACCAACAATTTGCGAGATAATTGGACAATTGGGTATACTTCAGACCGAGTAGTTGCTGTTTGGGTGGGTAATAATGACAACACTTCTATGAGCTATGTTGCTTCCGGTGTGACTGGGGCATCTCCCATTTGGAATCAAATCATGAGATCAATACTTGATGAAAATACTCCTCATCAATTTGCTATGCCCAAAGGTATTGTAAATGTGGCCACATGCATTACTACCGGCACACTACCTTGCAGCGGTTGTCCTAAAATCTCCGAAGAACCCTATGTAATGGGCACGCAACCCTCCAAAGCATGTCATCTGGCCCATCCTTCAGACCCAAGCAAATCCGACCAACCCACCGCCATTCAAATTGAAAATCAAGATTTAGTTCTTAACAGACGTAACTGACATGTTTTTCCATGCATTACAAATGCAATATCAACATAATTTTTGGAATCAAATCTTAATAAATGCTTAAAAATGTCACTTGCCAATCCACATGGCAATTAAGGACAACAGTACAGTGAGTAACAAAATAATCGGAGCTACCAATCTTTCTATTTTATCTTTTTTTGCCTTGGCTTTCTTCTGTTGTTGACGTTCTGTTCGCTGTTGAAATTTTTTTTCTTTTCTTGCTTCAATTGTATCGGTGAGCTCTCTGATAGAAGAACTTAATTCAGTTTTACTTGGTTTATAAGCAGCTGCAGTCATGCTTTATTTCAATTTGTTAATCACCCATCATCACTCGAGCTTTGCCTACTATTAATTCTACTACCTGTTCAATTAAAAAATCACTCGAATCAATCACCCAATCTTCCGGAATAATCTTGAGAGGGTCTGTTTTCCTATTCATGTCACGCTGATCGCGCTCCAGCAATTGTGTAAATACCTCCTCAAAACTTACGTCCTGGCCTTTAGTTAAAAGTTGCAAATGTCTTCGTTTCGCCCTGATTGTTTCACCACCAGTTAAATAAATTTTCAACTGAGCCTGAGGTAGAACCTTATGGGTAATATCACGTCCCTCCATGATCACATTTTGGTTAGCTGCAATCTGCTGTTGTTTTTTCACTAATACTTGTCTTATTTTTGGATGAGCAGCAACAATAGATGCTCCCTGCCCAACTTTTTCTGTCCGGATTTCCCAAGAGACATCCTCATCATCGACGAGCACCGTTGTTAATCTCCCGTCTTTCTCTTGAGAAGTAGGATTTCTCATTTCAATATTGGCATCACCAACCAATTTGACTAATGTAGATTCATCTTGCAAATCCACACCCGCCTTAATACCAAGCAAAGCCGCCACCCTATACATTGCCCCTGTATCTACATACAAAAACCCCAACCGATCGGCGACCAACCTCGATACAGTTCCTTTACCTGCAGCAACTGGACCATCGATAGCAATGTGAAAAGTTCGTGACATAACTTCCTCCGAAGTACACTCCAATCCTGCAAAAAGCAGCATGCCTTAACAGTTGCAAATTGACAAGCAGCAAATTTCTATCAAGAAAATATTTATTTCTTCTTGGTAGATTTTCTTGTTCTTGATTTTGATTTCGTTGATTTCGAAGTGGTTTTTTTTGACGAAGGCTTTGGCTCCTCCATCCATTCTTCACGGTCAGAGGTGAGCAAGCCTCCCAAACCAATAATGATTAACATTAGCGGCCAGAGATTCCAAAATTCACGGGGTAACAAACTCAAATTAGACGCTAAAAAAACAAGCCCCATGATAATCAATGATACTGGCCAGAATACTCTTTTGGGCATAGTCATTCTCCTATATTAACTGCTGATCCTATTAAACCAAGAAACTACCCCACAAGTCGAGGGGCAATTTTTTGACAGTTTTTAAATTGACTGCACTTGGAATGATCAATATTGAAGCAAATATAAGCTACTTAACAGACTAATATAGATTACTAGCTGATTATGAAAATTTTCTCTGTCCAAATCTGCTCTCCTTCGTAACAACCGATAAATATTTTCATGCCTATCAACTTTGTATTTGCGCTCCCAATCTCTTACTGACGAACACGTTTCATTTGCCTTCGAATTTGCCGCTCCTGATCTCTTTTTTTAATTTTTTCTCTCTTATCAAATTTTTTTAGACCTCTACCCACACCAATTTTCACCTTAATCAAGTTACCTTGCAGTTCAATAGCCAATGGCACCAACGCTCGCTTACCATTTTTATGTAGGTCATCCAATTGTAAAATTTCTTTTTTGCTCAATAATAATTTTCTTGTTCTTCTGGGTTCATAATCATGGTTGTCTGCATATGCATAAGGGTTGATTTGGGCATTCAACAACACTACCTCACCAGACTGAATTTGCACATAACTACCGGCCAAACTAGCATGTTTGAGACGTAAGCTTTTAACTTCAGGACCTGTCAACACCACACCAGCCTGATATGTTTTTTCAATATCATAATCAAAACTAGCTTTTTTGTTTTGAATCAATATCATGTGAATAGTATACCAGGCAGTAATTGGTTGTCACTTATACTGCAAAGATCACCTCCGCTCCAAAATAGGTTTAATCAAAAACTCACCCTACTCCTTAATTAAGATCGAAATCGCAACCAATGATGATGGTTATGCAAGTTCTGAAAATTAATCGATTTTGCAAATCAATCCGCACATAATTAAAGATCCAGAGAAAAAACGGTTGAACCGCTAGTTAAAAAGGCTTTATCTTCTGCGGCATTCACAACAAAGGACGTAGCTGCTCCAATTGACTGATTGCTGACTTCCCTTAAAAATTGACCGTCTTTGGAAAGAACAACTACTCTGTTTTTGGCAGTTTCCATGATGTATAAATTTTCCATTGCTTCAGACGTCACAATTTGAAGCGATTCTGAAAATGGCTGCTCCAAGCCAGTGGGTTCAAAATCAACCACACGCCCACTTCTGAATCTTTTAATTTCTCCAGCCTGAGAAGTGAGCCAGATTTCACCGTCTATTGCCCAAGACGACACTTCCTCAAATGATAATCCGAGTGGCTCGACCAACCAACCAATGGGATCAGAATAGCCATCACCCTCTGCAGCATAGCGATATATATTTCTCTTCTCTGGATTGAAAACATAAATATACGACGCAAATGAGCCAATTAGCGTTGCCGCATTATTTGAATCACCCGCTGGTTTAATTTCCTCAGGTTGACTCACATTATCAACTGAAATACGGTGAATTCCATTGGCCAACAAAAAAGCCTGAGGATTTTGACTACCTAAATCTGGAGCGACTGCTTTAACATTTTCCAAATCTGAAAGTTGGTTAACTTGAGTTTGTTTATCATCTAAGTTTAAACTCAGCAAAATCTTTTGTTCTGCATCAACTGCCAATAAGTAATCACCCACGCGCTGGGTGGTAGTGGCAATAAAATCTGAATCAACTAGTCGCAAATCAAAAAAAACTGGCAATTCTTGAATTTCATCTATACCAGAAATACTTTCGAGTGCCATTTCGGCCTGATTTTGAATATGTCCCAGCTCTTGACTTAGCCAACCATCACCAGATTCCTCAGCAGCCAGGATACGAGTTTTGATTTGTTCGATTAAGTCCGACATTTCTTGCCTAGCCTTAACTGGATCAGAATTAGCTAAATTTTCAAGTTCCTCAATTTGTGTTTGGATGGGATTAATAATCGCGACAGTTTGATCTTGTCTCACTTGTGAACGAAACACAAAAAATCCGATCAAGGCAGCGAACAGTAAAAAGAGCAACAATCCCAAAACTATTTTTTTACGAAGTTGGGTTGGATTAGATTTGTCCACATAAGTTTTGGAGGAAAAGACACGTTTTGTTAAATTCAATAGCAACTTGATCCTTAGCCAGATACTTGAAATAAATCCACTAGTTTTTGATTTCAAACCTAAGATTGTTGAGCTAAATTTACTTGGTCCCGAAGCTCGGACCGGTGAAGCTGAATCAAGCGTATCATTGTCAGCTTTTTTCAGAATATTATCAGGTATGTCAGCGGGGGTTGTTGCAAAATGCTGAGCAGACGGGGCTAGCTGTTTATTTTGTGCGGCTGCCTTCGCATCACCTTGTTTTGCAGGAACTGCTTTAATATCAACAATATTTTCACCCTCAGAATGAGCGGCAATATCCACTGATAATAATTCACTTTTTACTGGCCGATCTTGCTCTCGAGGTGCTTGCACAGAAATAAATGCCAGAGCACTTTTAGATGAATCATCCATGGCGTGTAGTGCGGGAACAATCGAAGTAATGACGCTATCGGCATCGTAACCTTTGCCAAAATTTAGCTCGATTTCTGACAAATATTGTTCCGCTTGTCGAGTAGCAAAGACAAAAGTATCGTCAATACGAAATTTTCCTTCCACCAACCCCAGCTCGTTGCCTGTTTGTAAAATTGAGCCAACCTTCAAATCCCGATGCAAAATGATACTTGATCGGTGAGTGACTAAAGTTACCCTTAATCTTCTAAAAAACCCTAAACTAAATGCAACTTTGCACTGTAAATGATTCGCCTTGGCAACTAACTCTTCAGAAACTTGAAATAAACCTTGTGCGGATCGGGGGGGCTGATGCACGATATGGTCAATCATTTCTCGACCAATGTTGCCCGCATTCTCACCTTCAACCGCCAGGCATACAACAACATTGCGGTTACCATCCAACCGGCGCTCAACTACTTGAGACCAACCAGCGAACTGCGGCAAGCCAACAACTGGGGTGACTCTGAGCACCTCTTCCATGCAGCTGTATTCTAACACAGCACCACAAATCAATTCTTTTTAAGAAAAAGTGCTTTAAATACGTATAAAAAGACTCTATTACAAAATCACAAAGAATAATAATAATGCACCAACTGCAAGTAAGAAGTGAATGAAGCCAACAACAAGTAACACTGGAGAAAAGGGGGTAATGAGTGTATTTTTCATGATCTGCACCTGCCGAATCACAATCACAGAAAACACAACGTAAAAAAGTGTAATCGCGATAAATAAAAGTTTAAAAACTCCTACCAGCAAAGCATTTTCATCAAAATTACCACCAAAAGTGTGGAGAGGATCTGTGTTTTGGGTAATTAGTTGTTGAAATAACATATAATTTAACTCACTCTGCCCTCAATTTTTTCTCTTTCCTCTTCAAGTATAAGCTCATTGATTAACTTGGTTACTTGAGCAGGACGTGGTACATCTTCAAACTCAAACTCTCTTTTTTCAGCCGCAGTTTGAATTGAAACTGTACCAAAGTTAAAAAGGGCTTTTAACGCACCACCCGTCGTTGCGGTTACGTCTTCAATGTTGTCGATTTTAGCTGTGGAAATGTTACGATAAATCAGCGACAAAAAATCAACATCGATAATCCGCTCATCAGTAATAATATATACATTAAAAAACCAGGTTAGAAATGACTCTAATACAAAACCCGTCAACATTAAATACCATAAAATCAAACCTGCAAATTGGTAATTACCAGGCAAAAATCCTAAAAGATCAATGCTACCAAATAAAAATGGTGCTAATGATAATGTGAAAGCGATTAATAACCATTTCACTTGCGTAATGGGATGCTTGCGTAATACTAAAATAATCTCCTCTTCTTTGCCTTGAGTGGAAAATTTCGTTCGAAATGGTTTGGGAGCAAAAGCAGCGATTGGATTACGCGTAGATGATCGGCGTCCAATCACTTCAGAATAATCTTCAACCGATCGTTTGCGATGTTTTTCTTCTCCATCTTTCGATAAAAACTGGCTGTCAACTTCAGTCCGGTGTGCTCCGCGCCGAAAACCCCTTTTCGTTCGAACCCCTCTTAATATTTGACGCTGATGATCGATACTCTTGATGTCATCACCTTGGTCTGCACTGCTTGAATTATCTGATTGATCAAAAGTGGTTGCGTTTACATCAGTATGGTTTTCATCAGACTGGTTTGTTTGCTTTGTCGATTTCAGATCAGAGCCACTAAAAATTTCTGGCATACCACCATATTATACCAGGCGCACGTGTTATAAAACAGCAAAATCTAAAAAACTTGAATAAATCTAGCTAGAAACTAGCTTATCCAAATTCACTAGGACTGACGAAGCAAACGAATAAACGTATCTTGATCAAGTTCAACTTTCCCAAATTGTTTCCGCCACTTCTTGCCCTTGGCCTGCTTAGCAAGCAGTTTTTTTCTTCGGCTCACATCCCCACCATATAGCTTAGCAGTCACGTCTTTTCGATATGCTTTGAGCGTAGCACGAGCAATAATGTTTCCTCCAATTGCTGCTTGAATAGGAACTTCAAACATTTGTCGGGGTACTATTTCTGCCAACTTTTCTACCATCTTTCGAGCTTGATGCTCTGCTTTGTCTCTCACGGCCACAAAACTTAAAGCAGATACAGGTTCATGATTCAACAAAATTGTGACAGTGACTGCATCGACTGGTTGACTGCCCGTAACATGATACTCAATCGAAGCAAAACCTGAGGATAGTGACTTCACCGTATCGTGAAAATCAGTAATTAATTCTGCCAATGGAATTTGACAAACTAGCTCTATTAAGTCACCAAACGGCAAACTACTCACAATCTGACCTCTTCTGTCACGACAAAGCTGGAGCAACACTCCCACATATTTTTCTGGTGTAAAGATATGCAAGGTTGCAACTGGCTCTTCGATCATCACAATTTCTCCAGGATCAGGCATACTAGTTGGAGTATGAACAGCAATTTTCTGACCAGACCTAGTGGTCACTTGATACACTACAGACGGAGCAGTGGCAATTAAATTTAAGTTAAACTCCCGCTTCAATCTTTCCAAAACAATTTCTGCGTGTAAAATACCCAAGAAACCAACTTGCAAACCGCTTCCCAAAGCTTGGGAATAAGTACCAATATAATCGATGGCTGCGTCACGAAGGACTAGCTTGCTCATTGAGTCTTGAAGATTGGGAAACTCAGCTTGGTCTGTAGGGTAAATTTCCATATATACCAACGGCTGAGGTTCTTTAAACCCCGGCAAAGGC